>CAXEZH010000179.1:0-23673 GCA_964000695.1 uncultured Mycolicibacterium sp. | reverse complement strand
CGACCAAGGGCTCACCGAGAGCCTTCACGATGCGGTGCGGTTCCGGCCGGCGCAGCCACGCGCCGTCGCGCCAGCGGATCGCACCGCCGGTCACCCGGCCGCCCGACGCGCGCACCGCCTCGCCGAGCCCGAGTTCGTCGAGCGCGGCCAACGCGTTCGGCCAGATGGAGATGCCGGCACCGGAGGAGATGTCGGTGCGCTGCTCGAGGACCGTGACCTCGTGGCCCGACCGGTGCAACGCGATCGCCGCGGCCAACCCTGCGACGCCGGCCCCGATGACGGTGATCTGCACGGGCATGACGCGACAGTAGCGGGCGCCGTCCCGTCGGCACGGCGGTGACATGTCCGCCCGCGCGGCGGTGACATGTCAAACGGACGAGACAGCCAAGTCACATCCACGAAACGCAACACTGGTTTCCTGAAAGGCACCTCTGTCAACCACTGATATCCCCGAGAGGTGGCCGATGACCCCTGCCCTCGAGCTGACGAGCGTCCCCGCCTGGGCGATCACACCCACGGAGCCGGTCGCCGACACCACCGGCCGGTGGTGGACGATCATCGCGTTCGGCCCCGCCGGGGGAGAGGTGGCACGCCGTTGGGCCGCGCAGGTCGGGCGCGAGTCGGCGGTGCGCAGCCACGAGGTCGCCGTCGGTGACGATGAGCGGGCGCGCGCAGCGCTGGTGGGCGCGCTCGCCGACGCCCGGGTCGGGTGGCGGTTGATGATGGCCGGACCCGCGGACGCCTGCCTGCGGCTGCGGGCCGCGGCCGTCGCCCTCGGCGTCGCCGACGACGAGATCACCGTCGCCTCCACCGATGTACGAGAGCGCGCTGTGCACTGCGTGCACTGTCGTACCGTCACCACCGCGGCTGTGGAACTGTCCGAGGTGCTGCCGTGCAGCGGCTGCGGCCGCAACCTGCTGGTGTACTACCACGTGTCCCGCAGGCAGGGTGCACACCTGGGCTACATGGTCGACGCCGAAGAGCAGAGTGCGTCGTGACCGCGCACACGAGCACCCTCAAACTGGTCGTCACCGACACCGACGACTCCGTCACCGACGTGCGCACCCTGACCCTCACCGATCCGGACGGGGCGCCGCTTCCGTCGTTCACCCCCGGCAGCCACATCGTCGTGGAGTGCGGCAACGGCGCACGAACCGCCAACGCCTACTCGCTGACCGGTGACGGCGTCGCGCCGCCCGCCTACACGATCTCGGTGCTCCGGTGCCCGGACGGATCCGGCGGGTCGCGCTGGATCCACGACGAACTGGCCCTCGGCGACACCGTGGTCACCCGGCCGCCGCGCAGCGCGTTCGCCCCGGTTCTGCGCGCCCGCCGGCACCTGCTCGTGGCCGCGGGAATCGGCATCACGCCGATGGTGTCGCACCTGCGCAGTGCCCGGCTGTGGGGCCGTGACACGGCGCTGCTCTACATCCACCGCCCGGGCCGCGACGTCTACGTCGACGAGATCCGCGAGTTGGCCCCGTCCGCCTCGGTCCACACCCGCCGCGGCGAGTTCAGTGCCGAGCTGACGATGGCGCTGGCCGACCAGCCGTTCGGCACCCACCTCTACGTGTGCGGGCCGACGGCCTTCATCGATTCGGTAAGCCGGTTGGCCGCCGAATTCGGCTGGCCGCCCAGCCGGATACACGTGGAGCACTTCGGTGCCGCGCTCGATCCCGGCGAACCGTTCGACGTGCGCATCGGGTCCACCGGCGACGAGTTCACCGTCGAGTCAGGGGTTTCGCTGCTGGAGGCACTCGAGAGCCGCGGCTACACCGTCCCGAACCTGTGCCGGCGCGGCGTGTGCGGTGAGTGCCGGCTGCCGGTGACGGGTGGCACGCCGACCCACCGCGACCTGTTCCTCAGCGACAGCGACAAACAGGCCGGTGACTCATTGATGGCCTGCGTGTCACGCGCCGGCACCGACACATTGGAGTTGAACCTGTGATCTCGGCCCCCGACCTGATCGAGACGTTCCCGTTCCCCTTCGCGCTCGACAGCTACCGATACAGCACCAACGTGGAGCCGGCCGGCTCCACGGTGCACACCCCGGTCGGGCGGTGGGGGGAGCGGGTGGTCGACATGGACACCGAATACGAGTGCGAGCTGGCCGAGCGGGCCACGATCCTCGCCGCCGACCCCACCCGCTATGCGGTATTGCCACACATGCGGCCGGCGTGCTGGGACACGATGTTGACGCTGATGCGCGAGCTCGCCTCGGCCTACCCGCAGACGATGTCGCTGCAGCGCCACGGTGCCGGCTGGCGATGGCGCAACGAGCGACTGGGCATCGCCCAGGACTTCGTGCTCGGCGACGAGACGACCCTGCCCGCCGAACCGCTGGCCTACATCGCGGGCCAGGTGCAGGACGACATCGTGCTGCTCGATCAGCGCGACGGTGATCTGTTCGGCGATGCCGGGGTGGTCACCTTTGCCGCAGACTGGTCGTTCGGATTCGACGTGGGGATGACCTTTCTGGAGATCCACGGCCCGGTGCCGCGGCTGCGGGAAACCGGCGTCAT
Organism: uncultured Mycolicibacterium sp.; assembly: GCA_964000695.1. Classification (GTDB taxonomy): domain Bacteria; phylum Actinomycetota; class Actinomycetes; order Mycobacteriales; family Mycobacteriaceae; genus Mycobacterium. The sequence goes on along the minus strand of CAXEZH010000179.1, from coordinate 21,151 downwards.
CACCCGGGCCCGCGAATTTCTGATGCGGTTGCAGCCCGGCGAAACCTACCGGCGGACCAACTGGACCCTGACCATCGGCCGCCGCCTGGATGTCTCGACCGACATCTACCACGAGTGGGGGCCCGACCGGCCGATGATCCTGACCGTCGATGACGCGGAGTTCGGGCGGCTGGTGCATCTGCGCGTCGAGGTCCAGCACCTCATCAGGCTTGCCGAGTCGGGCGCGATCTGCTTTCTGATCCGCACCTACATGTTGCCGCTGGCCGATCTGGCCACGGTCGACGCATGGCGCACGCGCGCGGCAGCCGTGCTCGCCGAACTCCCCGACGACATGGCCGACTACAAGGGCATCATCGGCTACCGCGACCGAGCCGTGGACTGGCTTCGTCAGGCAGGCTGACGCCACCGGCCTGTGACGACGAAATCGCCCGGATCCTCTCGGATCCGGGCGATCTCATGTCGGTCGCCGAGTCTCAGTAGACCGGTGGCTCACCCTCGGCAGCGGGACCCTTCTCGACCGGGGTGTGGTCGATGATGGCCTTGTAGGCGTGGTTCTCGTGCTGGATCATCCGCACGAAGAAGGCCACGAACAAAGCCATCGCGAGGATGAAGACGAACCAGGTGCCGATGCTGTTGGCACCGAACGTGAACACCACACCCGGCTCGTCGTAGCTGGTGATCGGGCTGAACATTTATTTCACCTCCTCGCCGACGGACAGCACCGCGGTGCCGCTGGTGGACCGCATGGCGGTCACCGGGATGCCCTCGGGGTACGGGGTCGCGGGGATCTCGGTCAGATCCAGGCCCTGCTCTTCGACCTCCGGGGGAATGCGCAGCAGCCCGGCGGATTTCAGCAGCAGCGACAACAGGTAGGTGGGAATGAAGCCCAACGCCGCGAAGGTGAGCGCACCGACCAGTTGGCCCCAGAACGAGATCGACGGATTCCCGTCGGTGTTGGGATAACCGGCCAGGAAAACGCCCGCCATGATCAGCGAGTAGAGCCCCATCCCGCCGTGCACGGCGACCGCCCCCACCACGTCGTCGATCTTCATCTTGTCCAGCAGCTTGCCGATGTAGGGCACCAGACCGCCGCCGACCAGCGCGATGACGAACGTCAGCGCGGGGTGGTACAGGTCGAGGCCAGCCGCCACCGCGATGACGCCGGCCAGCCCGCCGGAGATTGTCCAGAACGGCTCACCACGCGACATCACGTAGGCGCCGATGATGCCGCCGACCAGGCCCATCAGGGTGTTGAAAGCGAAGGCCGACAGGGTCGTCGGGCTTCCGTAGATGGTCGCGTAGCCGGTGGGGCCGTAGATCACACAACCCATCAGGAAGCCGAAGAACCCGGTGAAGATCAGGAACAGGCCGAGCAGCGTCAGCGGCAGGTTGTGCGGCCGGATCGTCACGGGCGTGCCGTCGGGCAGGAACCGGCCGATGCGCGGCCCGAGGTTGATCAGGATGCCCAGGGCCGCGAAACCGGCGATCATGTGCACACATCCGGCGGCCCCCACATCGTGGAACCCGAGTTTGGTCAGCATCCAGCCGGCCCCGTGCCAACCCCATGCCGCGCCGATGATCCACACGACCGAACCCACGAACACGGTGAGGATCAAGAAGCCGCTGGTGCGGATCCGCTCCAGCACAGCGCCGGACATGATGGAGCCGGTGGTGGCCGCGAACAGCGCGAACGCGCCCCAGAAGATGCCGCTGGCCGGGTCGGCGGTGTTCGGGCCCATGTTCTCGCTCCACGGCAGCGCGGCCTTGGCGGCGTCGCTGAACTCCAGGAAGCCGGACGGCATCGCGTTGTAGAGGAACCAGCCGACGAAGAAGAACGACGCCACGATCGTGGCGAATGCCAGCAGGTTCTTCATCGCGGTGGCGAGCACGTTCTTCGACCGCGACGCGCCGATCTCGTAGGCCAGGAAGCCGGCGTGGATGAGCATCATCAGCGCGATGGACATCCAGTAGAAGAACTCGTTGTTCACAGCGGTCATGGACGCCAGGGCGTCCTCGACTTCGGGTGTCAAGGGGGACCTCCGACCGGTCGGGTTGCATGGTTTGAGCGGGGTGGGAAAAGACGACACTGCGTTTAATCGCAGTGTCCCCGAGGTACTGACGGTGTACGAGCCTTGACGCTAACTGTGCGAATGTGTCCCACCTGTCAAGGCGCGTTAATTCCGCGTGAAGTCGTGTTGGGCAGTGTGTTACGAAATCCGCATGACACCCGAGGCCGACCGCCGCACCCCGTTTCACGACCTGGACGAATTTCTGGCCCTACCCAGGGTTTCCGGTCTCGCCGTGTCACCCGACGGATCGCGCATCGTCGCCACGGTGGCCCGGCTCAACGACAAGCGCACCGAATTCGTCAGTGCGTTGTACGAGCTCGACCCCGCGGCCCGACGTCCGGCCCGTCGAATCACCCACGGCGTCAAGGGGGAGTCCGCGCCCGAGTTCACCCACGACGGTGACCTGCTGTTCCTGGCCGCCCGTCCCGGCGCCGACGACGACAAGCCGGCAGGCAAGGCGTTGTGGCGGCTGCCCGCAGCCGGCGGCGAGGCGGTCGAGGTCGTCACCATGCCCGGGGGAGTCGACGGGGTACTCGCGGCCAGCGCCGCGGCCGTCACCGTGGTGTCGTCGTCGATGATGCCGTCGGCCAGCGACGTCGACGACGATCGCCGACTGCGCGCGGCCCGTACGGACAACTCCATCTCCGCGGTGTTGCACACCGGCTACCCCGTCCGGCACTGGGACCACGACCTCGGCCCCGAACTGCCCCACCTCTTCGACGTCTCCGCTGCGGGAACACGCCGCGACCTGACGCCGCAGCCAGCATCGGGACTCCGCGACGCCCACGCCGACCTCAGCCCCGACGGCTCCTTCATCGTCACGACCTGGCAGCTGCCGGCGCCCCGAGCGGCCACTCGCAGCGTGCTGGTGCGCATCGACGTGGCCACCGGTGAACGGACGGTGCTGGTCGATGACCCCGACGCCGACCTGGGCCTCCCCGCGATCGCGTCCGACGGCCGGTCGGTCGCGTTCACCCGTGAGACGCTGTCCACCCCGCACCGCGCACCCCGGATCACGCTGTGCGTGTTGCCATTCGGCGAGCGGCCCGCTGAGCTGACCAGCTCGTGGGACCGCTGGCCCACCTCGGTGACCTGGACTACCGACGCCACTTCGCTGATCGTCACCGCCGATGACAACGGACGCGGTCCGATCTTCGCTGTGGACCCGGTGTCGGGCACGGTCCGCCCGGTCGTGGCCGACGACTTCACCTACACCGACGTGCACGCCGCTCCCGGCGGTGAGCTGTTCGCGTTGCGCAGTTCCTATGCGGCACCGCCGCACCCGGTCCGTATCGACGCCGACGGGTCAGTGGCTGTGCTGCCGTTGGTGGACCTGCCTGAGCTGCCGGGGACGCTGAGCGAAGTCGTCGCCACCGCTGAGGACGGTCAGCCGGTGCGGTCCTGGCTTGTCCTGCCCCACTCCGCGCAGCCCCAGTCCGCCCAGCCCGACCCCGTCGAGCCGGCGCCGCTGTTGCTGTGGATCCACGGCGGCCCGTTGGCCAGTTGGAACGCCTGGCACTGGCGATGGAATCCGTGGTTGATGGTCGCCGCCGGCTACGCGGTGCTGCTGCCCGACCCGGCCCTGTCCACCGGCTACGGGCAGGACTTCATCCAGCGTGGCTGGGGGGCATGGGGATTCGCACCGTACACCGACCTCATGGCGGCCACCGACGCTGCCGCCGACCATCCAGGCGTGGACGGCAGCCGCGCCGCGGCGATGGGGGGATCGTTCGGCGGTTACATGGCCAACTGGATCGCCGGCCACACCGACCGGTTCGCTGCGATCGTCACCCATGCCAGCCTATGGGCACTCGACCAGTTCGGCGGAACCACCGACGGCGCCTACTGGTGGGCTCGCGAGATGACACCGGAGATGGCTGCAGCGAACTCCCCACACCGGTTCGTCACCGAGATCCGCACCCCGATGCTCGTCATCCACGGCGACAAGGACTACCGGGTGCCCATCGGTGAAGCGCTGCGACTCTGGTACGAGCTGCTGAGCAGTTCGGCGTTGCCGGCCACCGACGCCGGACCCGACGCGGGCGCCACCGCGCACCGCTTTCTCTACTTCCCCTCGGAGAACCACTGGGTCCTCAACCCGCAGCACACCAAGATCTGGTACCAGGTGGTGCACGGATTCCTGGACCGCCACCTGCTCGGCCGGGACGTCGAACCGCCCGACACGCTCGGGTAGCGTCGGCAGTCATGAGCGCACCGGAGTCGGACAACACCCGCGACCACGACATCGTCATCTACGGCGCCACCGGATTCGTCGGCAAGCTCACCGCGCAGTACCTGGCCAAGGCCGGCGGCGACGCCCGCATCGCGCTCGCCGGCCGATCCCCCGACAAGCTGCTGGCGGTTCGGGAGTCGCTGGGGGAGACGGCGCAGTCCTGGGACCTGATCTCCGCCGACGCCGAACAACCGTCCACGCTGGCCGCGATGGCGGCGAGCACCCGCGTGGTCATCACCACCGTAGGGCCCTATCTGCGCTACGGGATGCCGTTGGTGGCCGCGTGTGCGGCCGCCGGGACCGACTACGCCGACCTGACCGGTGAGACGTTGTTCGTGCGCCAGGCCATCGACCTCTACCACAAGCAGGCCGTCGACACCGGCGCACGGATCGTGCACGCGTGCGGGTTCGATTCCATTCCCTCGGATCTGACCGTGTTCGCGCTGTACCGGCAGGCCGAACGGGACGGCACCGGCGAACTCGTCGACACCAACTACGTGGCACGCAGCTTCGCCGGCGGCGTGTCCGGTGGCACCGTGGCGTCGATGGTCGAGCTGGCCCGCGAGGCCTCCGCGGACCCTGAGGCCCGACGCCTGCTCAACGATCCCTACACGCTGAGCCCCGATCCTGCCGCCGAACCGCAGCTCGGCCCGCAGCCAGACGCGCGCTGGCGGCGTGGCCGCGACATCGCCCCCGAACTCGACGGCTACTGGGTCGGGGCGTTCGCGATGGCGATCCCGAACACCCGTGTCGTCCGTCGCAGCAACGCACTGCTGGGCTACCCGTACGGTCGCCGATTCACCTACGCCGAGCACATGAGCGTGGGACGGTCCCCGGTGGCACCGGTCGCCGCGGCGATGGCCACCGGCGGCAACATGGCCACCATGGGACTCGGCTCCCGCTTCCTCAACCGCGTGCCACGCGGGTTCCTGGAGCGGATCCTGCCCAAGGTCGGGTCGGGACCCAGCGAGCAGACCCGGGAGAAGGGCCACTACACCGTCGAGACCTACACCACGACGACGACCAACGCCCGCTACCTGGCCCGCATGTCCCAGCAGGGCGACCCGGGCTACAAGGCCACCTCGGTGCTGCTCGGCGAGAGCGGGCTGGCCTTGGCGCTGGACCGCGACAAGCTCTCGGACCTGCGGGGCGTGTTGACTCCCGCGGCCGCGATGGGCGACGCATTGATGGCACGTTTTCCCGCTGCCGGGGTGTCGCTCGAGGTGTCTCGACTCGGTTGAGCCGAACCGATCCGGGAACGGTCGACCGGGGCTAGATTCACCCCATGACCAGCCTCGACGATCTCTACAGCGAGATCCCCACCCAGCAGATCGCGCAACGGTTGGGCGCCGACGAAAACGAGGTCCGCAGTGCCGTCAAGACACTGCTGCCGGTTCTCGTCGGCGGCCTGCAGCACAACGCCGGTGACCCCGACACCGCCGATCGCATCGCGTCCGCCGCCCACAGCCACGCGGCCAGCGGGCTGCTCGACGGCGGCGTCAGCGTCGACCAGGTCGACCAGACCGACGGCTCGAAGGTGGTCGCGAAGATCTTCGGCGGCAACGACACCTCGCAGGTCGCGTCCGCGTTGGGCGGCGGTGGTGCGGGCAACAGCGAGCTGATCGACAAGCTGTTGCCGATCCTGGCGCCGATCGTGCTGGCCTACATCGGCAAGAAGCTCTCCGGCGGATCGGCGGCACCACCGCAGGGGGATCAGGGCGGGGGCGGTCTCGGTGACCTGCTCGGCGGCATCCTCGGCGGCGGTTCCAGAGGGGGTGGCGACAATCCGCTGGGCAGCATCCTCGGGTCGGTTCTCGGCGGTGAGAAGGGTGGTGGCCTCGCCGACGTCCTGGGTGGGCTCTTGGGCGGGAAGAAATAGGGCGGGCTGTCGGGCGGGAAGAAATCGGGCGGGTTTCGGGCGGGGGAGGAACCACCTCCCGGCCGCTTCCTAGAATGGCTCGGTGACCTCCCAGCCGATCGCCCACCGAGACGCCCACAGCGCCGGCCTCGATGCCCTGCCCAAATCGTGGGACCCCGGGGCGGTGGAAAGCGACCTGTACGAGGGTTGGGTCCGAGCCGGTTACTTCACCGCTGATCCCGCCAGCGGTAAGCCGGCCTACTCGATCGTGCTGCCGCCGCCCAACGTCACCGGCAGCCTGCACATGGGCCATGCCCTGGACCACACCCTGATGGACGCTCTGACCCGGCGCAAACGGATGCAGGGCTACGAGGTGCTGTGGCTGCCCGGCATGGATCACGCCGGCATCGCCACCCAGAGCGTCGTGGAGAAGCAGCTTGCCGCCGACGGCAAGACCAAAGAGGACTTCGGCCGCGAGCTGTTCGTGGAGAAGGTCTGGGACTGGAAGCGTGAGTCCGGCGGCACGATCGGCGGGCAGATGCGCCGCCTCGGCGACGGTGTGGACTGGAGCCGCGACCGCTTCACGATGGACGACGGGTTGTCGCGAGCGGTGCGCACCATCTTCAAGCGGCTCTACGACGCGGGGCTGATCTATCAGGCCGAGCGGCTGGTGAACTGGTCGCCGGTGCTGCAGACCGCCATCTCCGACCTCGAGGTGAAGTACGAGGACGTCGAAGGCGAGCTGGTGTCGTTCCGCTACGGCTCGATGAGCGACGACGAACCACACCTGGTGGTGGCCACCACACGCCTCGAGACGATGCTCGGTGACACCGCGATCGCGGTACACCCCGACGACGCCCGCTACCGCCACCTGGTCGGACAGACTCTGCCGCACCCGTTCCTGGATCGTCAGATCATTGTTGTCGCCGACGAGCACGTCGACCCCGAATTCGGCACCGGCGCAGTCAAAGTCACCCCGGCTCACGACCCGAACGACTTCGAGATCGGGTTGCGGCACCAGCTGCCGATGCCGTCGATGCTCGACACCAAGGGACGGATCGCCGACACCGGAACGCGGTTCGACGGCATGGACCGCTTCGAGGCCCGGGTCGCGGTCCGGGAAGCGCTGGCCGAGCAGGGTCGCATCGTCGAGGAGAAGCGCCCGTACCTGCACAGTGTCGGCCACTCCGAGCGTAGCGGCGAGCCGATCGAGCCGCGGTTGAGCCTGCAGTGGTGGGTCCGGGTCGAGTCGCTGGCCAAGGCCGCCGGTGACGCGGTCCGCAACGGTGACACCGTGATCCATCCGGCCAGCCTGGAGCCGCGCTGGTTCGCCTGGGTGGACAACATGCACGACTGGTGCATCTCCCGTCAGTTGTGGTGGGGCCACCGAATTCCCATCTGGCACGGTCCGGACGGGGAAACCGTCTGCGTCGGACCGGACGAGACGCCGCCGGAAGGCTGGGAACAGGATCCCGACGTCCTCGACACCTGGTTCAGCTCGGCGCTGTGGCCGTTCTCCACGATGGGCTGGCCGGACCGAACCCCTGAGCTCGCCAAGTTCTATCCGACGACCGTTCTGGTCACGGGCTACGACATCCTGTTCTTCTGGGTGGCGCGGATGATGATGTTCGGCACGTTCGTCGCCGACGACCCGGCCATCACCGCCGACGGCAGCAGAGCGCCGCAGGTGCCGTTCGAAAACGTGTTCCTGCACGGGCTGATTCGCGACGAGCACGGCCGCAAGATGAGTAAGTCGCGCGGCAACGGCATCGACCCGCTCGACTGGGTGGAGATGTTCGGTGCCGACGCGCTGCGCTTCACGCTGGCTCGCGGCGCCAGCCCCGGCGGCGACCTGGCCATCGGTGAAGACCACGCCCGCGCGTCGCGCAACTTCGCCACGAAACTGTTCAACGCCACCAGGTTCGCCCTGATGAACGGCGCCGCCCCGGCGCCCCTGCCGCCGGCCGACGAACTGACCGACGCCGACCGCTGGATCCTGGGCCGCATGGAAGAAGTTCGCGCCGAGGTGGATTCGGCGTTCGACGCTTACGAGTTCAGCCGGGCCTGTGAGGCGTTGTATCACTTCGCCTGGGACGAGTTCTGCGACTGGTACGTCGAGCTGTCCAAAGTGCAACTCGGGGAGGGTATCTCACACACCACCGCGGTACTGGCCAGCGTGCTGGACACGCTGCTGAAACTGCTGCACCCAGTCATGCCCTTCGTGACCGAGGTGCTGTGGACGACGCTGACCGCGCAGGCGGGTGAGGCCACGGCAGCGGCGGAATCTCTGGTGGTCGCCGACTGGCCGGCCCCCAGCGGCTTCACCGTCGACCAGGGCTCAGCCCGACGTGTCGCCGACATGCAGAAGCTGATCACCGAGGTCCGCCGATTCCGCAGCGATCAGGGGTTGGGCGACCGGCAGAAAGTGCCCGCCCGGTTGTCGGACGTCTCTGCGGCCGGCTTGGACGCCCACGTGCCGGCGGTCACCGCGCTGGCGTGGTTGACGCCGCCCGGGGACGACTTCGCGCCGTCGGCCTCGGTCGAGGTGCGGTTGTCCGGGGCCACGGTCGTCGTCGAGGTCGACACGTCGGGCACCGTGGACGTCGCTGCCGAACGGCGCCGCCTCGAGAAGGACCTCGCCGCGGCCCGCAAGGAACTGGCCGGCACCACGGGCAAGTTGTCGAACGAAGGTTTCCTGGCCAAGGCGCCCACGGAAGTCGTCGACAAGATCCGGGCCCGTCAACAGCTGGCCGAGGAAGAGGTCGAGCGCATCACGGCCCGACTGGATGCGCTGCCCACCCCATGAGCGCACCCGAGCCGACGCCGGACGAGATCGCCGCACTGCTGCAGGTCGAGCACCTGCTCGATCAGCGCTGGCCGGAAACCAAGATCGAGCCCAGCACCGCACGCATCTCGGCGCTGATGGAGATCCTGGGCTCCCCGCAGCGTGGTTACCCGTGCATCCACGTCGGCGGCACGAACGGCAAGACGTCGGTGGCCCGGATGATCGACGCGCTGCTCACCGCGCTCCATCGACGCACCGGCCGCACCACCAGCCCGCATCTGCAGTCCGCGGTGGAACGCATCGCCATCGACGGCAAGCCGGTCACCCCGGCGACCTACGTCGCCACCTACCGCGAGATCGAGCCGTTCGTCCAGCTCGTCGACCAGCAGTCCGAGGAGGCCGGTGGGCCGCCGATGAGCAAGTTCGAAGTCGTCACCGCGATGGCGTTCGCGGCCTTCGCCGACGCCCCGGTCGACGTCGCGGTCGTCGAGGTGGGCCTCGGTGGGCGGTGGGACGCGACCAACGTCGTCAATGCCCCCGTCGCGGTCATCACGCCGATCGGCCTGGATCATGCCGACTACCTGGGTGACACCATCGGCGAGATCGCGGCCGAGAAGGCCGGCATCATCACCAAACAACCCGAAGACCTCGTCCCGACCGACACGGTCGCGGTTCTGGCCAGGCAGACGCCCGAGGCGATGGAGGCCCTGCTGGCGCAGACGGTGCGCGCCGACGCGGCGGTGGCCCGCGAGGACTCGGAGTTCGCGGTGCTGAGTCGACAGACCGCCATCGGCGGCCAACTACTCGAACTGCAGGGGCTCGGCGGGGTGTACTCGGAGGTCTTCCTGCCGTTGCACGGCGAACACCAGGCCCACAACGCCGCGGTCGCGCTGGCCGCGGTGGAGGCGTTCTTCGGCGCCGGTGCGCAGCGCCAACTCGACGTCGACGCCGTCAGGGCCGGATTCGCCTCGGTCACCGCACCCGGTCGACTCGAGCGGATGCGCAGTGCACCGACGGTGTTCCTGGACGCCGCGCACAATCCCGCGGGTGCCACCGCGTTGGCGACCGCGCTCGGCGAGGAGTTCGACTTCCGTTTCCTGGTCGGGGTGGTCTCGGTGATGGCCGACAAGGACGTCGACGGCATCCTGGCCGCGCTCGAACCGGTACTCGACCACATCGTCGTGACCCACAACGGGTCGCCGCGTGCCCTCGACGTGGAGGGGCTGATGGTCAAGGCCGAGGAACGTTTCGGACCGGAGCGGGTGGTTGCGGCCGCGACCTTGGCGGATGCGATCGAGAGCGCCACCGCGCTGGTCGAGGAATCCGCGACGGACACCGAGGGTGCCGGGGGGATGAGTGGGGCGGGCATCGTCATCACCGGATCGGTGGTCACCGCGGGAGCCGCGCGCTCGCTGTTCGGGAAGGACCCGGCATGACCGAGCCGACGCAGGGGCCGGACCCGTGGAAGAGCTTTCGCGGTGTGATGGCCGGCACGCTGATTCTGGAAGCCATCGTCGTGCTGCTCGCCCTCCCGGTCGTCGGGGCGGTCGGCGGGGGGCTCAACCCTGCCTCGACCGGTTACCTCGTCGGGGTCGCGGTGCTGCTGGTGCTCATGGCCGGGGTGCAGAAGCGTCCGTGGGCGATCTGGGCCAATCTCGCGGTACAGGTGTTGCTGATCGCGGGCTGGGTCGTCTACCCCGGGGTGGGTTTCATGGGGCTGCTGTTCACCGTGGTGTGGCTGCTCATCGCCTACCTGCGGGCCGAGGTGCTACGCCGGCAGAAGCGCGGCCTGCTGCCCGGCCAGCAGCCCCCGACCGATTAGGCTGTCGGCCGTGACCGAGCGCACCCTTGTTTTGATCAAGCCCGACGGCGTCCAGCGCCACCTCATCGGCGAGATCCTTCGCCGCATCGAAGGCAAGGGCCTCACCATCGCGGCCCTGGAACTCAAGGATGTCAGCGATGAGCTGGCACGCGCGCACTACGCCGAACACGAGGGCAAGCCGTTCTTCCCCTCGCTGCTGGAGTTCATCACCTCAGGACCCGTGGTGGCCGCGATTCTGGAGGGCCCGCGCGCCGTGGCGGCGTTCCGTCAGCTCGCCGGGGGCACCGACCCGGTGGAGAAGGCCACGCCCGGCACGATCCGCGGCGACCTCGGACTGGAAACCCAGTTCAACCTGGTGCACGGCTCCGATTCGCCGGACTCGGCCGTCCGCGAAATCGAGCTCTGGTTCCCCGGGCGGTAGCTCCGCGCCGCACCGGCGTCGGCCGCCTTGTCGGTTCGCTCCGTTCGATGTGGGATACTGGCGACGGGTGACCGACCTGACAACCCCGGGTCGATCATCCGAATGAAGACTTAGACGCGCGCGACCACCGCTACCGCGGTGTGGCGCAGACCGTCCAGCCATCATTCAGACCGGCACCGGGATGACTCTTTCGGGAGCGCCCGGAGCAAGACCAGTACAAGTGCGGGAGTACCGAGCAAGCAGGGCCCCGGACACAAATCGGAAGCCCTCGCGTGGCCGCGTCAGCAAACGACGCGCCCGGGGGCTTGAGGAGAATACGTGGCCGACAATGACAATTTTCACGCCCCAGCCCACGACCTCCCGGAAGAGACGCAGCCTGCTGCCGACTCCGCCGGGAACGCGACCGAGGCGCCTCCTCCCGAACGTCTGAGGGTCCATTCGCTGGCAAGAGTCCTCGGGACGACCAGCCGGCGGATCATCGACGCGCTGGTGGAACTCGACGGCCGCGCCCGCAGCGCGCATTCGACCGTGGGCCGCGAGGAAGCCGACCGGGTCCGCCAGGCGCTGGCCGAGGCGGAGTCCAGCGAAGCAGTCGCTGGTGATGCTGCGGCCGAGCCGTCCGTGGACAGCCCGCCCGAGCCGCCTGTGGACAGCGCGGCCGAGCCGCCGGCGGATCTCGTCGAGTCCGCCGCCGCACAGACGCCCGCGGCCGAGACCGCCGAAGAGGAACCCGAGTCACGGCTGATCTTGGAGACGCCGGGGCCGCAGACCGCGGCGGCCGCCGACTATCTGCCGCTGTTCGTCGCGCCCCAACCGGTCCGCTACCAGCAGCGCCGCGCGAACACCGACGACGAGGACGACGTCGCCGACGCCGGCGAGGACAGCGACGCTGAGGACACCGATTCCGACGACGGGCAGTCCGAACGTCCCTCAGGTAAACGCCGCCGGCGGGGCCGCCGGGGCCGGGGCCGGGGCCGGGGGGAACAGAACGGCGACGACACGCCCGATGGCGAGGCCGACGGCGCCGACGACACAGCGGAGTCGGACCGCGACTCAGACGACTCCGGGGACTCGGATGACGACTCCGATGACGACGACTCGTCGTCGAGCGAGGGCGGTAACCGCCGCCGGCGGCGCCGCAGGCGACGCAAGTCCGGCTCCGGCAACGACGACGACAGCGGTACGTCTCCCGACGACCCGCCCAACACGGTCGTCCATGAGCGTGAGCCGCGTCAGTCGGGCAAGGGCGAGGGCGGGGGCGGCAAGTCCTCCGGGGGCGACTCGGAAATCCAGGGCATCAGCGGCTCCACCCGGCTGGAAGCCAAACGGCAGCGCCGCCGCGACGGACGCGACGCCGGCCGTCGGCGTCCGCCGATCCTGAGTGAGGCCGAATTCCTGGCTCGGCGCGAAGCCGTCGAACGCAGGATGGTGATCCGCGACAAGGTGCGGACCGAGCCGCCGCACGAGGGCGCTCGCTACACCCAGATCGCGGTGCTCGAGGACGGCGTGGTGGTCGAGCACTTCGTCACGTCGGCCGCGTCGGCGTCGCTGGTGGGCAACATCTACCTGGGCATCGTGCAGAACGTGCTGCCGTCCATGGAGGCGGCGTTCGTCGACATCGGCCGTGGCCGCAACGGGGTGCTCTACGCCGGCGAGGTCAACTGGGAGGCCGCCGGTCTGGGAGGTGCCAACCGCAAGATCGAGCAGGCCCTCAAGCCGGGCGACTACGTGGTCGTGCAGGTGAGCAAGGACCCCGTCGGTCACAAGGGCGCTCGCCTGACGACCCAGGTGTCGCTGGCCGGCCGCTACCTGGTTTACGTGCCCGGCGCGTCGTCGACCGGCATCAGCCGCAAGCTGCCCGACACCGAGCGTCAGCGCCTCAAGGAGATCTTGCGCGAGGTCGTCCCCGCCGATGCCGGGGTGATCATCCGCACCGCCTCCGAGGGCGTCAAGGAAGAAGACATCCGCTCCGACGTGGAGCGGTTGCAGAAGCGCTGGACCGAGATCGAGTCCAAGGCTGCCGAAATCACCAAGAAGAAGGCCGGCGCCGCGGTGGCGCTCTACGAAGAGCCCGACGTCCTGGTCAAGGTGATCCGCGACCTGTTCAACGAGGACTTCACCGGCTTGGTGGTCTCCGGTGAGGACGCGTGGAAGACCATCAACGACTACGTGACGTCCGTCGCGCCCGAACTGTTGCCGCGGATGTCCAAGTACGAGCCGCCGTCCGATGCGAACAACGCGCCCGACGTGTTCGCGGTGCACCGCATCGACGAGCAACTCACCAAGGCGATGGACCGCAAGGTGTGGTTGCCCTCCGGCGGCTCGCTGGTCATCGACCGCACCGAGGCCATGACGGTGGTCGACGTCAACACCGGCAAGTTCACCGGTTCCGGCGGCAACCTCGAGCAGACCGTCACTCGCAACAACCTCGAGGCCGCCGAGGAGATCGTGCGGCAGCTGCGGTTGCGCGACATCGGCGGCATCATCGTCATCGACTTCATCGACATGGTGCTGGAGTCCAACCGCGACCTGGTGTTGCGGCGGCTGACCGAGGCGCTGGCTCGCGACCGCACCCGTCACCAGGTGTCGGAAGTGACGTCGCTGGGCCTGGTGCAGCTGACCCGCAAGAAGCTCGGCACGGGCCTGATCGAGGCCTTCTCTTCGACGTGCACGCACTGCGGAGGCCGGGGGATCGTCCTGCACGGCGATCCGGTCGACTCCGCCTCGTCGGGTTCGGGACGCAAGTCCGAGTCGGGCGGCGGTCGTCGCAGCAAGCGTGGCAAGCGTGGCGCCCGCGAGCAGGAGGTGCAGGTGGCCAAGGTGCCGGCGCACAGCCCGGGCGAACACCCGATGTTCAAGGCGATGGCTGCGGCCAATGGCAAGCACGACGACGAGGACGACGAGGGCGGCACGTCCATCGACACCGGTGACGCCGAAGAAGTCGCCGAACTCGAACCCGACACCATCCGGCGGGCCGTCTCGGGCACGTCGGACGAGGATCTCGACGACTACGACGACAGCGATGACGACAGCGATGACGACAGCGATGACGACACGGACGACACGGACGACACGGACGACACGGACGACTCGGACGACTCGGATGACGACAGCGAGGACGACTCTGACGACGAGACCGACGAGCTCGATCTCGATTCCGACGACGACGAGGACGAGGACGACCTGGAAGACGACCTCGACGTGATCGACGGATCCACCGAGGACCGGAGCGATGACGAGCCGGTCACGGGGACCGCGCCGGGGAGGCGGCCACGCAGGCGCGCCGCGGCACGGCCCGCCGGACCGCCTTCGGCCGACTGAGCGGTTTGACCCTCTCCCCGCTGGTCACGTACCCTTGACCAGTTGTCTGCAGGCCGAGCCGACGGCGGGCCGAAGACAGGGACGAGATCCCACCCGAACCCGCGCGCACCCCACCCGGTGATGCGCGCCCGCACGCGAGACAGAGGAAGACCTACCGATGGCAGCCGATAAAGCCACGTACGCGATCGTCAAGACCGGTGGCAAGCAGTACAAGGTCGCGGCCGGCGACATCGTCAAGGTGGAGAAGCTCGACGTCGAGCCGGGCGGAACCGTGTCGCTGCCGGTCGCCCTGGTCGTGGACGGCGCGAACGTCACCACCGATGCGAAGTCGCTGGAGAAGGTTGCGGTCACCGGCGAGGTGCTCGAGCACACCAAGGGCCCCAAGATCCGCATTCACAAGTTCAAGAACAAGACCGGCTATCACAAGCGCCAGGGCCACCGTCAGCAGCTGACGGTGCTCAAGGTCACCGGTATCAAGTAACGACGGGAGCGACAGAAATGGCACACAAGAAGGGCGCTTCCAGCTCGCGCAACGGTCGCGATTCAGCCGCCCAGCGGCTCGGCGTCAAGCGGTTCGGCGGGCAGGTCGTCAAGGCCGGCGAGATCATCGTCCGCCAGCGCGGCACCCACTTCCATCCCGGCGTCAATGTGGGCCGGGGCGGCGACGACACGCTGTTCGCCACCGCGCCCGGCGCCGTCGAGTTCGGCATGAAGCGGGGCCGCAAGTTCGTCAACGTCGTCCGCCCCGCGCGTACCGACGCCTAGAGGTTCCTCGCCGCGAACGTGACGTTGCCGCGAGGGTTGACCTGATACTCGCCATACCGTCACGTTCGTCGGAAAGGAACGATCATGCCCCGCTTCGTCGACCGCGTCGTCATTCACGCGCGGGCGGGCAACGGCGGCAACGGCTGCGCCTCGGTGCACCGCGAGAAGTTCAAACCCCTCGGCGGCCCTGACGGCGGTAACGGCGGGCGCGGCGGAAGCGTGGTGTTCGTCGTCGATCCGCAGGTTCACACGCTGCTGGATTTCCATTTTCATCCGCACGTCGTCGCGCCGTCGGGCAAGCAGGGCGCGGGCAGCAACCGGGACGGCGCCGCCGGCGCGGACCTGGAGGTGAAGGTCCCCGACGGCACCGTCGTCCTCGACGAGGACGGCCGCGTTCTCGCCGATATGGTGGGTGCCGGGACCCGCTTCGAAGCCGCCAGCGGCGGTCGCGGCGGCCTCGGGAACGCCGCGTTGGCCTCGCGTGCCCGCAAGGCCCCCGGTTTCGCTCTCCTCGGCGAGAAGGGCGAGATTCGCGACCTCACCCTGGAGCTCAAGACGGTCGCCGACGTCGGTCTGGTGGGTTTCCCGTCGGCCGGCAAGTCCTCGCTGGTGTCGACGATCTCAGCGGCCAAGCCCAAGGTCGCCGACTACCCCTTCACCACGTTGGCGCCCAACCTGGGTGTGGTCTCGGCGGGCGAGCAGACGTTCACCGTCGCCGACGTGCCCGGTTTGATACCGGGTGCCTCCGAGGGGCGCGGCCTGGGCCTGGAATTCCTGCGGCACATCGAGCGCTGCGCGGTGCTGGTGCACGTCGTGGACTGCGCCACGCTGGAGCCGGGACGCGATCCGGTCTCCGACATCGAGGCGCTGGAAGCCGAGATCGCCGCCTATACGCCCACGCTGCAGGGCGATTCGATGCTCGGCGATCTCGCCGAGCGCCCCCGCGCGGTGGTGCTGAACAAGATCGACGTCCCCGAGGCCCGTGAGCTCGCCGAGTTCGTCCGCGACGACATCACCGAGAAGTTCGGCTGGCCCATCTATGAAGTGTCGACGGTCACCCGAGAAGGTCTGCGGCCGTTGATCTTCGCGTTGTGGGACATGGTCGCCGCGTACCGGGCCGCCCAGCCGGAGGTGGCTCCGCGCCGGCCGGTGATCCGTCCCGTGGCCGTCGACGAAATCGGGTTCACGGTGGAACCGGACGGCTCCGGTGGATTCGTCGTGCGCGGTGTCCGGCCGCAGCGGTGGGTCGCACAGACCAACTTCGACAACGACGAGGCCGTCGGCTACCTGGGCGACCGGCTGGCCCGGCTCGGCGTCGAGGACGAGTTGCTCAAGTTGGGCGCCAAACCGGGCTGCGCCGTGACAATCGGCGAGATGACCTTCGACTGGGAACCGCAGACACCTGCCGGCGTGGACACCCCGATGTCGGGGCGCGGCACCGACGTCCGGCTCGAACAGACCGAGCGAGTCTCCGCCGACGAACGCAAGGCGGCCCGCAAGGCGCGACGGGAGACCCCCGACGAGGATCGGCAGTGAGCCGGCATCGCGACTCCATCCGGACGGCGCGCTCGGTCGTCGTCAAGATCGGAACCACGGCGCTGACAACGCCGTCGGGGATGTTCGACGCCAGCCGCCTCGAAGGCCTCGCCGACGCGATCGAAGCCCGGATGAAGTCCGGCTCCGATGTCGTGATCGTGTCCTCCGGCGCCATCGCGGCCGGCATCGAACCGCTCGGATTGACTCGTCGGCCCACCGATCTGGCCACCAAGCAGGCCGCCGCCAGCGTCGGTCAGGTCGCGCTGGTCAACTCGTGGAGCGCCGCGTTCGGCCGCTATGAGCGCACCGTCGGTCAGGTCCTGCTGACGGCCCACGACATCTCGATGCGCGTCCAGCACACCAACGCACAGCGCACGTTGGACCGGCTGCGGGCACTGCATGCCGTGGCGATCGTCAACGAGAACGACACCGTGGCGACCAACGAGATCCGGTTCGGCGACAACGACCGACTCTCGGCGCTGGTGGCCCATCTGGTCGGCGCCGACGCGCTGGTGCTGCTGTCCGACATCGACGGTCTCTACGACAGCGATCCCCGCAAGGGGGATGCGCGCTTCGTGCCCGAGGTCGCCGGCCCCGCCGATCTGGCCGGGGTCACCGCGAGTCAGGGCAGCCACCTGGGCACCGGCGGGATGGTCTCGAAGCTGTCCTCGGCGTTGCTGGCCGCCGACGCCGGAGTGCCCGTGCTGCTGGCCGCCGCCTCCGACGCCGCCGCGGCGCTCTCCGACGCCTCGGTGGGCACGGTGTTCGCACCCCGTCCGCAACGCATGTCGGCGCGGCGGTTCTGGGTCCGCTACGCCGCCGAAGCGGCCGGCTCCTTGACCCTCGACGACGGTGCCGTCAACGCCGTTGTGCGACAACGCCGCTCGCTGCTACCCGCCGGGATCACGGCGGTGTCCGGCCGGTTCTTCGGTGGCGACGTGGTCGAACTGCGGTCCCACGATTCGACCATGGTGGCCCGCGGTGTGGTCGCCTACGACGCCGGTGAACTGGCGACCATGCTGGGCCGGTCCACCTCGGATCTGCCGGTCGAGATGCGCCGACCCGCCGTGCACGCCGACGACCTGGTCGCGGTGTAGGTTGCGTGGGGCGGCGTCAGAGCGTGACCACGTTGCCTTCCAGAACGTTGATCGTGAACACCTGAGAAATGCTGGCCCCCACCG
This sequence comes from uncultured Mycolicibacterium sp., assembly GCA_964000695.1. GTDB lineage: Bacteria > Actinomycetota > Actinomycetes > Mycobacteriales > Mycobacteriaceae > Mycobacterium. The sequence goes on along the minus strand of CAXEZH010000179.1, from coordinate 3,160 downwards.
TATCGGTGGCCGTGATCGACAGGGTGACCGTCGGTTCAGCTGCGTAGTCGAGTGCGATCTCGTCTCTCAGCTTCAGGATGTTGGTGCCTCCCGACGGCACCACCTCGAACCGGGCATCCGACACCGTGAAGGTCAGGATCTCGTCCGGGTCCGGATCGTTGGCCGTCACCATACCCACCGCAGCACCGGGCGAGCCCTCCGTCACAGAGGCGGTGTTGATCCGGCTCACCACCGCCGAGACGTTTTCGTCGGTGGACAGGGCCGTGTAATACGTGAACGTTGCGGATTCGCCCGCAGCCAGGTCACCGGCCTTGAAGATGATGCCGATCGCCTGGTCTCCGCTCTGGCTGAACCCCGTCGGCTGGTCGACGGAGTCGAACGCGTAGGGGTCAGAGTTGGCGAAACCGCCTGTGTAGACCAGCGCGCCAGGATCGTTCGAGAGGTACAGGATGGTCGCCTGCTGCCCGGTCAGATTCTCGTAGTTGTCGCCCGCGGCGCTGGTGGCGGTGACGGCGGCGACGCCGTCGGTGGTGAACTGTCCGCGTACCGTATTGGTGGTCACGAAGTCGCCGCCCTGGTACACGGTGTTGTCCGGATCGAAGGACCGCATGTACTCGACATTGGTCAGCGTGGCATCGCTGACGTTGGTGAGCGTGACAACGGTCTGGAAGAAGCTGTCGTTGACCTTGAAGGTGTGTACCTGCACCGTCTGGAGGACGCCGCCGACGGTGGCCACGAACGTGCCCGACAACGTATCACCGGTCGAACCGTCGGACAGTGACACACCGGTGAGCGCACCGGCCGTGCCTCCGTCTCCGGTCAAGGCCGAGAACCCGCCTGATTGCGTGTCGTTGTATCCCACGGACCAGCGCTCCTCCGGCGTCCCTGGCATGAAGAAGTCGATGCGGGAATCCACGCCATTGCCGAAGCCGTCCACGTCGTTGCTCAAACCCAGTCGGTTGGATCCGGCCGTCGCAAAGAAGCCGGCCGGCTTGTTGCTCGAGGTGCCGAAGGACCCCTTCTGACTCAACCCGATTTCGATGAAATTTCCCCCGAGGAACAGGTCACCCGCGCTGATCACATTCCTGCCTCCAGACGGACTGGCAGGCGCGGCAGCCTGATTCGCTCGGAGGTAGGTGATCAAGTCCTCGTCGGAGCCGCTGAACGCCAACGCCAGGCTGTCGGGAGCGGTGTTGGGCCGCGGCGAGACGGCCACTGTGACGGTCACACTGGTGATGCCCCCATGGCCGTCGTTGACCGTGATGTCGAAGGTGTCGACGAGATCGTCGGCGTCGGCGTCCGCGGCTGCCGCCGCGTCGCGTGCGCTCCGGGTCGGCAGGTAAACGAACTCGCCGGTGGCCTCATCCACGACGATGGTGCCGCCCTTGGCGGTGGGGGACACCGCGTAGGTCAGGGTGTCACCGTCGGCGTCGCTGGCGGTGACGGTGCCGGTGACTGCGCCGGTGACGGAATCGGGGTCACCGACGGTCGTCGTGGTGGTCGGTGCCGAGTTGGCGGGGGCGATGGCCACGCTGACGGTGGTGGTGGTCGTTCCGCCGTGACCGTCGTCGACGGTGACGGCGAAGGTGTCGGTCCGCTCGGCGACTGGGGCGTCGTCGGCAGCCGCAGCGTGGCGGGCCGCGTCGGTGGGGGTGTAGGTGAATCGGCCGGTCACGGGATCGATGGTGACAGTCCCGCCTTTGGCGCTGGGTGACACCGTGAAAGCCGGGCTGTCGCCGTCGGCGTCACTGACCACGATCATGCCGGTGACCGCACCGGTTTCAGCGTTGGGAGCGTCGACGGTGCTGGTGACGGCGGGAGCGGTGTTCGCGGGTTCGATCGGTGCGCTCACCACGACTGTGGTGAGTCCGCCGTGACCGTCGGTGACCGTGACTTCGAACGTGTCAATCAGTGAGCCGCCGGCCGCCGCTGCGTGGCGGGCCTCTGCGCTCGCCGTATAGGTGAATTGACCACTGGCAGAGTCGATCGTCACGGCTCCGCCCAGTGCTGTAGTGGCCGGCGCCGAATAGGTGAGGGTGTCACCGTCCGGGTCGACGCCGTTGACGAGGCCGGTGACCTGTCCCGGGTTCGCCCCGCTGTTGTTCAGCACCTTGACGTTGTCGATGCTCAGTCGTGCTCCCGCGGCCTGTCCACGGGTGGCGTCCCAGGTGCCGGCCACGAAGACGAACACGAAATTGCCTGTTTCGGTGACTGTGTAGTTGACCTGGGTGACTGGCTGTGACGCGTTGTAAGTAGCCCCAGTCGCGTCCAGGATGATCGACGTTCCGCCGGTGTCGACGTTGAGAATGTAGCCGAGCACGTCATAGGCATCGGCTCCGCCGCTTGCTTCCCAGTCGAATTGGACCGTGGCGCCACTGTTGATGCGTACCGGGTCGTTGGACACCACAGCTGGTCCGTGTACGACACCGCCGCTACCGGCTGGGGTGTTGGGTACGGTCAGTCCGGTCGATTCGAGCACCACGCGCCCGTCCACGAGCCTGACGACGTAGGTGCCACTGAGCGGGGTTGTTTCGGTTCCACCGTCGGGAGCGGTGGTCGGATCGATCGGAGTGGGCCAGCCCGCAATCGTGCCCGTGCCATCGAGCCGTACCACCGATTCGACAACCGTCCAGCCACTGAGATCGACTGCGAAATCACCGTTGTTGAAGCTCCCTACGGTGTACGTCGCGCTCGGTGCAGCGTTCGCGGGGTCGATGTTGACGATCACAGCGATGATGGCGGTGCCGCCGTGGCCGTCGTCGACGGTGACGGCGAAGGTGTCGATCAGGTCGTCGGCGGTGGCGTTGTCGGCGGCCGCTGCATGGCGGGCTGCTTCGGTGGGGGTGTAGGTGAACTCGCCGGTGATGGAGTCGATGGTGACGGTGCCGCCCTTGACGCTGGTGGAGGCGCTGTAGGTCGTGGTGTCACCGTCGGGGTCGGTGACCGCAACCGTGCCGGTGATCTGGCCGGTCGCAGTGTCGGCACCGGTGATGGTCGTCGTGCCGTCGGTTGGTGCGGCGTTGGCCGGGTCGATGGCGACGGTGATGGTTTGGGTGGTGGTTCCGCCGTGGCCGTCGTTGACGGTGATGTCGAAGGTGTCGGTGAGGTCGTCGGCGGTGGCGTTGTCGGCGGCCGCTGCGTGGCGGGCCGTTTCGGTGGG
>CAXEZH010000178.1:0-3901 GCA_964000695.1 uncultured Mycolicibacterium sp. | reverse complement strand
GGCGGCGCGCTGAACGTCTACGAGCTGCAGAAGGCGATGATAGCCGCCGGTGTCGCCGGTTCGCACTGGGAGGACCAGCTGGCCTCGGAGAAGAAGTGCGGCCACCTCGGTGGCAAGGTGCTGATCCCGACCCAGCAGCACATCCGCACCCTGACCTCGGCCCGCCTCGCGGCCGACGTCGCCGACGTCCCGACCGTGGTCATCGCCCGCACCGACGCCGAGGCCGCCACGCTCATCACGTCCGACGTCGACGAGCGTGACCAGCCGTTCATCACCGGCGAGCGCACCGCCGAGGGCTTCTACCGGGTGAAGAACGGTCTCGAGCCGTGCATCGCCCGCGCCAAGGCCTACGCGCCGTACTCCGATCTGATCTGGATGGAGACCGGCACCCCGGACCTGGAGCTGGCCAAGAAGTTCGCCGAGGGCGTCAAGAGCGAGTTCCCGGACCAGATGCTGGCCTACAACTGCTCGCCGTCGTTCAACTGGCGCAAGCACCTCGACGACGCGACCATTGCGAAGTTCCAGAAGGAGCTCGGCGCCATGGGCTTCAAGTTCCAGTTCATCACGCTGGCCGGCTTCCACGCGCTGAACTACTCCATGTTCGACCTGGCCTACGGGTACGCCCGCGAGCAGATGAAGGCCTACGTCGACCTGCAGGAGCGCGAGTTCGCTGCCGAGGAGCGCGGTTACACCGCCACCAAGCACCAGCGCGAGGTGGGCGCCGGTTACTTCGACCGCATCGCCACCACGGTGGACCCGACGTCGTCGACCACCGCGCTGGCCGGTTCCACCGAGGAGGGCCAGTTCCACTGACCTAGCACCGCGAGCGCTCGGGTCTGTACCTCGACACGCCGTCGGGAACGTACACGCAGCGCACGCTCGCCGGAGTTGACAGCGCAGACCCCGCTCAGAAATCTTGAGCGGGGTCTGACGCTATCGGAAAGAAGGCAGATGAGTATCGAACGAGTCGGTGTCGTGGGCGCCGGGCAGATGGGCGGCGGTATCGCCGAGGTGTGTGCGAAGGCCGGTGCGCAGGTTCTGGTGTACGAGCCCACCGAAGATTTGGTCGAGGCCGGACGCACGCGCATCACCGCGTCGCTGGAGCGGGCCAAGGCGAAAGGCAAGCTCGCCGCCGACGACTTCGAGGTGGCAATGGCGCGGCTGAGCTACACCACCGAGCTCGCCGACATGGCCGACCGCCAGCTCGTCATCGAGGCCATCGTCGAGAACGAGGCGGTCAAGGCCAAGCTCTTCGCCGACCTCGACAGCGTCGTCACCGATCCCGACGCGGTCCTGGCCTCGAACACCTCCAGCATCCCGATCATGAAGATCGCTGCGGCGACCAAGAATCCGAGCCGCGTGCTGGGGCTGCACTTCTTCAACCCGGTACCGGTGCTGCCGCTCGTCGAGGTCATCGACACCATCGTCACCGCCCCCGAAGCCGTCGCCAAGGTGGAGAAGTTCGCCGGCGACGCCCTGGGCAAGAAGGTCGTTCGCTGCGGCGACCGTTCGGGTTTCATCGTCAATGCCCTGCTCGTGCCCTACCTGCTCTCGGCGATCCGGATGGCCGAGGCCGGCGTGGCGAGCGTCGAGGACATCGACACCGCGGTGGTCGCCGGACTGTCGCACCCGATGGGGCCGCTGAAGCTGTCCGATCTGATCGGCCTGGACACCATGAAGCTGATCGCCGAATCGATGTACGACGAGTACAAGGATCCGCACTACGCCCCGCCGCCGTTGCTGCTGCGCATGGTCGAGGCGGGTCAGCTGGGTAAGAAGTCCGGGAAGGGCTTCTACACCTACTGAGACCCCAGGGCATCCGGGCCTACCTCCGACTGGGAATTTCCGCCGGCGTCAGATAGCTTGATCTTGAAATTTTGAGTGCTGCCGGTTGAGAAAGTAGCCGGTGTGTGGTGTTCACCCATGCCCGCATGCCGCCCTGACCGGTGCTGGAACTGGTCAGGAGTCGCCGCAGTATGTCGCACGCCGTGTCGGAGTTGGATCCGTTCTACGAGGAATCCCAGTCGATCTACGACGTCTCCAACGAGTTCTTCGCGCTGTTCCTCGGTCCGACGATGGGATACACGTGCTCGTATTTCGAACGTGACGACATGACCCTCGACGAGGCGCAGATCGCGAAGTTCGACCTCGCACTGGACAAACTGAACCTCGAACCGGGCATGACGTTGCTCGACGTCGGCTGTGGCTGGGGTGGTGCGCTGCGGCGTGCCGTGGAGAAGTACGACGTCAACGTCATCGGGATCACGCTGAGCCGCAACCAGCACGCCTACAGCGCGGCGATGATGGCGACCGTGCCCACCACCCGCTCGGTTGAGGTCCGTCTGCAGGGCTGGGAAGAGTTCGACCAACCTGTCGATCGGATCGTGTCGATCGGCGCGTTCGAAGCCTTCAAGCCCGAGCGCTACCCGCTGTTCTTCGAGCGGGCGTACAGCCTGCTGCCCTCGGACGGGCGCATGCTGCTGCACACGATTCTTGCCCACACGCAGAAGTTCTTCCGAGACAACGGCATCAAGCTCACCATCTCGGATCTGAAGTTCATGCGGTTCATCGGCACCGAGATCTTCCCCGGCGGTCAGCTGCCGGCGGTCGAGGACATCGAAAAGCTCGCCGCGGAGTCAGGATTCACCTTAGAGCGCGCGCATCTGTTGCGCCAGCACTACGCCCGCACCCTGGACATGTGGGCGGCCAACCTGGAAGCCAACCGTGAGGCGGCCGTGGAGATCACGTCTGCGGAGGTCTACGACAGGTACCTGCATTACCTGACCGGATGTGCGGACTTCTTCCGCCGCGGCATCACCAACATCGGCCAGTTCACCCTCGTCAAGGGATGAATCGGTCGCGTTGTCGAAGGGCTGATGCGACGCGTCGCACGATGCTCTGCTGCTCGTAGCGCAGTTGACGCGAGCTGACTCGGATGATCAGCCAGCCCCTCGCGGCCAGGAACTCCAGGCGGGTGATGTCTGCGGCGTGAGCGTCCGGATCCGTCCAGTGGTGGCCGCCGTCGTACTCGATTCCGACCAGGTGTTGCGGCCAACCCATGTCGATGCGGCGAATCACCCTGCCGTGCTTGTCGGTCACCGGGATTTGAGTGACAGGGCGCGGAAAACCGTTGCGAATCAGCAATAACCGCAGACGGGTTTCCTGGGGCGACTCGGCGCCGCCGTCGACGAGGTCGAGGGTGGACCGCAGGAGTCGGTTGCCGCGTGCTCCGGGATAGCGCGCGGCCAGCGCCTTGACTTCGGCCGGGGCGCACCGGGTCGCGTTGAGCAGGCTGTCGATGCGGATCACCGCATCGTCACCGCAGGTCCGCCTGCCGATGTCGTAGGCGGTTCGGGCGGGAGTGGTCGTGTCGATGCTCTCGATCAGGCACAGCTCGTCGTCGGCGATGCTGCCCCGGTGTACGACGATCCCGGGAGCGACTGCCGCCCGAACGCGCGCGAGTTCGGCGGGCTGGTCCGTCGGCAACCACTTGGCGCCCAGCAGTGCGGCGGCCGACAGTCCTGCGACGGTGGCCTCGCGACGGGACCAGAGCCAGGCCGCGCGTGCCCGATCGGCTGCGGTCAATGTCATGTCGATCGGTGCGTAGACGTTGTGGTGCAGCTTGACGTACGAAGTCCGCAGGACCTGGCGGGTCAACTGGCCGGCAGCGAGTGCCTCGCTGGCGACGACGAGGTCCTCCACACCGTGTCGGACGCGGCGGACGGGCTGACGGTTCCCGGGAGTACGGATTGTGATGGAAATCGGCTGTTTTTCGTCAGAAACCGTACGCTCGCGGGGCGGCTTGGGGCAGGGCGGCGAACGGGGGGCGAGGCGAGGCGGGAAAGCGCAGCGGGTACGTGACGCGGCGGGAGTACGGATTGTGATGGAAATCGGCTGTTTT
>CAXEZH010000177.1:0-26529 GCA_964000695.1 uncultured Mycolicibacterium sp. | reverse complement strand
CGCGCGACCCAGCAGATCCACCTCCGCGCCGGCCGCGGCGTCGACCGCGGCGCGCACCGCCGCGACCGCGTCCGACAACACCACACCCGACATGATTCGAACATACATTCGACCACCGACAAAAACGGTTCGGCCCGAAAAGGTGCCTGAGGACATCGGTAGCACTCCTACCTCAAGACATCGGTGGCACCTCTAGATCGGGGTATCGGCGACACTCGTGATCACGACGACAACGACCTCTCGGTCCACGCCGAAACGTCCCCCCGTGGAGGGCTGTTGCCCATCGCCACATGGGCAACAAATGTCACCCCATGCAGCCTCAGCGCAGAAGTGTCACCGATGCCGTGGTTGCAGAGCCCACCGAGGGTCCTTCGACATCGCATGGACGTCACACCAGCGCCGCGCTCGAGTCCACGCCGGTTCAATGCGCTACTGGACAGCCACCCTTGCCGGTGTAGTCGACATGCCAATGCTTGATCCCGTTCAACCAGCCCGAGCGCAGCCGGTCCGGTGGTGCGATGGCCGACAGGTCGGGCATGTGGTCAGCGATAGCGTTGAACATCAATTCGATCGTCATGCGCGCCAGGTTGGCGCCGATGCAGTAGTGGGCACCGGTTCCGCCGAAGCCGACATGCGGATTCGGATCTCGCAGAATATCGAACGAGAACGGATCATCGAAGACGTCCTCGTCGAAATTGGCCGATCGGTAACTCATCACGACCCGCTGACCCTTCTTGATCAACGTCCCGGACAGTTCGTAATCCTCGATCGCTGTCCGTTGAAACGACGTCACAGGCGTCGCCCATCGCACGATCTCGTCGACGGCGGTGCTGGGCCGGTCCCGCTTGAACAGCTCCCACTGATCCGGATGCTCGGTGAACGCCACCATGCCGTGGGTGATCGAATTGCGGGTGGTCTCGTTGCCCGCGACCGCCAACAGCACCATGAAGAAGCCGAACTCGTCGTCGGAGAGCTTATGGCCTTCGACGTCGGCTTCGATCAACTTGGTGACGATGTCTTCGCCGGGCTGCTCGGCTCGCTGGGCCGCCAACTGCATGGCGTACATGATCAGTTCGGTCGCCGCGTTGCGATTGTCGTAGTGAGCGAACTCGGGGTCATCGTCGCTGACCATCTGGTTGGACCAGTCGAAGAGTTTCTTGCGGTCTTCAACCGGTATGCCGAGTAGTCCGGCGATCGCCTGCAGCGGCAGTTCGCAGGACACCTGTTCGACGAAGTCGCCGCTGCCTTCAGCCGCCGCCGCCTTGGCGATGTTCTGGGCCCGCTGGTCGAGATCCTCGCGCAGCCGTTCCACGGCGCGCGGAGTGAACCCGCGCGAGACGATTTTGCGCAGGTGCGTGTGGTGAGGTGCGTCCATGTTGAGCAGAACGAACTTCCCGGTTTCACGCTGCTCCTGCGTAGAACCGGCCGGGTAACGGGGGAGCGCCGTGTTCTCCAGGCTGGAGAACACGTCACTACGCTTCGATATCTCCTTGACGTCCCGGTGCTTGGTGACGACCCAGTACCCGCCATCGTCGAATCCGCCGTCGCCGTAGGGCTGTTCGTTCCACCAGATCGGGGCGCTGCGCCGCAGCTGGGCAAGTTCCTCGACCGGTAGGCGATCGCGGTTGAGGTCGGGATCGGTGAAGTCGAATCCGGGCGGGAGGGTGGGAGTCGGCATGCGTGAGCTCCTTAACCGTCTGAGAGGCCTTAACAAATTGCTACACCACGGGCGCGGGTCGGTGAGCCCAGTTCGGCGAAGTGCGGCCAAAGTCTGCTCGGAGGTGTAACGAATTCGCCCCCGCCGGGGAATCACCCGATGAGATCCTCTGAAGAACCCGCAGAGCCCTAGGGGGAACCGGTGAAGTTCGAGTTCGTCGCGAAGACGCTGTCCGTCCTCGGTGGCGCTGCCGTCGTGGGCCTGTTAGCGGCCGCCCCTGCGATTGCCGATCCTGCGCCGTCGCCGGCACCGCCTCCTGCGCCGCTCTACGCCGAGGCAGCGGGGCCCGTGCCCGGCCCGGCACCTGACGCCGTCAGCCCGGCACCTGGCCCTGCGGATGCGCCCGCGGTCTCGGTCGCCGCGCCCGTCCAGGCGCCGGCTGAGAGTGTCCCGCACCTCGCCAGCCCCGAGAACCTGCCGCCCGGCACCAGCACCACGCCGCCGGCAAGCACCTCCCGCCTCGGCTACCTGCGCGATCTGTGGCATGCCATGCAGACCCAGGAAGTGAGCGGCAGCGACGCGCTGCTGCTGCTCACCCAGCGCCCGATGACCTCGTCGCCGAAGCCCGGCATGTCTGCCGGACCGCGGTCGGCCCCGCCGGCCCCGGCCGCTGCTCCGGCTCCGGTCGCTGCCCCCGCCCCGGCGGCTCCGCCGGCCCCGGTCGTTCCCTAGCCCCGGTTCGCGCCCGGCGCCGCGAGGGCCGGTGCCGGCTCGATCCGCGCGGGCACGTGCTTGTGCCATGGCGTCCCGGCGTAGGCGTCGCGCCACCCCACCGATGTCAGCGCATTGGGCGCCACACCGGGGGCTCGAGCAGATCCGTCGTCGTCGACGAAGTCGACGCCGTAGCCATTGGGCAGCGAGGCATGTCCGGGTTGCATCGCGGCGCTGATCTCCACGGTCGCCTCAGCCCGGCCAGTCACCGTGGTGATCAGTGCGCGGCTGCCGTCCACCAGCCCGAGTTCGCGTGCGTCCTCGACGCTGATGCGCAGCGCGCCGTCGGCGTCGCGGGTGCGCCAGGCTGGGTCGCGGATGATGTCGTTGGCGGTGAAGGCCCGCCGCTCACCGGCCGACAAGACGATCGGGAGCTCGGAGCTCGTCAAGCCGATCGGTGCCGCGGCCAGCGCTCGCGTGTCGGCGAGCAACGCGGGGATCTCCAGCGCGATCTTGCGGTCCTCGTGCGCGATGAGCGCGAAATCGTCCTCGTACTCGTGAACGGTGAACGTCACCCCTGAGCGGCCTGCCAGGATGGCGTCGAACAACGCATTACCGTCGGCATGCCCGGCGCGCCGGACCGCCTCGGGATAGGTCATGGCCGCCTTCTGCGCCAGCCCCCACAGCGCGGCCGCACCTGAAAGCCCCTCCGGCAGCGCCGGGCCCAGGGTTTCGTAGAGCACAAAGGGCAGCACCTTAGCGAGGCCCGGATTCTCACCGACCGCGGTGAGAAATGCTGCGGTGAAGTCCGCACGGCTTCGCTGGGCTGCTGCACGCAGCGGCGCCAACTCGGCATCGCCGACGACGCCCAGAGCGCGCATCAGCCGGGCCCAGATCTCCGGTTCGGGCAGAGTTCCCGGCAACGGCTCCATGAGGCGGTGCCGAAGGTGGAAGGTGTTGTGCGGGAATTCCAGATTGAAGAACGTCGCCTCGGCCTTCTCGAACTGCGAGGCCGCCGGCAGCACATAGTGGGCCAGTCGAGCAGTCTCGGTCATGGCCACATCGATGACAACGAGCAACTCCAGCTCGCCCAGAGCGCGACGCATCATGGCGGAGTCGGCCACGGAGTGCGCCGGATTGCTGCTCTCGACGATCATGGCGCGAAACCGGTCGGGGTGGTCGGTCAGGATCTCCTCGGCGATGACGTTGCTGGGTAACAACCCGCCGATGACGGGCGCCCCGGTCACCGGGGTTCGGCCCACCCCGCCGGCACGGAACAGAGGCGCGAACGACGAGTGCAGATGCTGCCCGCCGCGTTTGGCGAAGTTGCCGGTCAGGATCCACAGCATCTTGTTCAGGTAGGAGCACAGCGTGCTGTTGGGCGCTTGCTGCACGCCGAGATCTTCGAAGACCGCGACGCTGGTGGCGGTCGCAATGCGCCGCGCAGCGGCACGCACCAGGTCCGCGGATACGCCGCAGCGCTGCGCGTAATCGTCGACCGGCACCTCGGCGAACACTGCGCGCACCGCGTCGACGCCGGTGACATGCTCGGTGAGAAACGTTTCGTCGCAGAGGTTCTCCTGTACGAGAACCCCGGCCAGCGCGGCCAGACACCATGCGTCGGTTCCGGGCCGTACCCGCAGATGGAAGTCGGCCATCTTCGCGGTCTCGGTGACGACCGGATCGATCACGACCATGGACCTGGCCGGGTCTTTGGCGATGTCGTTGAGCACCACCCGGGCGCGCGGGAAGCTCTGCGACATCCACGGGTTCTTACCGACGAACACCGACACCTCGGCATGGTCGAATTCGCCGCGGGTGTGGTTGCCGTACAGTTGCGCGTCGACCCAGTGCTCGCCGGTCTTCTCCTGCGCCAACGCGTTCGAGCGGTAGTGCGACCCGAGCGCCTTGAGGAACGGGCCGCTGTAGGCGCCGCCCAGATGGTTGCCCTGCCCACCGCCACCGTAGTACAGAATCGTGTCACCGCCGTGGGTGTCGGCGATTTCGCGGAATCCGGAGGCGATCTCGGCGATCGCAGTGTCCCAGTCGATCTCGGTGTAGGTGCCGTCCGCCTCCCGACGCATCGGGGAGGCCAGTCTGTTGCGGTTGTTCTGGTAGTGATCCAGTCGCAGCGCCTTGTTACAGGTGTAGCCGCGCGAAGCCGGATGGCTCTTGTCTCCCCGGATGCGGGCCAGGGAGCGGTCGTCGACGTCGACGACGATGCCGCAATTGCATTCACAGAGGATGCAGGCCGAGGGTTGCCAGGTGCGGTCGGGGTCGGTCATCGCGATTCTCGATTCGTGCGGGCGGACGGCGTTTCGGCGACGATCAGCGAGCGCAGTTGGGCATGCACCGCCTCGACCGGCTCGATGTCTCGGCCGGCCCGGGCGATCACCAGAGCTCCCTCGAAGGAGGAGAGCACCAACACCGCGAGTTCGCGGGCACGCGCGGCGGAAACGCCGTCGGCGGTGAGCAATTCCGCGATGACCTGACGCCACCGTGCGAACACCGCGGCGGCACGTTCACGCACCGCGGCGGATTGTTCGGGCTTGTCGGGATCGCCGGCTTCCACGGCGACCGCGACCACCGGGCACCCGGCACGGAAGTCGCTGCGCTGCAGCTCGTCTCGGTAGTACTCGAACAAGTCGTCGAGGGCGTCCAGACCGGAAGAGGCTCGGCCGAGGTGTGCGGCCATGAATTCACCGGCGTAGTCGACAGCTTCGCAGAGCAGCTGGGTGCGTCCGCCCGGGAAGTAGTGGTAGGCCGACCCGCGCGGGGCGCCGCTGTGCGCAAGTACGTCGGCGATGGCGGTCGGGTGGGCGCCGCGCTCGCGGATCAACAGCGCCGCCGAGACGACCATCCGCTCCCGAGCACTCGCCATGTGTGGTCCTTTCGTCGAACCTATGTATGTAAACCTACATAGTCAGCGGCCAAAAAAGAACGATTCCGGTGTCGCTGATCGCGTCGAGCGATCAGCGACACCGGAATCGGATCGAAATCAGACGCTGGCGGCCTCGTTGAGCTGCTCCAGCCTGCCGGTGGCCTCCAGGTATTCCTGCACCCACCGCTCGATCACGGTGGCCGTCTTCTCCACCTTGGTGAACTGGCCCACCACCTGCCCGACCGGGTTGAACGCCACATCGACCGACTCGTCGGGGTATTTGTGCGTCGCGGCGACAGCCATTCCGGACACCATGTACTGCAGCGGCATCCCCAGCGGCTTGGGGTTGTCCGGGTTCTCCCAAGCCTCGGTCCAGTCGTTGCGCAGCATGCGAGCCGGCTTGCCGGTGAACGAGCGGCTGCGCACGGTGTCCTTGCTCGTGGCCTTGGCGTAGGCGGCGTGCTGGACGGGACTGTTCTCCGATTCCTCGACCATGACCCACTGCGAGCCGGTCCACGCGCCCTGCGTGCCCAAGGCCAGCGCGGCGGCGATCTGCTGGCCGCTGCCGATGCCACCGGCGGCCAGGACCGGCACTGGCGCCACTTCCTTGACGACCTGGGGCCACAGCACGATGGAACCGATCTCCCCGCAGTGCCCACCGGCCTCGCCGCCCTGGGCGATGATGATGTCGACGCCGGCGTCGGCATGCTTGCGGGCCTGGGACGGCGATCCGCACAGCGCCGCGACCACACGGCCCTCGTCGTGGATGTGCTTGATCATCTCCGCCGGGGGAGTGCCCAGCGCGTTGGCGATCATGGTGCATTTCGGATGCTGCAGGGCGACCTCGACCTGCGGGGTGGCAGTCGCCTCGGTCCAGCCGAGCAGCTGCAATGCGTCCTCGCCGCTCTGCTCGACAGGCACACCGTGGTCGGACAGGATCTTCTTGGCGAAGTCGAGGTGTTCCTGGGGGACCATGTCCTGCAGCGTCTTGGTCAACTCGTCGGCGGACATGTCCGAACCCATGCCCTCGTACTTGTTGGGGATCACGATGTCCACGCCGTAGGGATGGTCACCGATGTGCTCGTCGATCCAGTTCAACTCGATCTCGAGCTGCTCGGGCGTGTAGCCCACCGCGCCCAGCACGCCGAAGCCGCCGGCCTTGCTCACTGCGACCACGACGTCACGACAATGGGTGAACGCGAAGATGGGGAACTCGATACCGAGCTGGTCGCACAGGGGAGTGTGCATCGTCTGCTCCTAGTGGGCCGATCGCCGAAATTAGAACGTGTTCTACTTTATTACACCACGCCTACTGCCCAGAAGACCCCGACCCGGAGCGCTGACGCGAAGCACCTGCCACCCCTGCTCCGCTGCCATCACCGCCAGACCGCGCCGCGGGTTGACCGGCCGGGGGAAACCGACGACCGCCATCAGCGCCTTGTCTTCTTCGCCGTCGGCGTAGAAGTAGCTGTCGGACAGCTGCAGGTCGTTGGCGGCACAGAACTCCTTCACCGCGGCGGCTTTCTGTCTGCCCCAGATCACCGGCTTGGCGATCCGCCCGGTCAGCCGCCCGTCGTCATCGAGTTCGAAGTGATTGCACAACACGTGGCCGATCTCCAGATACCGGGCGACCGGCTCGGCGTGGATGGTCAGCGCCGACGAACTGAGCACCACTGTGTGTCCGCGACGCTGATGGGCAAGCACGATGTCGTGCATGGCGGGGAACACCCTGGTGCGCACGCGCTCGGTGAACAGCCGCTGGCCGATCGCGTCGAGCTCGGTGAGGGACTCGCCACGCAGATAGCCCGCGGCGCGCACCAGCAGGTTCTCGAAATGCACCCGACCGAAGCGGTAACGCATCGCCGCCTCGACGACGCCGAGCACCTCGCCGATTCGGGCCTGGCGGCGGCGGATGCGGTCCCCGGCGTGCGCGGTGGCGGTGAATCCATCGACGAGCGTGCCGTCGAGGTCGAAGAACGCGCCGACGTGCGGGCCGGACGGGCTCGATGCGATCTGCGCGACCGGATCCAGGGGATCCGCGGCCTCGGTCGACATCGGTCCTCCTGTGTTCGCACCCGGTGTTGACTCGCCATGCTACGGGCGTGGGGGACGGACCTGGTTTAATCTGTGGCCGGTCGCAAAGGACCGTTGTGGTCAATTAGGTAGTTTGGTCTTGCCGGGTTCAGGAAGCAGCCTGCGCGAGCGCACACGGAGTCCGCCTCGACGTGCTCTCGCCGTAAGCGAAGAGCGGCCTGAAATGGGAAGGTGAATTTTGGACGAGCAAGCAGCCGAGGACACCACCGGGGCTGAGGGAGCAGCAGCTTCCTCCAACTGTGTCGTCACCGAGCGTTGGGTCGATCGAGTGGCCGTTGTATCGGTGTCCGGTGTTGTCGACATGCTCACCTCACCCCAGCTGGAAACCGCCATCGACACCGCGCTGGATCAGCGGCCCGCGGGCGTGGTGGTGGACTTCACCGACGTCGAGTTCCTGGCGTCGGCCGGAATGGGCGTGTTGGTGGCCGCACACGACAAGGCCGGTTCCGATGTGACCTTGCGGGTCGTCGCCGACGGCCCCGCGACCAGTCGCCCGCTGAAGTTGGTGGGAATCGCCGACATCGTCAGCCTGCATCCGAATCTGGACGAGGCGCTCGCCGCGTACCACACGTAGGAAGGTCGCATAGGAACGTGCTCTGCGGGGTAGCCACCGACTGCCATGATCGATTCCATGCCGCCGGCTGAGGTCGCGAACTCCGATCGCTTCGAACGTCTGGGCCTCGACGCCGACGCGACGGCCGTCGCGCATGTGCGTGAAGAATTCGCGGAATGGCTCAAGCGCTTCTTCGTGGTGGACGCGGTGCGATTCAGCGATCTGGTGCTCGCCATCAACGAGGCACTGGCCAATGCCGCCGAATTCGCCTACGTATTGGCCGAGCGTCCTGGGACGATCGACATACGGGCCATCTACCACTCAGACGGCCAGAAGCTGGTCGTCGAGATCAGCGACCGCGGGACCTGGCGACCGCGACAGGTCGACCCGGTGCCGCGCACCCGGGGCCGCGGCATTCCTCTGATGGAAACCCTGTCCGACGAGTCCGACATCGACACCTCCGATGACGGCACCCGGGTGCGCCTGGCATGGAACGGCATCGGCCGCGCCTGACCTCAGTTCCGCCGGTAGGTACCTCGTCCGGTGACCAGCGGCAGATCCAGCGTCGTGCGGATACCCGGTGGTGCCGCCACCACGTCGGGGATCGCGTTCACGATGCGTCCCGCCGCCGCCAGGATCGCCGCGTAGTTGTGGTCTCCGTTGCGGCTGCTCGGGCAGATGTCCATGACGTAGGACGGTTCTCCGGTGATCTCGACGCGGTACGACCCGCCCTCCTGAGCGGGCTGGGCCCAGTCGGGGCGCAGGTCGGGACGCAGACGCGTGACGTGTTCGACGACGATCACCGGATCGCCGTCGACCAGCCCCTCGATCTGGAAGCGCACCGCGGCCACGGTGCCCGCCGCGATCATTCCGACGGCGACTTCGATGTCCTCCGGGGCGGGCTCCTGCTCGACTGAGTCGCGAATCTCGGTCAGCTCCACGCCGAGACCGGCGGCCAGCTCGCGCATCGCGGTGCCCCACGCCAAACTCAGGACGCCCGGCTGGTAGAGCATCGGCAGATCACCGAGCTCGTTGCCGAAGCCCATGACGTCGAACATGACGGTGGCGCCGTCATAGGTGGCGTAGTCGGCGATCTCCATCGTGCGGATCTGTTTGACGCTCTGACACGTTCCAGCCAGCGCGAGTGGCAGTAGGTCGGTCACGAAGCCGGGGTCCACGCCGGTGATGAAGACGCTGGCCGCACCCTGCCGGGCGGCGGCTTCGGTGCGCTCGATGGACCGCTCGGGCATCACGCCCCACGGGTACTGCAGCACGCCGGGGGCGGATCCGACCACGTTGATCCCCGCCTCCAGCAGGCGGCGCACGTCGGCCATCGCCTCTTTCGGGCGCACGTCACCCATCGCGCAGTACACCGCGCAGTCGGGCGCGGCCGCGACCACCGCGTCGAGATCGGCGGTTGCCCGCACCCCTGTCGTGACGTCCAGTCCGGCGAGTTCGCCGGCATCCTTGCCGACCTTGGCCGGGGTGGACACCCACACGTCGGTGAGCTCGAAGCGGTGGTCCTCGATGAGCTGGCGCAGCGCCAAGCTGCCGCAGTTTCCGGTACCGATGAGCGCCACACGGATAGCCATGGCGAGCAGTATGCGTGCTCCCCGCGCGAATTGGAACATGTTCTAGTCGACGTCGCGCGTTCGGGTAAGTTAGGCGCCCATGGGACGTGTGGACGGAAAAGTGGCACTGATCAGTGGCGGCGCGCAGGGAATGGGCGCCGCCGACGCCTGGGCGCTCGTTGCTGAAGGGGGCAAGGTCGTCATCGGCGACATCCTCGACGACAAGGGCAAGGCGCTGGCGGACGAGATCAACGCCGCGCATCCCGATTCCGCCCGGTACGTCCACCTCGACGTCACCCAGGCCGATGAGTGGGAGGCCGCGGTCGCGACCACGGTGAACGACTTCGGTCGGCTCAACGTCCTGGTCAACAACGCTGGCACCGTCGCACTGGGCATGATCGGACAATTCGACATGGCCAAGTGGCAGAAGGTGATCGACGTCAACCTCACCGGGACCTTCCTGGGCATGCAGGCCTCGGTGGAGGCGATGAAGACGGCCGGCGGCGGTTCGATCATCAACATCTCGTCCATCGAAGGACTGCGCGGCGCGGTCATGGTGCATCCGTATGTGGCCTCGAAGTGGGCGGTGCGCGGGCTGACCAAGTCGGCCGCACTCGAGCTCGGGCAGTTCAACATCCGTGTCAACTCGGTGCACCCGGGCTTCATCCGCACGCCGATGACCAAGCATTTCCCCGACAACATGCTGCGCATCCCGCTGGGCCGTCCCGGCCAACCCGACGAGGTGGCGACCTTCGTGGTGTTCCTGGCCAGCGACGAGTCGCGCTACTCCACCGGCGCCGAGTTCGTGATGGACGGCGGACTGACCAACGACGTCCCGCACAAGTAGCACTGGGCGCCCAGCCCCGCTCGACGGTGCGTAGTGTCCAGATCTGTGAGTGCACGGGCGGGCATCGTGGTGACGGGGACCGAGGTCCTCACCGGGCGGGTGCAGGATCGCAACGGGCCGTGGCTCGCCGATCGGTTGCTGGAGCTGGGCGTGGATCTGGCCCACATCACGCTGTGCGGTGACCGGCCGGCCGACATCGACGCGCAGCTGCGCTTTCTGGCCGGCCAGGGCCTGGATCTGATCATCACCAGCGGGGGTCTGGGCCCGACGGCCGACGACATGACGGTCGAGCGAGTCGCCCGATTCTGTGGGCGGGAGCTGGTGTTGGACACCGCGCTGGAAGCGCGGATCAACGTCATCGTGACAGGTCTGATGGCGCGCTTTCCCGGCGTAGACGCCGCCGCGGTCCGCGACGCCAACCGCAAGCAGGCTCTGGTACCCGCCGGGGCGACGGTGCTCGACCCCGTGGGCACCGCCCCTGGCGTCGTGGTTCCGGGCACCCCGACGGTCAGTCCCACGATCGTCGTGCTGCCCGGCCCGCCACGGGAACTGCAGCCCATGTGGTCCGCGGCCGTTGCGACCGACGCTGTGCAGGCCGCGATCGCGGGACGCACCGAGTTCCGTCAGGAGACAGTGCGGATGTTCGGATTGCCCGAGTCCGGGTTGGCCGACACACTGCGCGACGCCGAGCGCGACGTCACCGGGTTCGACCGCTTGGAGATCACCACCTGCCTGCGCCGCGGAGAACTGGAGATCGTCACCCGGTTCGAGCCGCAGGACGCCGCCACGTACGCCGATCTGCTGGCTGTGCTGCGGGACCGCCACGGCCGTGAGATCTACTCCGAGGACGGCTCCTCGGTCGACGAGCAGGTGGCCGGGCTCTTGACGGGGCGGCGGCTGGCTGTCGCCGAGTCGTGCACCGCCGGGTTGCTGACGGCCAGGCTGACCGACCGGCCCGGCTCGTCGGCGTACGTGGCCGGAGGTGTTGCGGCGTATTCGAACGGGGCCAAGACCGAACTGCTGGGGGTCGCATCCGGTCTGATCGAGCGGTTCGGTGCGGTTTCCGAACCGGTCGCCGAGGCCATGGCGGCCGGCGCATTGCAGCGCTTCGGCGCAGACACGGCGGTGGCGATCACCGGGATCGCCGGACCCGGCGGCGGCACCGAGGACAAGCCGGTCGGCACGGTCTGCTTCACCGTGGCGCTGGCCGAGGATGGTTCATCGGCGAGGATGCTGACCAGAACCAGTGTGCTGCCCGGTGGCCGCAGCGACGTCCGGGAACGCTCGACGACCGTGGCGATGCACATGCTGCGCCGAGCGCTGCTCGGCGAGGGATAGGGTGGCAGCGACCAGTCCACAGACTTGGAGAATCACTGATGGTTGACACCGACGAGCGGCAGGCCGTCACGGCGCTGGCCGAGCAGACCGGCTGGCATCACCGGAGCGCCGACCGCAGCGACTACTTCGACAAGGGCGTCGTGCGCATCCATGTTCTCTGGCGGGGCGATTCCGCGATCACCGGCGGCACGCTCTACCACGACGACATCATGCAGACCTACAGCAGCCACCTGCCGACCGTGCAGGGCTGGCTGAAACGCTGAGACCGGCTCAGCCCTTGTTCCGGTCCTTCTGATAGTCGTCCCACAGTTCGCTCATCGTCGCCATGATGGCCTCGGCCTCGCCGAGGCCGCCCAGATGGCTCTCGCCGGGCAGCGAATAGAGCTCCGCGTCGGGCAGCATCGCGACGACGTGCTCGCCGTGCGCGTAGGGCACGATGTGGTCGCGGTCGCCGTGCCACCACCGCACCGGAACCTTGACCTCGTCGAGGCGGAAACCCCAGTCTCGGGCGAAGACCACCACATCGGCGAACGGCGCCGCGAGTTGCTTTCGGCTGCCGTTGAGCAGATCGTCGAGGAACATCGCCTTGAACTCCGGGCGCTCCAGCAGCCTGCGGTCGCCCTCCGGGGAAATGCTCGCGTAGAGGTACAGCACCGGCTCGGCGACCGGCTTGATCAGTCGGATCAGCCCGGTCGCGACTCGGCTCAGCGGTGCTCCGACCCGTTCGAGCACCGGTGCCGCCGGGAGACCGACGTTGCCCATGAGACCGCCGCCGATCGCATCGCCCCCTCGGGTCGGGGCCACCCCGCCGAGCACCCCGACGGCGATGATCCGTTCGGGCATGGCCGCCGCGCAGCCCAGGGTGTACGGGCCTCCACCGGACAGTCCGATGACCGCCATCTTGTCGATGCCCAGGGTGTCGGCGATCGTGCGCAGGTCGTCGGCGAAGTCGACGACGCGGTGGTACTCGTGCGGCGTCGACGCGCCGATGCCGGGGCGGTCGACGCCGACCAGTCGGATCTGGTTGGCCTCGGCGTAGAGTCGTGCCTCCACCGGGATCTGGCGGCGCGCACCAGGGGTGCCGTGTAGCCAGAAGATCGCACGACCCTGCGGATCGCCGAACTCAGCGAATCCGATCTGGCGGTCGGAGCCGACGGCAATCTTGCCTTCCAGCTTGGGTCGGGCGATCTCGATAGCCATGCGCGACAGTCTCGCACGCGACATTCAGCTACTTGTGCGGTCCGCCGAAACTCGGTCGGCCGATCCACCCGGGAGGCCGACGGCCGGCCCACGGGAGGGCCACCTCGAGCTGGGCGGCCAGCTTGAGCAGGATCTCTTCGTCGGGCGCCATCAGTTGGACGCCGATCGGGAGCCCGTCGGGCGTTTCTCCGACCGGTACCGTGATCGCCGCCCATCCGGTGACGTTGGCCAGCGAGGTCCAGCCGGTCGTGGCGAATTCGACGTCGAAGAACGCCCGGGTCGTGACGCGCGGCTGGTCCAGCAGCCGGTAGGGCGGGGGCGGCGTGAGCAAGGTGGGCACCAGCAGCGCATCGAATCCGACCAACTCGGCAGCAAACCGGCGGGTCTGGGCGTGCACCGCGGCGATGGCACCGGCATAGCGTGCCCCACTGGTGGTCAGCCCCTCGCGAATCATCACCCAGGTGCTCGGTTCGAAGTCGTCCTCGCGGGGTTGTCGACCCAGGTGCTCGGCGGCCAGGTCGTAGAGCGCGACGTTGGAGACGGTGTGCAGCACGGCGACCGCGTCAGCGACGGCGTCGGTGTCGATGCGGGGCATTCCGGCCTCGACAGCATGCCCGAGCTGCTCCAGCACCGACGCGGTCCGCTGGACGGCGGCCACCACTGCCGGGTCGGTGATGGGCCCCGGAAAGGGGGACGCGGTGGCCATCAGGATGCGCTGGGATCGAGGCGGAACCGCCACCGCCTGCAGGTACGGCTGAGCGGGCGGTGGCGCAGAGTAGGGGTCGCCGACGGCCGTACCTGCGACGGCGTCGAGAAGCGCGGCGCAGTCACGCACCGTGCGGGTCAGCGCATGTTCGTTGACCAGCCCTTCCAGCCCGTGCCCGGCGCCGGGGGCGAACGACGTTCGGCCGCGGCGGGGTTTGAGCCCGACCAGCCCGCAGCAGGATGCCGGCACTCGGATCGAGCCGGTTCCGTCACCGCCCGAGGCGGCCGCCACGATGCCGGCGGCCACCGCCGCCGCGGACCCGCCGCTGGAACCACCGGGGGTGATGTCCGGCGACCACGGGTTGACCGTCGGTCCGAACAGCGAGGGTTCGGTGGTGCAGTGGTTGCCCCACTCCGGGGTGTTCGTCTTGCCGAAGATCACCAGGCCGGCGTCCAGATACCGTTCCACGATCCACGCCGTCTCGGCGGCCACGTGAGTGCGCAGGGCGCGCGACCCCATCGCCTCCGGGGCGCCCGCCAGCGACGCACCGAGATCTTTGAGCAGGAAGGGCACCCCGGCCAGCGGCCCCGCCGCTCCGGTGCGCAACGCTCCGGAGGCGTCGAGGTTCGCGGCCTGCTGCTGCCCGCGGGCGAACAGGTCGGTGATGACCGCGTTGAGGTGTCTGCCCACGTCCAGACGCAGAAGCGCGGCTTCCAGCAATTCGGCCGCGGTGACCTCGCCCGCGGCCGCCAGGGCCGCTTGCCCGACGGCGTCGACATCGCCGAGTTCCACCGCATCGGCGAAGTCCATGGTTCGAATGATCCTGCGCGAAGCAATGATCGGCAACTTCGCACCCTCGTCGGGAGCTACGGAGTCCCCGACACGGCGTCTGGTTTCTCCAGGTGCGAGACACCGCGTCAGTCGCGTGAGTCTTGCGGTGCGCGGATGCCGGCTTGGTAGCGACCCGGCGTCTGCCCGGTGAGAGTGGTGAACGCCTCGATGAAGCTGGTGGGGTTCGACCACCCGCAGGCGATCGAGGTATCGGTCACCGATCGGCCGCCGGCGAGGTGAACGAGTGCTCGGTGGATGCGCAGCATCGTGCGCCACTTGAGGAAGCTCATCCCCAGTTCGCGGTGAAAAAGTCGCGTGAGCGTACGTTCACTGGCGCCGACGGCGCGCCCGAACTCGGCGAGCGTCGTCATCTGAGCCGGGTCCTCGTGCAGCAGCTCGGTCACTGCCCTTAACCGGTCGTCGCGTGGTTCAGGCAGGTGCAGAGACTGCTCTGGCGTCTCGACGAGTTCATCGACGAGCACCGCCCGCAACCGCGCGTACACCTCGGGTCGTGTCTCGCGCCGGTCGGTCAAGGCCAAGATGGCCTCACGCAACAGCGGCCCGACCGTGCACACGCTGGGGTGACGGGGGAGCCGCGCGCACAGTTCCGCGGGGAGGACCACGATGCGCACATCGGTATCGCCATGGCAACGGTGGGCGTGTTGGAAGCCCGGCGGCGTCCACGTCACCCGATTGGCTGGTGCGATCCACGTTCCGTACGCCGTCGTGGTCGCCAGTGCGCCGCTGGCGCAGTACACCAGCTGACCTTCGGCGTGGCGGTGGGCGCCGATACGAGAACCGCCGCGGGCCCGACCGGTGATGTGCGGGGCTCCGGCCGGATAGGTCGGCACCGAGGCGACCGACTGGCGGGTTTGCAGCATGAGAAGTCACGTTAGCGGTGGTTGAACAGTATTTATTAGGCCACCCTTACTGGGCAACCATCACTCGCTACGAAGGAGCGCTCATGGAGACCCTCAGTTCACCCCAGATTGCTGACGTGCTGGCCCGACTGTTCGCGGAAGCTCAGGTGGCCGACGGCCCGCTGTACGCCGAATGGTCCCAGGCGTTACAGGTCGACGGAGAGGAAATGGCACGGTTGATGGCCCGGGAGGCGCAGGATTACCGGGCTGTCTATCGGGATTTCGCCGGGAACTTCCTGAACGTGTCGGCCGAGTTCGGCCAGTTCCTCTACATCTGCGCCCGGGCACGCCGCGCGCGGCACATCGTCGAGTTCGGCACCTCCTTCGGCGTCTCGACCATCCACCTCGCGGCAGCATTGCGCGACGGCGGAGGAGGCCGGATGGTGAGTACAGAACTCGAGCCCGCCAAAGCCGAACGTGCACTGACGAATTTGATTGAGGCGGGACTCGCTGACGTGGTCGACATTCGCGTCGGTGACGCGTTGGAGACGCTGCAGGACGGCATCGACGACGGTATCGACCTCGTGCTGCTCGACGGAGCCTGGAGCCTTTACCTCCCGGTGTTACGGATCCTCGAATCACGGCTGGCGCCAGGAGCGTTGGTGATCGCCGAGAATGCCGTCGACGAGTCGGGTGACTATCTCACCTACGTGCGTGACCCCGGCAGCGGATACCGCTCGCTGCCGCTGCCGTTCGAACCCGGCCGCGGCAACGAGATGTCCGTCTACGTCGCCTGACGCGGCCCCCCGGATCGACCTGCCCGCCGGCAGGAGAACCTGTTGCGCACGCCCGTGCGGTACAGGGGCTCACGCCTTGTCCTCCGCGGATCGACGGGCGGCCGCGACCGCCCTGCCGCCGCGGAGCGTGGACTCGGTGAGCGCCAATGCCGCGAGAATGTCGCCTGCGGTGATGAACAGACCCCACCAGTACATCCAGCGCAGGTCTGGTTCGGGCTGCGCGGCGAAATAGACGACGAGGAAGATCGGACCGACGAGCCCGAACACGAACGTCATCAGCTGGATCCGCAGGTAGACCCGCAACGTGGCCATCGGCGCACAGTTTCTCCCGGCGGCGGACCGGGCGTCAACGGCACAGCGGTGGCATACCGCCGCGGCTCCCGGCGCGAACGCTTAGCCTTGGAGGACGCGGCGGCAGCACCGGCCCGACGCGGAGCAGAGGAGGAGTCGAGCACACATGCGTCGAATCATGCGCACCGCGCTCGCCGCGGCGATGCTGGCGGCGGCGGCCGGTCCGGTGGCGGCCACCGGCGGCGTCCTCACCTCTACTGCGACCGCTTCCGAAGGCGCCACGTTCGTTCCGATGAGTCAGGCATTGCGGCGCTGCGACCACAGTGAGATGCAGTACGTCGGCGCCACCGGTTACGGCAGGGCAGCGGCCTCGATCGGACGGCAGGGGGGGGAAGTGGTCGCGGACCTGGCGTTCGCCACCGGCCGGCCCAACACCCCCTATGAGGTGAAGCTGATCCAGATGCCACGGTCGTCCGCCGATCCCTGCCCGGCCGGCGCGGTCGGGGTGTCCGGCACGACGCTGTTCACCGACGGTGCGGGGGCCGCCAACGTGGTCCTGCGGGGGCCGGTGATGGACGGCGCCACGGGGGCGTGGGTGTCGCTGACCCGCCCGAGCGCGTTCTCCCAGCTCCCGGAGGAGTTCTACACCTCGGACTTCGTCGCGCCGCTGTGACGGAGGCGGCCGGCGTCAGGCCCCCACGGTGACGCCCGACGGGCAGCGTCAAGCCGCCACGATCACGGTGAGGTGCTCGCCGCGCCGTTCCACCCGCATGTCCGCACGCCGTGCCACCGCCGCCACACCCGCCGCATCGGCCGGTTCGGACCTGGTGCTGGCCAGCGCCCGCGCCAGCCGCCCCTTGTGCGCCTTGTTGAAGTGGCTGACGACGGTGCGCGTGCCGTCGGCGCGTTCGGCGAGGACGTCGACGGTGACCGCGCCCGCGACCTTGCCCAGCGCGGCATAGGAGCCCGAGCGTAGGTCTACCAGCAGGTCGCGCTCCGCGAGATCGGCGAGCACCGGGTCCAGCGCGGGCCGCCAGCGCGCGGCCAGCGTGGGCTGGCCGGGCAGGCGCGAACCGGCCGACAGCCGGTAGGCCGGAATAGGATCTCCGGCCCGCAGCAGTCCGAACAGCGCCGATCCGACGGCCAACCGGGAGTACGCCCGCTCGGCCGCCGCGCCGCGCAGTGACGCCACGTCGAGGGCGTCGTAGAGCACGCCGGTGTAGCGGTGGATGGCGGGCAGACTCGGAGCGGTGCGCAGCGCGGCATTGCGGTCGATCTCGGCGTCCTGCGCTGCGGACAGTCCGAGCGCTGCGCGACTGGCCGCGCGATCTCCGGCGAGCTCGATCAGGCGATCGATCAGATCGCTTCGAACCGGGTTCAGGGCGGGGCAGCACAGCCTGTCCAGCTCCAGGGCCGGGCCTTCGCCGCCGGGGTGCTTGGTCTCCGACGGCGGCAGCAGCACGATCACGCAGCAGACGCTAGCGCGCCCCTCAACCGGCGGGCGGCGGCGGGGGAACGGGCGCGCCCGGGGGCGGTGCGTCCTGGGCCATCATCACCACCGGCGCTCCGGGCGGCGGGGGCAGCGCACCCGGGGGAGGCGGCGGCGGGGGCAGCGCACCCGGGGGAGGAGGCGGCATCGGGGGAGCAAGGGCAGGCTCCGGCGCGGGAGGCTCGTTGGCCGGCATCGGCAGGAACATGTGGTTGGTGAACTGGTCCTGGTAGGCGCCGCCACCACCGATCTTCACCCCGCCGCCTTCACCGGACGACACCGGCGTGCCGTCGGGCAGCGTCACCGCGGTGTGGCCGCTGTTCCAGCCGACCACGAGCGCCCCGGGCTCACTACCGTGCTGGAAGCCCCGCTCGAGCAGTTCGCGTTCGATGTTGCCGGTGTGAAACCGGTCACCGTAGACGGGCCTGCCGGTCGCAGCGTTGGTCACCCAGGAGACCAGGCCCGAGCAGTCGGTACCCGACGGGGAATCACCACCGACGACGTACGGGGTACCCGACACCTGGTTGACAAGAGTCAATAGCGTCGCGAGAGCAAACATGCGGCCGGACGTTAACAGAGGTCTCTAAAACGTCCAAAATCTGTGACGGCGAGCACAATACGGGCGTCGATTTCACCAAGGTCACGAAATCCCCTCCAAAGATGTTGCGTGCGCGGCATATTCGCGGGTCAACGCATTGCGTATCGGCATCGGTCAAAAGCGTTGCTGGTCATCACTTTTGGTTGAGACACGGCGTGGTCACAACGTGATATCCCTCCGGAGTCGGCGCCCAGCGGCCGATTAGCGGCCGAACCGCGGACAGCAGACCTCAGCGACTGCCCAGCAGCAGCGGGATCTTCTGTTCGGCGTCGGTGAGTGAGCCGTGCTGACCTATCAGCGAAGATTCGACCGGTTCGGCTGAGCGTCGGAGGAACCCCGCAGCAGCGCGCGCCGCCACCACCACGTCGCCGATCCTGGCGCGCACAGGGTCAGCGACGCGTTCCCCGAACCAGCCCGCCGACACCGCATCGTCACCGCTGGTGACCCACGCCCGTTCGCCGACCACCTCCTGCCAGGTGGCCAGTACGTCCTCGAGCGCGCCGTCGCGGACATAGAGGTGGCGCGCGCGGACCTCACCGCCGATCGCCGCGACACCGTCGGTCAGGGACTCGGTGGTGTCGATGTCGATGACCGCGGATTCCTCCACCGCCACCATGCCGTGGTCGGCCACCACCGCGAGCAGTCCGCCGGGAGGCAGGCCGTCGAGGATCGACTCGACCAGGGTGTCCACCTGCCGCAACTGCATACGCCACGCGTCAGAGCCGGGACCGTGCACGTGTCCGACGAGGTCGAGGTCGGCGTGATAGGCGTAGCAGAAGCCGCGGTCGATGAGCACCGACCGGACCGTCGCGGCGAGATCGCCCAGCGCGTGGACCCCGCGGTAGCGTCCGCCGCGCAGCACCGCACGGGTGAGGCCGGAGCCGTCGAACTGCGCGCCGGAGATGACGCTGACCTGCACGCCGCCGGCCTCGGCGCGCTCGAACACCGTCTTCCGTGGTTGCACGGCTTCGGGCGCGACGTCATCGCGCAGGTCGGCACCCCACGGGTGGGGCCGCCAGCGCAGCGCGTTGATGACCCCGACGCCGGGCAGCCGGAACGTCATCCCGACCATGCCGTGCTCGCCCGAGCGACAGCCGGTACCCACCGCGGCCAGGCCCGCCGCGGTGGTCGACGGGAAACCCACCTGCAGGGTCTGGCGGGACAGTCCGCCGAGTACCGGCGCGTCGGCGGCGTAGCGGTCCAGCAGATCCGCGCCGAGACCGTCGACGAGCAGCACACAGGCACCCGCCGCCTGGTAGGGCAAGGCGATCCGGGGTTCGAATCCTGAGGCACCCATCGCCGCCAGTACCGACGGGGTCACGTCGGCCAGGTGCGGCACCCGCGGATCGGGGCGGGGCAGGTCCCGAGCCTGGTACACCGGGGTCAGTGCTGCGGCAGCCGGACCACTTGGACGAAGAACTCGTCGATCTGGCGCACCGCGTTCATGAACTGGTCGAGATCGACCGGCTTGGTCACGTAGGCATTGGCGTGCAGTTTGTAGCTGCGCAGAATGTCTTCCTCCGCCGAGGAGGTTGTCAGCACGACCACCGGGATGAGGCTCAGATCGGGGTCGGACTTGATGGTCTCCAGCAATTGCCGTCCGTCGTATTTGGGCAGATTCAGGTCCAGCAACACCAGATCCGGCCGCGGCGCTCCTTCGTACGGGCCGCGGCGGTACAGGAAGTCCAGCCCTTCCTCGCCGTCGCGCGCGACATGCAAGGTGTTCTTGATCTTGTTGTGCTCGAACGCCTCCCGGGTGATCAGTTCGTCTCCGGGGTCGTCCTCGATGAGCAGCACGTCGATGGCGCGTTCAGCCGATGTCATGTCGCCGATCCTTCCAGCAGATGTGAAGCCGTGTCATCCGCCCGGACGGGCAGAGTGAACTCGAAGCGGGTGCCGCCGGTGTAGGCGTTGTCGATCCAGATCGACCCGCCGTGGTGTTCGATGATCTTCTTGCACAGCGCCAGGCCGATGCCGGTGCCGGTGTAGGCGTCGCGCCCGTGCAGCCGCTGGAAGATGACGAAGACCTTGTCGCTGAACTCCGGAGCGATCCCGATACCGTTGTCGGACAACGAGAACATCCAGTACGAGGACTCGTCGTCCGCAGCGCCCTCGAGGTGGCAGTCGATGCTGATCCGCGGCGCCGTGTCCGCGCGCCGGAACTTCACCGCGTTACCGATCAGGTTCTGCCAGAGCATCGCCAGCAACGTGGGATCGCCCTTGACCGTCGGCAGCCCGGACACCGGACGCTCGATCAGCGCGCCGGATTCCTCGATCGAGGTCGACAGATTGCCCAGCGCACTGTCCAACGTGGCGTCGAGGCTGATCTCGACCTCGGTGGCGTTGAGCCGACCGACCCGGGAGAAGGTCAACAGGTCGTTGATGAGCACCTGCATGCGCTTCGCGCCGTCGACGGCGAACGCGATGTACTCCACACCCCGCTCGTCGAGCTTGTCCCCGTACCGCTTCTCCAACAGTTGGCAGAACGACGTCACCTTGCGCAGCGGCTCCTGCAGGTCGTGGGAGGCGACGTAGGCGAACTGCTCGAGTTCGGCGTTGGACCGCCGCAACTCCTCGGCGTGCGAATCCAGCGCGTCGGTGGCTGCCCGGGACGCCTCCAGTTCGTCGACGATGCGTTGACGCATGTTGTCCACGTCCACTGCGATGGCGCGGATGTCCCGGGGTCCCCGGGGCACGATCCGCTCCCCGAAGTTGCCTTCGGCGACCCGCCTGCACGCCTCGGCCAGGGCTGTGAGCGGGCGGACCAGCGCCCGGCGTAGCAACACCGCCAGCAACAGCACCGTCACCGCGAATGCGACGAGCATCGCCGCCAGGACGGCGTTGCGCCAGGAGCGGATCTGGTTCAACTCGGCGACACCGTCGGTGCGGGCCTGCTCCAGCCGTTCGTTCTGCACGTCGAAGAGGCCGCGCAGACGGTCGAACTCGACCTTGCCCCGTTCGGCGGCCGCCGGCGCGAAGGTCTGCGGCGCGCCCGGGTCGACCGCTGCGATGACCGGTTCGGCGTAGTTGGTGCGCCACGAGCCGGCGGCCAGTTCGATCGCGTCGAGGTCGTCGAGCAGGTCCGGGCGGTCCTGTTCGAGTTGGCGCAGTTCGGCCGACGCCTGTTGCTCGGTGCGCCGTCCCGCGAAATAGGGTTCGAGGAACCGGGGGTCGGCGGCGATGACGTAGCCACGCACCGCGGTCTCCTGGTCGCGCAGCGCAGCCTGCATCTGGTAGGCCGCGACGCGCGACGGCTGGATCTTGCCGATGAGTTCTCCCGATACCGCGTCGGTGCGGTTCAGAAGTACGGCGACGGTGATGCCGGCGATCAGGACGACCACACCCATCACCGACAGCACCAGGAACTGCCAGCCCTGCACGGTGAGGTGGCGCGGTCCGCGCCGCTGCGGGGCGGTCATGCGTTCGCCGTCCGCTCCACCCGGACGACGGCGATGTCGTCGGAGATTCCGCCGTGGGCCTGCGCCCTGGACTCGACCGCGTCGATGAGCGCGTCGACGAACTCGGGGCCGGGCAGCGCAGCCAGCGAACGCGCGATCTCGAGCAGCCCGGCCTCGCCGAGACGCTCGTTGCCGCGCCCGCTGTGACCCTCGAACAAACCGTCGGTCAGCAGCACCAGTCCGCAGCCCGCTCGCAGGTCGATCTGCTGTGGTGGCCAGTCGCCGGCGCGCAGCCCGAGCGCGGGCCCGCCGGGCGGCTCGACCCATTCCACCGAACCCTCGCCGTGCATCAACATGCCGGGGTGCCCGGCCCGCACCGCCGTGATCGTGGTGCCCTCGGGGGGGATCGCCAGGCTCAGCACTGTCGCGAAGATACCCTTGCCGGCTCGTTCGGCCCGCAGGATCCGCTCCAACTGCCGCATCCGGTCCGCACCGCGCAGGCCGGCGAAAGTCAGCGTCCGCCATGCGATTCGCAACGCGACGCCCAGCGCCGCCTCGTCCGGACCGTGTCCGGCCACATCGCCGATCATGACGTGCACCGTGCGGTCGGGGGTCTGCACGAAGTCGTAGAAGTCGCCGCCGAGCAGTGCATTCTCCCGGCTCGGCCGGTACTGGGTGACGATGTTCACGCCGGGCTGGTCCAGCAACAACGGCGACGGCAGCAGACCGCGCTCCAGCCGTGCGTTCTCCCGTGCCCGCATCTCGCTGGCGTGCAGGTCGACTGCCGTGAGCTCGGCGCGCTTGCGTTCGATCGCGTACAGCACCGCGCGGCGCAGCATCTCCGGGTCGACGCGCCCTTTGACCAGATAGTCCTGGGCGCCGGAGGCGACGGCCGAGACCCCGAAGTGCTCGTCGTTGAGACCGGTCAGCACCACCACGGGAATCCCCGGGTCCTGTCGGCCGATCCGGGCAAGTCCGTCGATCCCGTCGGTGTCGTGCAGATGCAGGTCCAACAGGATGCAGTCGGGTCGGGCGGCCGAGATCTCACGCTCGGCGTCGGCCATGGACGGCGCCCAGGTCACGTCCATGTCGACGCCGGCATCGGCGATCAACTCCTCGACGATGATCGCGTCAGCGCGGTCGTCTCCGACCAGCAACAACGTCAGCGGGTCGCCGCCCTGCGGGACGCGGCCGGGTCCCGGCGCTTCGGTGGGTCCGCTCATGTCACACGGACCGGTGTGCGATTGGCAATTCACCGAGGATACCCGGGCGCCGGGGCCGTCAGGACGGTGTGTCGACCACGGCGTTGCGCACCGTGCGGGCGCCGCCGCCGCTGGTAATCTGCCAGCGGTCGCCGGTGTGATCGGGGGAGCCGGCCGGAGCCATCCGATCGTGCGGTGACACCGCCGAACATCGCCCAGCAAGCCCGATTGCCGACACCGCAGAATCGCCGACACCGCAGAGTCCCGAGCCGAAATGAGTCGTGTGCGCACCGGAGAGATCAGAGCGTTGTCCGGCCTGCGCATCGTCGCAGCGCTGTGGGTGGTGCTCTTCCATTTCCGGCCCCTGCTCGAGCAGGCGTCGCCACCCTGGAGCGACGCGCTGGCACCGGTGCTCGACGCCGGCGCACAGGGCGTGGACCTGTTCTTCATCCTCAGCGGTTTCGTGTTGACGTGGAATTACCTGGACCGGATGGGGGAGTCCTGGTCGACCCGCAGCACGCTGCGGTTCCTGTGGCTGCGCCTCGCTCGGGTGTGGCCGGTCTACCTCGTGACGATGCACCTGGCTGCCGCCTGGATCGTCTTCACGCTCTACGTGGGCGACTTCCCGTCCCCGGCCGCCGAGGACCTCACCGCCATCAGCTGGATCCGACAGGTGCTGCTGGTGCAGCTGTGGTTCGAGCCGTTCTTCGACGGGTCGAGCTGGGACGGCCCGGCATGGTCGATCAGCGCGGAATGGCTGGCCTATCTGCTGTTCGGAGCGCTGGTGCTGGTGGTGTTCCGGATCGCGGCGGCCACCCGTGCGCGCGGGCTCCTTGTGCTGGCTGTGCTGGCATCCCTGCCGCCGACGCTGTTCCTGCTCGCCAGCGGTGTCTTCTACACCCCGTGGAGCTGGCTGCCGCGGATCGTCATGCAGTTCATCGCCGGCGCCCTGGCCTGTGCAGCCGTGCGCAAGCTGCACGTGTCCGACAGATCCCGGCAGACCGCGGGGGTGGCGGCGCTGCTGCTGGGCGGGGCGATCATCGGCGGGTTGTATCTGCTCGACGGTGTCCCGCCGGAGCTGATCTACGACGCGGGCGGTCTGGTTGACGTGCTGTTCGTTCCACTGGTCGTCGCACTGGCACTCGGCGCAGGAACGCTGCCGGCGGCGCTGTCCACCCGCACCATGGTGTATCTGGGTCACATCTCGTTCAGCCTGTACATGGTGCACGAGATCGTGCACACCGCGTGGAACTGGGTTTCCGCCCAGTACGAGATCACCCTGTCGCCCAGTTGGGGGGCCAAGCTCGTCTTCATCGGACTGATCGCGCTCTCGGGGCTCCTGGCGGCGGTGCTGTACCACCTGGTCGAGGAGCCGGCGCGGCACTGGATGAGACGCATGTTGGACTCCGGGCCCAAGCAAGCCGACCGTCCCGCCGAGCCACCACAGAGCCGTCTGCACCCGGTCGAGGCGCGCGCGGGGTGACGTTTCGAACACACGGCGCGTCGACGAACCGGACCTGCGCGGCCGCCGCCTAGCATGGTCCGGTGAGTCGGCTTCTGACCTTCGCGCTCTGCGTCGCCGTCGTCCTCGGCGCCTTCACCGCCCATACCGCAGACGCCGGACGCCTCCGGCACCACGACGTCCAGCCGCTGGACTACGCGGTGAATCGGATTGCGGTCGTCGGCGATTCCTACACCACCGGAAGCGACCAGGGGGGTAACGGGCCTCAGGGGTGGGCGCCGCAGGCGTGGCGAGCACTGACGGAGCACGGCATCGCCGTCACGCCGACGGTCGCCGCCGAAGGTGGTGCAGGTTTCTGCACCCGGGGCAACCGCGGGGGCGTGTTCGAAGACCTGACCGTGCGGGCGGTCAAGCCCACCGACGTCCTCGTGGTGTTCTACGGCTCACGCAACGACATGGACGTCGAGCCGACCCGGCTGTCGGTGGCGATGTACGGCACGTTGAGCCTGGCTCGCCAGATCGCGCGGTCGGCCCAGCTGCTGGTGATCGGACCGCCGTGGCCGACGGCAGATCCGCCGGCGAAGATCCTGCGCGTCCGGGATGTGCTCAGCTATCAGGCCGAGCTTGCCGGTGCGACGTTCGTCGACCCCATCGCGGCTGGGTGGTTCGTCGGACGGCCCGAGCTGATCGGCGCTGACGGGGTACACCCCACCGACGCCGGCCACACCTACATGGCCCAGAAGATCGCGCCGCTGATCGCCGCCGAACTGCACCCGTACTGAGCCGCGTGCCCAACAGGGCACCCGGGCTGGCGAGGCCAGCACCGGATGCCCTGTCCAGGTGAGCGGAACTGCGACGGCTAGCTGTACTGACCTGAGAGGTTAGGTACGCGGCTGGCTGGTGGTTGACCGCCGAGTGCGGTGTGACCGCGGTGATGATTGTAGGTGTGCAGCCAGTGGGGGAACTCCTGGCAGCGGTCGGCGTCGCTGGTGTAGAGGCGGGCGTAGGCCCATTCGTCGGCCAGGGTGCGGTGAAACCTCTCCACTTTTCCGTTGGTCTGCGGGCGGTAGGGTCGGGTACGGCGATGTCTGATGCCGTTGAGCGCGTCGCGGAAGCTGTGTGAGCGGTAGCAGGGTCCATTGTCGGTCAGCACACTTTGGACATCGAATCCGCATTCATCACGGAACCACGCGTTGGCTCGTAACCAGAACGCGGCAGCGGTTTCTTTGCGCTCATCGGCGAGCAACTCGGTATAGGCCAGTCGGGAGTGAGCGTCGATGGCGGTGTGGAGGTAGTGATATCCGCGTGCGCCGCTGCCGTGATGTGGGCGAGTGCCGATGCTCTTATCGGCGCCGGAGTTGCGTGCCCCCGAAGCCCGGCCCAGCATGCGCCAGCCGCCCCCGGCGGGGATCTTGCCCAGCTTCTTGACGTCAACGTGGACCAGATCGCCGCACGTCGCTGACTCCATCCGGCGAATGACCCGCCCCGTGGCGCGGTCGAGCCACCGGAGTTTGGCCAGGCCGTAGCGGCACAGCACCCGCTGGACCGTAGAAACATTGAGCCCTAGTAGATAGGCGATACGCGCTGGCCCCCAACGGCGGATCACCCGGACTTTGATGATGCGTCGCTCTGTTCGCAGGGGTGTCTGGTTCGGGCTGCGATGCGGACGTGAGCTGCGATCAGACATACCCGCAGCGCCGAGCTCGCGGTAGCGCCCGGCCCAGCGAGCCGCAGTGCTCACCGCGACCTGAAACCGCTCGGCAGCGCGCCGTAGTGGCCAGCCATCCTCGACGACACAACGGGCCAGGCGCAGACGTCCGGTCTCTGACAAAGGGGCATTACGGTGAGACACGAAGACCTCCGAGTGTGGTTGGTGCGTTCCTAGGCAGTTCGCACTTCACTCGGAGGTCTTCGTCATGTCACCACGCCACGCCGTACCTAACGTCCATGGTCAGTACAGCTGATATGTAGGCATCGTTTGTCAATAGGCAGGTGAAAGCCGCCCCGGTTTTGATGCCGGGGCGGCTTTCGTTTGATCGGGGT
>CAXEZH010000176.1:0-9184 GCA_964000695.1 uncultured Mycolicibacterium sp. | reverse complement strand
GCCCACCACCGGGTCCGCGCCGCGGCCCGAGCGGGGCTCACACCCGCTCAACGCGCAGCGGCGCGTGGTGCCGCGCTGGACGCGGCGGCCGCGGCGGGAATCGTCGCGGTGCACGAATGCGCCGGTCCGGACATCGCCGGTCTCGACGACTGGCACGAGCTCCGCGCGTTCGAGCACGGCGTCGAGGTCGTCGGCTACTGGGGTGAAAGGGTGGACACCGCCGAGGCGGCCAGGTCGCTGATCGACACCACCGGCGCGCGCGGCCTGGCCGGTGACCTGTTCGTCGACGGCGCCATCGGGTCGCGCACCGCCTGGTTGCACGAGCCCTACGCCGACTCAGACTGCACAACCGGCAACCGCTACCTCGACACCGAGGCCATCACGGCTCACCTGGGGGGCTGCACCGATGCGGGAGTCACCGCAGGGTTCCATGTCATCGGCGATGCAGCGGTCACCGCGGCGGTGGACGCGTTCGACGCCGTGGTCGCGAAGTACGGGGCGGTGGCGGTGGCGCGGTGTGGACACCGGCTCGAGCACGTCGAGATGGTCACCGAGGAGCAGGCTGCCAAGCTGGGAAGCTGGGGAGTGATCGCGAGCATGCAACCGGGCTTCGATGCACTGTGGGGCGGTGAATCCGGCATGTATGCCCAGCGTCTCGGCATTGAGCGAGCTCGGCCGATGAATCATTTCGCGCTGTTAGCATCCCAAGGCGTGCCACTCGCGTTCGGCTCCGACACCCCGGTGACCGACATGAACCCGTGGGCCGCGGTCCGCGCGGCAACCCGGCATCACACCACGGGCAGCGCGATCTCGGCGCGGGCGGCGTTCTCGGCCGCCACACGCGGCGCGTGGCGTGCCGGAGGGGTGCGCGACGGCATCACCGGCACACTGGTTCCCGGCGCCCCGGCGTCCTACGCGATCTGGGACGCCGACGAGTTCGACGTCGCCGCGCCCGCCGACGCGGTCCAGCGCTGGTCCACCGATCCGCGCTCGCGAGTGCCCGTCCTGCCCAGACTGGACGACCGTTTGCCGCGCTGTCGGCAGACCGTCCACCGCGGGGTGGTCATCCATGGCTGAGCCGGTGGCCGCGGAGGCGGCAGAAGCGGACGACGAGGGCCGGCGCTCCCGGTTGGCGCGGTTCGGTACGGCCGTCGTGGACCGGATGCCCGCCCTGACCGTCACGATGGCGGCCGGGATCGCCCTGTATGCAGCCTTCCCCCCGCTGGGCTGGTGGTACACCGCGATCGCGGCGTTCGCCCTGCTGTCATGGGTGCTGACCCGACCCGGCACCACCGTGATTGGCGGTTTCGGCTACGGACTGCTCTTCGGATTGACCTTCTACCTGCCGCTGCTGCCCTGGATCAGCGGGCTGGTGGGGGCCGTGCCGTGGCTGGCCCTGAGCTTCGCCGAAGCGCTGTTCCCTGCGGCGTTCGGGGCGGTGGCGGTGGCTGTGCGTCGGCTGCCCGGATGGCCCGTGTGGTTCGCCGGGCTGTGGTCGGCGCAGGAGTGGCTGAAGTCGACCGTGCCGTTCGGTGGGTTTCCGTGGGGTGTCGTCGGCTACTCGCAGACCGAGAGTCCGCTGCTGTCATTGGCCTACGTGGGCGGGGCGCCGTTGGTTTCCTTCGCGGTCGCGCTGCTGGGGTTCGGCGTGGCCGCCCTGACGCTGGAGATCATCGACTGGTGGCGCCGGGACGCGGTGTCCCGCGCCGCTGCCGCACCGGCGGTCCTGATCCCGGGGATCTGCATCGCGCTGGTCTTCCTGTCGGCGGCGCTGGCGTGGCCGACAGTACGCAAGGCCGGCGCGGGTGCCGGCGACAACGCGCCGGTCACGGTCGCCGCGGTGCAGGGCAATGTGCCGCGACTGGGGCTCGACTTCAACGCCCAACGCCGCGCGGTACTCGACAACCACGTCGCCGAGACGTTGCGACTGGCCGAACGGGTGCGGGCCGGGCAGGTGCCCCAGCCGATGTTCGTCATCTGGCCGGAGAACTCCTCCGACATCGATCCGCTGGCCAACGCCGACGCTGCGCAGCTGATCTCCCGGGCTGCCGACGCCATCGACGCACCGATCCTGGTCGGCGGCGTGGTCGCCGCCGACGGCTACAGCCCGACCAACCCGGTGTCCAACAACACGGTCATCGTGTGGAACCCCGAGACCGGACCGGCGGACCGGCACGACAAGCAGATCGTGCAACCGTTCGGCGAATACCTGCCGTGGCGCAGCTTCTTCAGCAAGCTCTCCCCGTATGCCGACCGGGCCGGTTATTTCGTGCCCGGACAGGGAGACGGAGTCGTGCAGGCCGCCGGGGTCCCCGTGGGAGTGACCACCTGCTGGGAGGTCATCTTCGACCGCGCACCCCGTGAGGCGGTGCGCAGCGGTGCCCAGGTGCTGGCCGTCCCGACCAACAACGCGACGTTCAACCAGGCGATGAGCGAACAGCAGCTGGCCTTCGGCCGGCTGCGCGCCGTGGAGCACGACCGCTACGTCGTCGTCGCCGGCACCACCGGCATCAGCGCGGTCATCGCTCCGGACGGCCGTGAGCTCGCCCGCACCGAGTTCTTCGAGCCCGCCACCCTGGTCCAACAGATCCGTCTCAACACCGCGCTGACACCGGCCACCCGGTACGGCCCCTACGTCGAGGCGGTACTGGTCGCTCTCGGCGTTTCGGGAGTTCTGGGGGCGATACTGCACAATGGTTCATCCTCGCCGACACGCCTGCGGCGGCGGCGAGTGACGACCGACAACGACAAAGGAGCCTCATGAGTGTCCCCGGTGGCATGCCCGGTGACAGAGCCACGCAGCCGGGGGGCAGCACGGGAGGGCCGGTCGAGAAGCCCAGTGCGCGGACTCTGGTGATCGTTCCGACCTACAACGAGCGGCTGAATCTTCCGTTGATCGTCGAGCGGCTACAGGCCGCGCAGCCCGACGTGCACCTGTTGATCGTCGATGACGGAAGCCCGGACGGGACCGGCGCGCTGGCCGACGAACTCGCGATGGCCGACCCGGACCGCGTCCATGTCATGCACCGGACCGCCAAGGAGGGCCTGGGCGCCGCTTATCTAGCGGGTTTCGCGTGGGGTCTGGCTCGGCAGTACACCGTGCTGGTGGAGATGGATGCCGACGGCAGTCACCCGCCCGAGCAGCTGCACCGTCTCCTGGACGCCGTCGACGACGGCGCCGACGTGGTGATCGGGTCGCGCTATGTTCCCGGCGGTGAAGTGGTGAACTGGCCGCGCCGGCGGCTGGTGCTGTCCCGCACCGCCAACGGATACTCACGCATCCTGCTCGGGGTGGACATCCACGACATCACCGCCGGATACCGCGCCTACCGCCGCGAAGTGCTGGAGAAGATCGACCTCGCCGCCATCGACACCAAGGGTTATGGCTTCCAGGTCGACCTGACGTGGCGCAGCATCAACGCCGGTTTCACCGTCACCGAGGTCCCGATCACGTTCACCGAACGCGAGCACGGCGTGTCCAAGATGGATGGGTCGACGATCCGCGAGGCGATCGTCAAAGTCGCCGAGTGGGGCCTGCGCGCCCGGATCGACCGGGCGCGCGGCACCGCACGATGAGGCTCAGCTGCCGCGGCGGCGGGTCTTGATCAGGTCCATCCGCTCCTTGAGCAGCTCTTCGAGCTCCTCGACCGAGCGGCGCTCCAACAGCATGTCCCAGTGGGTCCTGGGCGGCTTGACCTTCTTCGGCTCGGGAACATCACCCTCGATCAGGGTGCCTTCCATGCCGTTGCGGCACAGCCAGGTGCCGGGAATCTCGGCGTCGTCGGCGAAGGGGACGTCGAACTCTTCTCCGTTGTCGGTGCGGTAACGGGCCACCTGACGCGGCGCCAGGTCGTGGTTGCGGTCGGTCTCGTAGCTCACAGCTCCGAGGCGACTGCCTCTCAAAACGCGATCAGCCATCGTCAACTCCTCAATGAACGCTAGTGGTCCAAGCTTCGCAGGCGAAGCGAGAACCCAGTGTCAACGCGTAGACGTCCCCTGGAGTTCCCGACTCGGCCGTCGATGATACGCGTCGCGGCGAATACCCCGGTTTAGAGTCATGCGGTGACCTCGGTGACCCCGACTGCCCCCCGTGACGCGACACGCGCCCGTCCGCAGAGTTGCCGCTGGTGCGGCAGGGAGGTGGCCGACACCGGAATGGGTCGCCGGCGACAGTACTGCCGGCAGTCGTGCCGGCAGCGCGCCTACGAGCAGCGCGCGATGGTCAAGGGGACATCGGTGCCTGCAGACGCCGTGGTGCTCTCGGCCGACGAGGCGTCGTTGCTGTCCGACCGGGTGTATCAGGTCAGGTGCGCCGCCGAGGACATGGCGGTGGCGATCGAGGAGGGCGCGGGCCCGGCCGAGTTACGTGAACTGTGCGATGCAGTGATGCGCGCGGCCCAAGCCGCTGACGGCTGGCGCTGACGCCGGCGTGCTTGACGCGCCCGACAATCGGGCGCCACCGGCGGTACTGTTACCGCGTGTCCAGCGCTGAGTCGCCAGCGCCCCGGGTGTGGCGCTTCGACGACTACACCCTCGACACGGCTCGCTATGAACTCAAGTGTGGCGAGGACGTGGTCCGCGTGGAACCGCAGGTGTTCGACGTCCTGGCCCAGTTACTGAGCAACCACGAACGCTGCGTGACCAAAGAGGAATTGTTCGACGCGGTGTGGGGCGGCCGATTCGTCGGTGAGGCCGCGTTGACCAGCCGCATCAAAGCGGTGCGCCGCGCGTTGGGCGACGACGGCGAATCCCAGCGATACATCCGTACCGTTCGCGGGCGCGGCTATCAGTTCGTCGGGGCGCTGCGAGCCCACCACGGCACGGACGGCGAGCCCGAACCGCAACCCGAACCGGAGATTCCCCGCCAGCACATCGCGTTCTGCCGGGCCGGCGACGGAATCCGGCTGGCCTACGCGGTGACCGGAGACGGACCACCGTTGGTGCGGGCAGCGAACTGGATGACGCATCTCGGCTACGACGTCGAGAGCCCGGTCTGGCGGCACTGGGTGCGGGACATGTCGGCGCACCACACGTTCATCCGCTACGACGAGCGAGGTTGCGGCCTGTCCGATTGGGACGCAGAGGATTTTACGTTCGACGACTGGGTCGCGGACCTGGAGTCCGTCGTCGATGCGGTGGGCCTGGATCGTTTTCCGCTGCTCGGTGTGTCTCAGGGCGGCGCGGTTGCCGTGGCCTACGCGGCCCGGCACCCGGAGCAGGTCACCAGACTGGTGTTGTGCGGAGCCTACGCGAGGGGCCGTGCGGTGCGAGCCCAGGGCGAGGACGAAAAGCGTGCCGCCGCACTGGATCTGGATCTGGCTCGGGTTGGCTGGGGCCGCGACGACCCGGCGTTCCGCCAGGTGTTCGCCGCGCAGTTCCTGCCCGACGGCACCCGAGCGGATTGGGATGCTTTCGATCAACTGCAGCGGCGCACGACGTCGCCGGAGAACGCGGTTCGGTTCCTGCAGGAGTTCGCGCACATCGATGTGCGCGAGCAGGCCGGGCAGGTACGGTGCCCGACGCTGATCCTGCATTCCCGCAACGATCACCGCGTTCCGATGCGCTATGGCGAGGAACTGGCCGCGCTGATCCCGGATTCCCGACTGGTGGCCCTGGCGAGCAACAATCACCTGTTGACCGCCACGGAACCGGCCTGGCGGGTGTTCTGCGACGAGGTGCGCGCTTTCCTCGCGGACTGAGCGGTGGGGGATGAGTTCTCCACGCAATCTCCACATAATCTTCATGCGGCCCCCGTCAAGGGCGTCCATGCTGCTCACATGAGAAAACACACCCACACCTTGGTGGCAGGAATCAGCGCGCTGGCGGCGTTCGGCATGTTGACCGCGTGCTCCGGCAACTCCTCGACGCCATCGTCGAGCGAGGCGCAGCCCGGCTCGCAGACCGCGGCCGTCTCGGAGGTGCCCGAGTCCGCCCGCTACATGGCTGACATGGAGGCGGCCGACGGCAAGACGATGACGATCGGGATCAGTGTCGACGGCGATTCGGTTGCGGGGTATGCCTGTAACGGCGTCGACGACGAGGCCTGGTTCTTCGGCAACCAGACCGCCGGCGACACCGAGATCACGTCGAAGTTCCGGGACACCCTGGACGCGAGCTTCGACGGCGCGGTGGCCACCGGTGAGCTCACGATGAACGGCGTCGCCTACGACTTCACCGCCGACCAGGTGTCGGGTCTGGACGGCATGTACACCGCCGAGGTCGACGGCGTCCGGGACTCCTGGGTGGTGCGTCCGGACGGCTCGGCCACCGGTGTGCGGTTCAGCGGGTTCGCCGAGGACCGGCGCAACTTCGATCCGTTCAACCTCGACGAGTTCAGCGACTTCGACGTGCGCAATGACATCAGGCCCAGCCGGACTCTGCGGCCCGCGGACCCGATCGAGTTCGAGGACGGCACGCCGAAGGCCACCATCAACGGGGTGTCGGTGACCCCGGAACTGGTCACCGGAACATTCCGGCTGGGCTGATCAAACGCCGCATTCGCCTCGCCTGAGCGGTCGCCGACAGGTATTGGTGGGGCGTGGACGAATGGTTCGAGCGCAGCCCCTTCGTCGGGTTCGTCCCGTGGATCATCTACTGGCTCGTCGCCGACGGCCCCAGCACCTGGATGTTCGGGGCGATCTGCGCGGTGCTCGCCACCGTGCTGCTCGGGGTGTCGGCGGGATTCGCCGGTGTGCGGCTGCTCGACGTCGTGACCGTCGTGTTCTTCTCCGGCGTCACCATCGTCGGCCTGATCCTCGGGTCGGCCGACCGGGACTGGATGGACACCTACGCAACCACCCTGTCCAGCGGTGTGCTGGCCGCGATGGCGCTCGTGTCGCTGGCCTTCGAACCGTTCACCGCGCAGTACGCGCCACCCGAGGCCGGGCGCCAGGAGTGGGAAGAGACCGCTTTCCGGCGAACCAACCAGGTGCTCACCCTGATGTGGGCGCTGGTCTTCGCGCTGATCGCGGTGTTGGGCTATGTGGCGGCCACGTCCCCGTCTACGGTGCACTGGACGAAGGCGGTTATCCCGGTGGTGGTGATCGTCGGCGCCATCGGCATGACGCAGATCTACCCGGGTCGGGCCCGGGCGAAGGCCCGCGACACGCGCGGATAGGACCTCAGCAGCTGAACATCTTCCCGACGCCGGGGGGCGCGGTGGCCGGCTGCAGGCAGCCGTAGGGCACCACGCCCTCCGCGCTGATCCACGTCGCCGAACGGTGCGCGTAGTTCACGCAGGCCAATCCGCTGCCATCGCTGCGGCAGCGGAAGTCGCCGAACGACAGTGTCCTACCGGCCGGCAACTCGGCGCCGACGCCGTTGATGAACGGGCCGGGATCGCCGTGCAGCGCCCCGACCTGCATCGCGGTGCCGGTGTACTCGATCCAGCCCGGTTTCCACATGCCCTCGGCGCCGTCCGGTCGAGGGGTGGGGGAGTCGAGGTCGGCCAAGCAGATCAACGCGTCGGCGTCGTACTCGACGTCGGTGATGCACTGGGTCGAGTCGTGCGGCGATCCGGACGGCGCGGTGAACGCGATGTCGTCACCGAGTTGCGTGGTCACGCCGTCGCGGAAGGCGACGTGGTGTGCGGCCGGGTCGACGGGGTCGGCCTCTTCGATCCATTCGATGACGTCGCCGACCGGGGCGCCCGGCGGGGGCGCAGCGGCCGGCGGGCGCGTCGTCGGCGGTGCTGCCCCGGTCGGCGTGGCCTGCGACGACGATGCTGCGGGCGGGGCGCCCGACGGCTCGGCCTCGCCACCCACCGACTGCGAGCAACCGGCCACCAACACGCCGATCGCGATCAGTCCTGCTATGCGCATTGCGCCAGGCTAGCGGTCCGACACGGCGCTGAAGGCGAGGCGGGGCGGGCCACAGTTCGCTACCGTCGAATGAATGCATGAGCACATCGTCACGGTGAGAACCGCCTCGGGCGCCGTGGAGGGCTTCACCCGAGACGGCGTCCACCGCTGGAGATCCATCCCGTACGCGCGTCCGCCGGTGGGCGATCTGCGCTACCGGGCGCCTCAACCTGTGCAGCCGTGGTCGGGGGTGCGGCACTGCCACGGGTTCGGGCATTGCTCGCCGCAGCAGCGGATGTACACCATGCTGGCGCCCGGCAAATACCAGCCGATGAGCGAGGACTGCCTGACCCTCAACGTCACCACCCCCGCGGACCAGGCCGGCGGCCCGCTGCCCGTCAAAGTCTTCATCCACGGTGGCGGCTACATGCTCGGCAGTTCGGCGACACCCATCTATGACGGTGCCTCGCTGGCCCGCCAGGGCTGTGTGTACGTGTCGGTGAATTACCGACTCGGCGCCCTGGGCTGCCTGGAGCTGTCGTCGCTGTCGACCGACGACATCACCATCGACGACAACTTGTTCCTGCGTGATCTGGTGGCTGCACTGCGCTGGGTGCAGGACAACATCGAGGCGTTCGGTGGCGATCCCGACAACGTCACGATCTTCGGCGAGAGCGCCGGCGCCCACGCGGTGGCGACCCTGCTGGCCACCCCTGCCGCCGAGGGCCTGTTCGCCCAGGCGATCTCGCAGAGTCCCACCACGGGCATGACCCGCGACGCCGACGTGGCCGCGGAATTCGCGGGCCGCTTCGCCGCGCAGCTCGGGGTCGGCGAGCGCGACGCCGCTGCGGCGTTGCGCGCCGCGCGTCCGGCCGAACTCGTCGACGCGTTACAGCGGCTTATCCTCGAAGGGCAGCGGGACATGCTGGGAGCCTTCGCGATCGGCCCGGCCTACGGCACCGACTTCTTGCCGAAGGATCCGGTCATGGCGATGGCCGACGGAGATGCCCACCGGGTGCCGTTGATCGTCGGGACCAACGCGGACGAGGGCCGGCTGTTCACCAAGTTCCTGAAGCTGCTGCCCACCAATGAAGTCGCCATCGAGCGGCTGTTGGCGCAGGCCGATCCGGTTGAGCGCGAACGCATCCTCGCCGCCTACCCCGGCTACCCGGATCCAGCGGTCTGCGTGCAGCTCGGCGGCGACCTGATCTTCGGAGCGGCGGTGTGGCAGATCGCTCATGCGCACAGCCGGCACGCCCCGACCTTCGTGTACCGCTACGACTACGCCACGCGGGCGCTGCGCTGGTCCGGTTTCGGCGCCACCCACGCCACCGAGCTGCTGGCGGTGTTCGACGTGTACCGCTCCCGGTTCGGCAGGTGGCTGG
>CAXEZH010000175.1:0-18446 GCA_964000695.1 uncultured Mycolicibacterium sp. | reverse complement strand
GGTCGTCGCGCCAACGGACAACCCGGGTGGCGTGCGCAGCGCCTACCTCCGCGACGCCGACGGGTCGCTGTTCGCCATCTACCGGTTCGGTGCGTCGTCGAGTTGACGGACGAGCCCCCGATCGGCGGAGGACGGAACTTGAATGTCGCTCATCTGAGGAAACGGTCGCTCGATCAAGCCGAATACGTCACAGTGACAAAATGCACCGGTTCACTGGATTGCGCGGGGGCGGTGCGCGGCGGAGTCCCGAACGAAGGGTGTTCACATCACCGGCGCGGAGCCGTTACGAGATGCGGCCTCCGGCGGTTGGAAGACTGGCCGCACTGGGTGATCGAGCCGGTGATCGACGGGAATCAAAACCGGGGGCGTCAGAGACTGGCCCTCGGGAGCGCGGCGGACTTCCGGGTGAAGTCTGGTCGCGTCACCGCTTACAACGGATGTCACCAGTATCTGCCTTTACCGATAAGCTACATTATGTCAGTTAAAGTACGCCGTAATGCAGTGCCTACCGATTGCTTTCGTCGTCTCTGTCTGGCAGCGATAATGGTGTCAAAGCGCTCATAGCTCCAGCACGACACGCAGGGCCGCATCAACGCGGCGCAAGTCGTCCAAGCTTAGGAACCCAACGCTCTTGCCGAGCCGGCCCGGGTCGACAGCTGCGGTCTGCTCAGCAAGCACTCGGGTCTTCACGCCGCCGACTTCGATCTCGGGTCGGAAGCTGGCAGCGCGAGCCGAGGTGGATGTCGGCGCAACCAGCCAGGTCGACAGCGGTAGTTGATCTGACTGGACGACTACCGCGTATCGGGAACCGGACTGCTCATGACCGCGACTCCCCCTCGCGGACTGCAACCGAAAGACCTCACCACGCACGCAGCGTCTCCATGTCGCGCAGCACTTGCATGGCCTCAGCGCGATCAGACTCGTCTTCGGCGAGTCTCTCCGCCTCGGCACGAATCGCCGCGCCAGCCTTCCGTCGTGCGGCATCGATAAGAGCAGACCGAACGGCTGCCGACACAGCCGTACCGTCTTTGGTCAGGACCTCCAGCGCCCTCGATGTGTCTTCGTCGGGCCGGAAGGTAATTGTGTCAGCCATAGCTACAGTGTACGACGTTTTGTAAGACAGTTACCGGTCCATAGTTGCGGCAACCCCCAGCAGCGGCGCGCACCGGCATCCCGGCGTGGCCTCCAGCGAACAGAACCACACGTCATCGAGTGTGATCCCGGCGGGGTCGGTGTCATCAGTTAGGTGACTCAACTCCCGCCCGCCGTGCCGGCGTCAGTCACATGACTGATGATGTGTCGGCACGCACCAGTCAGGATGGAGTTGTCACTACGTAGGGAGGTCAGAAGAGTATGCGGACGGCATCCGAGCGCGTGGGACGGCCGGTCAGCCGCGTCGAAGGGTTCGACAAGGTGACCGGGCGCGCCCGCTACACCGCCGACGTGGACGTTCCCGGCCTGGCCCACGCCGTGCTCGTGCAGACCGAGATCCCGCATGGGCGCGTGACCGAGGAGTCCGTGCGCCGCGCCGCCGAGCAGGTCGGATCGGCGTCCGGTGTCCTGCACGTGCTCACCCCACTCAACTGCCCCGCACTGGGCCAGCTCCCGCACGAGCTGACGTTCGACCTGCCCCTGGAGCGGCGCCCACCGCTGTCGGACCTGACCGTCCAGCACGTGGGTCAGCACCTGGCCGTGGTGGTCGCCGACACGCTCGAGAACGCCGCCGCCGCCGCATCTCTGTTCACGGTCGACTACGACGTACTCCCCGCGCAGACGACGGCCCGCGCGGTGCTCACCGAGCCGGCGGCACCCGATGAGGAAAGTGGCCGAATCCGGCACGGTAGCTATCTGCCGGATCACTTCGTCAAACTCGACGAGGAGAAGCTGCAGGACCGACGCGGCGAGCCTCCCGAACGCGGGAGGTCGGCCTTGCGCGTCGACGCGCGGTACACGACGCCGGTGAACGCGCACTACCCGATAGAACTCTCCGCGACCAT
The DNA here is from genome assembly GCA_964000695.1 of uncultured Mycolicibacterium sp. GTDB lineage: Bacteria > Actinomycetota > Actinomycetes > Mycobacteriales > Mycobacteriaceae > Mycobacterium. Next base: position 16,449 of record CAXEZH010000175.1, on the reverse strand, counting down.
CGCCGAATGGAACGGTGAGCAGCTGACCGTGCACGACAGCACCCGGTGGATCGCCGGCGAGCGTACCGCGCTGGCGGCCTATCTCGGCATCCCCGAGGACCGGATCCGTGTCCTGTCGCCGCTCGTGGGCGGCGCCTTCGGATCGAAGAGCTTCCTGTGGATGCACGTCGTCCTGTGCGCGGTGGCCGCGCGCGCGGTCGGCAGGCCGGTCAAGCTGGTGCTGACCCGAGATCAGATGTTCACGTCGACCGGACACCGTCCCCGCACCGAACAGGACGTGCGCCTCATCGCCGACGAGGACGGCACGATCGTCAGCACCGAACACCACACGCTGACCGAGACATCGACAGTGGCGCACTTCTGTGAGCCTGCCGGTCTGTCCACCCGAATCCTCTACGCCTCACCGCACCTGGTGGTATCGCACCGCACGGCGCGCATCAACGCCCCGACGCCCTGCTTCATGCGCGGACCTGGGGAAGCCCCCGGATTGTTCGCCCTCGAGGTCGCGATCGACGAACTGGCCGAACGGGCCAGAATCGATCCGTTGGAGCTCCGCATCCGCAATCATGCCGATGCCGACCAGACCAGCGGCAAGCCGTGGTCCGGTAAACACCTCCTGCAGTGCTACCAGGAGGGCGCGGACCGCTTCGGCTGGAAAGACCGCCCGGCGGTCCCGCGATCGTTGCAGCGTGGGGGCGTTCAGGTGGGCTGGGGAATGTCGACCGCCACCTATCCCGGCCGACGCATGCCCGCCGGGTGCCGAGTGGTCACCGACGCCGACGGGCACGTCGAGTTCTCCTCCGCCACACATGAAGTCGGTAACGGCGTGCGTACGGTCATGACCCAGGTGGCCGCCGATACCGCCGGTCTCCCGATCGACCGGGTCAGTTTTCTGTCGGGTGATTCCGCGTTTCCCGCCGCCCCCTACAGCGGCGCGTCTCAGACGACGGCCACTGTGGGTTCTGCCGTGTTCGCCGCTGCCGACGAATGGCGGCGCCGATTCATCGCCGCGCTGGTGGGCGACGCCGACTCCCCGCTGTTCGGCGCCGACCCCGCAACGGTCGACATCGGCACCGTCGACCCGCGGGCCGCCGCGGCCTACCGCGAGCGACTGTCGTTTTCCACCAGCAGCGACTCCGGCGACCAGAGCACGCAGGCGTTCCAGTCGTTCGGCGCACACTTCTGCGAGGTCGAAGTCGACGAACAGATCGGACGCGCCAGCGTGACGCGGTGGGTCGCGGTCATGGACTGCGGGCGTGTACTCAACCCGAAACTCGCCCGCAACCAGGTCATGGGCGGCATCACCTTCGGGCTCGGCATGGCACTGCTCGAACAGGTCCCCTACGACGATGCGACCGCCCTTCCCCTCGGGGAGTACTACCTTCCCACCCATGCCGACCGCCCCGACTTCGACATCTCATTCCTCGATCACCCCGACTTCCACCTCGACCCGATCGGTGTGCGCGGCATCGGTGAGATCGGCACCTGCGGCGTCCCCGCAGCCATCGCCAACGCCATCCACCACGCCACCGGCAAACGCCTGCGTGACCTGCCGATTACTCTGGAGGACCTGATGATTCCCTTCGAGCAGCCCGGCGGCGCCGCGTGACCGGCGACCACCGTCTGCATCTACGCGTCAACGGGGAGAGCCATGAGGTCACGGCCGACATCCGCTCCACGCTCCTCGACCTGCTCCGGGAGCGTCTGCACCTGACCGGTACCAAGAAGGGCTGTGATCACGGCCTGTGCGGCGCGTGCACCGTGTCGGTGAACGGTGAGCGGGTGGTCAGCTGCCTCACGTTGGCCGCCTCCATCGACGGATCCGATGTGCTCACCATCGAAGGAATTTCCGAGGGCGGCGCACTGAACCCGCTACAGCAGGCCTTCGTCGACTGCGACGGATTTCAATGTGGCTATTGCACGCCCGGTCAGATCTCATCGGCCCACGCGATGCTTGCCGAATACCGGCGTGGCGACCTCAGCATGAGCACCTTCGACGGCTCCCGTGCTGACGTGCTCACAGGGTGTACCCGGCTGACGCACGCCGAGATCCGGGAACGCATGGCAGGCAACATCTGTCGGTGCGGCGCCTATGCCAATATCGTCGAGGCGATCGACATCGCCGCCGAATGTGACACCGAGGATCACACCGCGTGAAGACCTTCGCCTTCCGGCATGCCCAGACTGTCGACGATGCGATCGACGCCGCAGCGCATGGAGCGACTTACCTCGCCGGGGGGACGAATCTCCTCGACCTGATGAAGGGCGGCGTCGAAGAGCCCTCTGCCCTTGTCGATCTGCGAAGACTCGCGCTCACGTCGATCACGTCGACCGACTCGGGCGGGGTGTTCATCGAGTCGGGTGTGACGAACAGCGCGCTGGCCAACCACCGGCTTATCCGTATGCAGTACCCGGTGGTGTCGCACGCCATCCTCAGCGGGGCCACCACGCAGCTCCGAAACATGGCCACCGTGGGGGGAAACCTGCTGCAGCGCACCCGTTGTCCGTACTTCATGCAGACCACCTTCTCCGAGTGCAACAAGCGCACCCCGGGTAGCGGGTGCGCCGCGCGCAACGGCTTTCACCGCGAGCACGCCATTTTCGGTGCCAGCGAGCACTGCGTGGCGATTCATCCGTCAGACATGGCGGTCGCCCTCGCCATCGTCGATGCCGTCGTCCATGTGCAAGGCACGGGAGGACGACGCACGATCCCCATCGATCAGTTCTTCGCCCTGCCCGGGGACACCCCCGAGGTCGACAACACGTTGGACCCACACGACCTGATCCTGGGCGTCGAGCTGCCGCCGTCGTCGTTCGCCGACCATTCCTGGTACCTGAAGGTCCGCGACCGGCACAGCTACGCCTTCGCGCTGGTCTCCGTCGCCGCCGGCTTGCGCATCGAAGACGACAGGATCGTCGGGGCCGCGCTGGCCTTCGGCGGTGTCGCGGCCAAACCATGGCGGCTCACCGAGGCCGAAGAGAGCCTCATCGGACTGCGGGCCGACGCGGAGGCCTTTCGCGCCGCCGCGCACCTCGCGATGACCGGCGCGCACCCACTTGCCCAGAACGCGTTCAAGGTGGACCTGGGCCGCCACAGCATCGTTCGGGCGCTCACCCTGGCCGCCGTCGACCGCGGCAGCGAGGGCCAGCGGTGACAACACCCCACCCGCAGCCAGCGCTGGCGCCGCTGATGCCGCCCGGCACCATCGACAGTGGTGGCGAGGCGACGGTGCACGAGGCACTGGCCGAGCTGTCGGGGTAGGTTCGGCCGTCGGTTTCCCTGATCCGGCCAAGCATCTGTCGATGGTGACGTCCATTGGATCCGACGCCTGGGATCGTCTGTTGACTGGCCCGCGCCCGGCCGAACTGCACCCGTTCGTCGCCCTGTCCGGCACAGCCGGCGGATGACAACCTGACCCAGACCGGACAGCGTCGTCGACCATTTATGGCCGGTTCCGTCGACTCTGTGGGGCTTGCTTCTGGGCGGGTCTGTCGATCTTAGATGTGAGGCCTCGCCCGAGCGGCATCGCATGCGTGCTGGGCCTGTGCTTTGTCGTCGAAGGCTTGGTCAACCCCCGGCCCCTCTGCGAACCATTCCCCGGTGTCGAGGCGTCCCACGACGTACGCACCGGACCCGTACAGGCCGGGTCGTACACGCTTCCACGCCATCGGCCGCGCTGTCGTGCGCAGCCACGACGCGAGCGTGCGGACTGCGCCGTTCTCCCCGGCTATGACCGCGATCGGCGTGGCCTCGTCGTCGCCAGACATCGCGTAGATAGTCATCAGCCAGCCGAGATCGTCCCCGTCCGTTTCGACGACCACGATCCGGTTACCGACACGAACCGCGTCAGGCTGCCGGACATCGACTCCTGAGCACCACGCATCACCCAGGCCACCGCTGGTCCGGATGGCCGCGCGAACAATGTCGGCGGCGGTCATGGCCCTACCACCGTCCGGAGCATCTCATCTGCGAGTACTTGCTGAAGACGGCTACTGCGCTGCCCACGCCAGTCAACGCTGCATGGTGCGTTGCCGCCAAATGTGTTTGGGGCGGTGCGCCCAGCTGTTCTCGTCTACCGTTCAAGGCCGAGAAACGCCATCATCGCTCGCTCGACTTCGACGACTTGTTCCGCGTCTCTGCTGTCTCGCTGGCTAGCGCCCAGGAAGGCAACGTGCCTGCTCCCCGCCGACGACTTGCTCTGCGCTGTCTGTCTGTCGACGTCAATAGCAACGTGAGGACTCTGCCGTTTACAGGCCTGATGGCACGACGGTGCCGTTGACCGTCACCTCGACCACGCCGGTCTTCGGATCGAAGGTGATCTTGCCGTGCTCGAACGTCGTCACCAGCAGATCGCCGACGGGGTTCTCATCGCTGGTCGGTACGCCCAGCGGACCCGGTGAGCCGTTCTTGCCCATCACCTCCGGAACGCCATCCGGATCGCGTTCGACGTTCCATGCCTCCCGGATCTTCCCCCAGGTGATATAGGCAGGTGTGCCCGGTTGATCATTCTTGGCGACGATCACGCCGCCCTGAAACTGCTGGAACACCACGCCGCTTTCGCGGGTTCCCGCGTTGTGGCTACCGGTCAGCGGCTTGCCGAGCGCCTGCTTCTGACCCTCGGTTGCCGTTGAGTACTTCACTGCGATCGGGCCGGTGAGAGTCACCTCGACGTCCCGCTCCCCGATCAGCGTCACCTCGGTGGGTGGCGCCGGCACCTCGGAGGTGGCAATCAAACCGACCTGCGGCGGCTTCGACGCCTCGACGCTCCTGTCGTTGCTGCAGCCTGCGGTTATCAGCGCGGCCACGGCTAGGCCGGCGATTGCCGTGGAGCGATTAGTTCTCGTACGCATCGGTTACCTCTCACGCCTCGAGTTGCGGCAACACCCTGGCCGGTCCGGGGTTGGCTCGACGACCAACCTACGGGAAGTCGGCGATGGCCGGATGTCCGTCGAAGCTTTACCGCCGAGTACCGCCTGCACACCGAGGCGGCGCACCACCGGCAAACTACCCGACAACCAGCGACTCAGGGCGTCTTTCCCGTTGTGTGGGCGCTAGAGATCGAGACGGTCGATCGTCCAATCGATAGTGTCGAAGTGCGGCATCTCGCGGCCGTCATCGACGCCGATCTCGCGTTTGATGAGGGCCTCCAGTTTGGCGCTCGAGGCCATGACCAGCTCGGCGTTCTCCCCCTTCGTGGCAGCCAGGTTTGTCATCTCGTCCGGGTCGCTTTGCAGATCGAACAGCTCGACGTCGTTGAACCGGTAGAGCTCGTCGATATCGCGCGGCAAGTTACGCTGGGTCGGCGCAAAATACCGGGTGAATTTGTAGCGACCGTCGAACATGGTCCGCAAGCTGCCCCGTTTGTTCAGATCAGGTCGGTAACCGGCCGTGGCCATCGCCTGTTTGGGATCTTGTTGTGCGGCTTTGGCATCGGCGACGATCCGGATCGCCTCACTGTCGTTGGTGGCCAACCCGCTGTAAGTGAACAACACGGCATCGCGCACCGTGTGTTCGTCGGAGCCGGCCGGATTGCTCAACGCCGCACTGAAATCGCGGCCAGGCAGATCGCGGCCCGCCACCTCGCCGCGTTGACCGGCCGGGACGCCGGCGAATTCCAACAGGGTGGGGACCAGGTCGATATGACCGGTCAGAGACGAAACCTGCTGTCCGCCAGACACATCAGGATGCGCGATATGCATTGGGAGGTGGATCGCCTCCTGGTAGGCGAATGGACCCTTGCCGCGTAACCCGTGCGCGCCAGCCATCTCGCCGTGATCGCTGGTGAAGACGACGATGGTCCTGTCTGCCAACTTGAGCGCGTCCAATTCTGCGAGGAGCAACGCAAGCTGCTGGTCCACGCTGCGGATGCTGTTGAGGTAGAAGTCGTTGAATCGACGCCAGCGCTCCTCCTCCGGGGGGATGTTCCCCAGCGTGTAACCCCAGGCCTTGAGGAACTCGCCGTGCGCAGCGGGTCGCCCCGCCTCGTTCATGGGTTGTTCGAGGTTCGCCGGAAGTGGTATATCCCAGGACTTCTCGTACAGCGCGTTCTGAGGTGCGCGGGCGGCCTCCATCAACAGACGACCAGTGTCCTGGACTCTCTGCCCTGGCGCGTCCGTGTTGAAGTACATGATGTCGTGCGGGTTGACCAGGCTGACGAACAAAGCCCACGGCTTGTTCTCGTCGGCCAACGCGCGGCCTTGGTCCCGCAACCAGGACACGGCGCTCCCGCCGATCATGTTGTCGTAGGTGTAGCCGCCGAGCGTGTGTGTCAGCACATCACCTGGCCAGACGTAGTCCGAGAAGCCGTAGGCCTCCATCTCCTTGGTGAACAGGTGGTCCGGCTGCGCAGTCTCGAATGCGCTGTTCAGGTGCCATTTGCCCTTATACGCGGTGTAGTAGCCGGACTTGCGCAGCATGTCGCCCACGGTGGGGATCTCGGGTTTCATCGAAGCGACATACGGCATGTCGACGTTCTCGAACATCCCGTTGTCGGGCGTCTGCAATCCGGTGAGGATGACCGACCGGGAACTGGTGCACATCACAGCCGGGCAGTAGTGGTTGGTGAACGTGACGCCGTCGCTGGCCAACCGCTCTCGCCCGGGCAGGGACATCCCGGCTGGCCATTCGCCGAAGTAGCGCTCCTGATCGGTGAACACGAACAGGATGTTGTGTTTCGTGGCCGACGGCAGCCCGGTCTTGGGTGTGGCTGGTTCGGACGCCGGCTCAGGTGCGCAGGCGGCGGCTGCTGCGGCCGCGGCGACCGAGGCCCCTGCCATTGCGAGGAAGGCCCGGCGGCTCGGCCCTGCAGAGTGCATTGTCACTCCACCTGCTCCTTAATGTATGTATCGATCGGTACATTAAGAGTATTGCATGCCGACCCGCTGGGGGTTGAGGAAAATAACCACTGATCAGCCCGTCAAGCCGCCTCTCGATGGCCCGCCACAGCCGGTGCTGCTGGCGCCCGCTCTCCTGAACGGCTCGTTGATGCGGCCGCCGAGGTCGATACCGAGCGCGTTAGAACCAGCGACCCCTTTGTGCTTGTATGCTATTAATGAGCCGACATTAATAATTTTTCTCCTCGAGCCCCGGAGTTGCTGATGAACAAGGACGACGTGACCGCGCGCTCAGAAGCCCCCAATGTGGTCATGATCGTGCTGGACGATCTCGGGTACGCTCAGCTCGGCTGCTACGGATCTGACATTCAGACCCCAGCCATCGATCGCCTCGCCCGCAATGGGCTCAGGTACAACCGCTTTCACGTCACCGGACTGTGCTCGCCGACGCGAGCCTGTCTGCTCACCGGCCATAACCACCATTCGGTGGGAATGGGGTTCCTTGCCGACATCCCGACTGCCCATCCGGGCTACACGGGAAAGATCCCGGCTTCTACTCCGACCCTGCCTCGCGTGCTACGGGACTCCGGCTGGAGCACCATGGCCGTCGGGAAATGGCATCTCGCGCCGCGCGGTGAACGGACCAGTGCCGGCCCGTTCACCCGCTGGCCGTTGGGGCTGGGGTTCGAGCGCTATTACGGCTTTCTGCTCGGCGACGCCAATCACTGGGATCCGCAATTGGTTCGCGACAACACATACCTCGATGCACCTGATGTACGCCCCTCTGGGTACCACCTGACCGAGGACCTCACTGATGAGGCGATCAGGATGGTCGTCAGCCAGCAGCAGTCAGCACCGGGCAAGCCCTTCTTCCTCTACTTCGCTACCGGAGCGATGCACTCGCCGCATCATGTACATCGGGAGTGGGCCGACGACTATGCCGGGCAGTTCGACATCGGCTGGGACGCTTGGCGAGAGCAGGTGTTTGCGCGGCAGCTCGCCGAGGGGGTGGTACCGGCAGGCGCCACACTCACCGAGCGGCCGAATTGGGTACCGGCCTGGACCACCCTTACAGCGGACGAACGCGCGGTGTACGCACGGATGCACGAGGTGTATGCAGGTTTTCTCAGTCACACCGACAGCCAGATCGACCGGTTGATCCGCACCCTCGAGGATCTCGATGTCATCGACAACACGCTGGTACTTGTCCTGTCCGACAACGGGGCCAGCGCAGAAGGGGGCGTTGCGGGAACCAGCAACGAACACCGGTTCACCCATCGGGTCCCAGAATCGTTGGCCGACAATCTCGACCGCCTACCAAACTGGGGTGGCACAGCGGGTTACCCGCACTATGCGTGGGGCTGGGCATGGGCAGGCAACACGCCCTTCCGGCTGTGGAAGCGGTATGCGTGGTTGGGGGGCACACGGGTCCCGCTGATCGTGCACTGGCCGGACGGTGTCCGCGACGGCGGCGCTGTCCGTCCCCAGTTCGCACACGCCATCGACGTCATGCCAACAATTCTGGATGCCTGTGGGATTCGGTCACCCTCGCCGTCTCCAGAAGCCTCCGACACTGTAGTCCACGGGGCAAGTCTGTTGCCGACCTTCCACCATGCAGCGGCACCGGCACCGCGTTCCACGCAGTACTTTGAAATCGTGGGCTCCAGGTCCATGATCGCTGACGGCTGGAAGGCCACGACCGATCATGTGGCCCAAGGTGTGATGGACGAAGAAGTGCTGCTCGAAGGAAGCCGGGACTTCGTCACCGACCGATGGTCCCTGTTTCGGGGCGACGACTTCTCCGAAGCTCACGACGTGTCGGCTGCCCACCCCGACGTGGTGTCGCGACTGGCCGCCCGCTGGGCTGCCGAGGCCGCCCGCTACGACGTGCTGCCGCTGACGGATTCGTTGGTGGCACGAGCGGCGGACATGGTGTGGCCCGAATTTCCGCCTGGCCAGCGCGTGGTGTTGCGGCCCTCGGGGGGCCCGGTCGTCGACGAGGCACTCCCTCTGCTCTACGGCCGGTTGTCTGCTGACGTCGAGGTCCCGTCTGAGGGTGCTGACGGCGTGCTCTTCGCGATCGGGAACTGGACAGGGGGTTTGGCAGCGTTTGTCATCGAGTCCAGACTCCACATCGCCGTCGTCGCCCCAGGCGGCAGCATCCGGGTGCGGGCCGATCGGCCGCTGGAGGAGGGGCGTCACAGCGCAGGCTGTCGGTTACACCGCCTCGACGGCGCGACCCGAGTCGAAGCGGTGATCGACGACACCGTCGTCGGCTCGCTGGTTTCCCCGTTGACGCTCCCCCACGTCTGGCAGCATGGCGGAACATCGTTGCTGTTGGGCCGAGACCGCGGGCTTCCGGTGTGCGACGAATACCGACCACCGTTTCCGTGGACCGGGGTATTGCACTCGGTGACGGTGGAATCCGATCTGGAATCGTTGCCGGGCCGGGAGCTGCTCAGAGCGGCACTCAAGTCCGACTGAAGGATTCGTTCAGGACGGCAACGCCTCGATGGTTTCGGCTGACGCCGGCGCGCGGATGATCGCGGTCAGTGAATCGATGAGGTCCGCAGCGAAAATGGCGGTGGGCGGAGCGTCGGCCGCGGTTGCCTGGTGCCGCTGGTGGTCTGCCAGGGCGTTCAGGCAGCTTGTGTAGACGAAACGAAGCCGCATCGTGGATATGGCCTCCGGAAGATGCGAAAGCTGTTGCCAAAGAAGCTGGTTGAGTCGTTGCCCGTGACCGGTCAACGACGCGTCGGCCAGAATCCACGCCGGCCCGCCCACTTCGCCGTAACCTCCGAACAGTAACTGAGCCACCAGTTCGACATGCCGCTCTCCACGCTTGATGCTGCTCACCTGGGGACGAACCAAGGCCTCGAGAAGGCATCTGAGGTCGACCGGTCGATCCTCCGAACAAGCCTCGTCGAGAATCCGTCCGCGTTCTGCGTCGATGCGGTCGAGGCGATCTTCAAGAATGGCCCTAATCAGCTCTTCCTTGGAGCCGAAGTGGTAGTTCACCACTGCGGCGTTGCTCTGTCCGGCGGCGAGTCGGATTTCGTTGAGGCTGACGGCAGCGATGCCCCGATCGGCGAACATGGCCTCCGCAACGGTGATGAGTTTGATGCGCGTCGCTTCTCCGCTGCTGTTCCGGCCGCGTTTACGCGCCCGGTCCCGAGTGCGGTCCGACTCCGAGGCCATCGGCTGATCGTACGCATTTCGCGCCGCCAGTATATAATGAGTATTCATTAGTTTTATCGATACCAACACGAAAGCTCGGGTGCGCAATGCGGGTGGAGCTGGCGTCCCTGGCGCTGGTAGTCGCCGTGTCACCGGCCTCGGTGGTTCCCGCGATCCTGATGCTGCACACGCCCCGTCCATTGGCGACGGGGTCGGCATTCGCGACGGGTTGGGCGCTGTCGTTGTCACTTGCCAGCGGGTTGTTCGTCGGGATGTCCGGAAAACTGCCTGATGCCGGCGGCCCCCCGCCGCACTGGATCCGTCCGGCCACGTTGGCGTTGGCGGCGATTCTGATCATCGGCGGCCTCGTCACCTGGATGCGTCGAGGGCGAAGTGCTCGTGCGCCGGTCTGGCTGCGGGCACTGGATTCTGTCACCCCGCTGCGTGCCATGACAGCCGCGCCGGTTCTGGTGTCGCTGAATCCGAAGGTGCTCGCTGCCTGTGCCGCTGCAGGCTTCAGCGTCGCGGCCACAGCACAGACGAGGCTGGCCCAGTGGGGCGATGTCGCGGGTTTCGCCCTGCTCGCCAGTGTGACCGTGATACTGCCGGTACTGAGTTATGGCATCTGGCGTGAGCGCATGAACGAACCCCTGCAACGGCTCAAGGTGGCGCTGGAGCGACACAATGCCGCGATCCTCGCGGTGATTCTCATTGCCGTGGGCTTGATGTTGTTGCTGCAGGCAGCGTGATGGTGCTGCCATCGAGGTGAAGGAGCGAGGTTGTGTCTGTATCGAACTCACACCGGCCGAGTCGACGGCTGGTGGCTCTTCAGAAGCTCATGCTGCTGGCTGTATCGAAATCGGGGGGCGCCCACGACGTCGCCAGAACACGCGCCATCACCCGGTCGATGGAGTCGCTCCAGCGGCGGGCGCGCGGAGTTGAAGAGACCGCTTCGGCAGTGGCGGGGGTGCCGGTCCGGTGGTTTCGTCCAGCGCGAGCGAAGTCGGCGTTACTTTTCCACGTGCACGGCGGGGCATTTGTCGCCGGTAGTTCACTGGCGGCTCGCGCCCACAGCGGGCTGGCCCGCTGCCACGGCGCGGAACTGCTGAGTGTCGATTACCGTCTGGCGCCGGAGCATCCCTTCCCCGCGGCGCTGGACGATGTGTGGGCCGTCTATTCGGAGGTGGCGCAAGACCGGCCCACAGTCATCATCGGGGAGTCCGCCGGAGGCGGACTGGCCCTGTCGCTGGTACGGCGGGTGCTCGACCGCGGCGGGAACGCGCCGAAAGGTCTCGTGACCATGTTTCCCTGGGCAGACCTGACCAACAGCTCCGATAGCTTCATGTCGAATGAACGCCGAGATGTGCTGTCCCGCGAAGGTCTTTCGCGTAGTGCGGTGGCCTACGCGGGTGACTGTGACCTGAAAATGCCTCTGGTGTCGCCGCTCTACGGCTCATTTGCCGGCTTTCCCCGCACATTGGTCGTCGTCGGCACCCACGATTCTTTACTCGATGACTCCCGAAAGGTCTCGGCTCGCATGTGCGCCGCGGGTGTGGACGCGACGCTCGTCGAAACAGCCGACGGAATACACGGTTTCATTTTGTTGCCGGTTCCCGAATCGAAAGAAGCCCGACGGCAGATATCGTCCTTTGTGGGCGCGGCCCTCAGTGACCAATGATTGCGCGAGATCGTCGGCCGAAGGTGGAGTGAGTGCGGGCGCGACGCGGACAGTGTTCGACGGCCCGTCCTCCTTTCGGCTGTGGAGAGTCCGCAGTTCCAGGGTGGGGGCCTGACGCCGAGGCATAACGAGACGGGTCTGTGTGGCACGAACGTCGTCGGTGGTCGCGAGGGTCTGGGCTTGCGGTTGCGCGGTTCAACGAGCTAGCGGGGGGCTACGGGGACTACCGCACCGCCCACTATGACGCCACCGGCGCTCTGGTGCGCGAGTGGCCGACGCACGCGCAGAAGCTGATTGACACAGACGGAGCGATAGCCGGCGCGGAAGCGGATTACGTCCTACCGTCGCGCTCGCATTTTGTTCGACTTCGTTCCGACGACACGGTCGAACGCGGTCCCGCGCTGAGCGGTTGCTACACAACCTATCCGGCTCTCGACCGAGACGGCACCGCAGTTTTCTGGCGGGACGGCGTCCTGCACGCTGTCGATGCGGACCTGCGCATGCGTGACCTGATCGAAGTCGGACGTCGCGAGCGAGCACTCCCGAGTAGGGTGCTGCTACTCGAGGACGGCCATGTGGCCTTCACCCTGGATGACGAGCTGATCGTCCATCGAGAACCTGCGCTCGGACCACTCAATGAGGGCATCTGGCCGTGTGGCGAGGGCGGATTGCGTGGCAACCCGGTTGCCTTTTACGAGAATTCGTAACGCTAGAGCCTGTCCCTGGCGTCGATGGCTGCTGTCCTTGCCGGTACGACCCGCGGGATCGCAGTGACATCACGCATTGGTCGGTATCCGTCAGGGCAGGCCGCGCGGATCCCGGCCACACCAGGCGACGAGGCGGTCGATCGCAGGGGCGTCGCCGGCGATCGGGACGGCATCGGCGAACGGCACAGCGACCTCGTCGAAGCCCCGCGCGGACGAGATCTGCTCGTAGAGAGCTCGGCGGTTGTCGGCCGGGAGAATCCGGTGCGCCCCTTCCAATGCCGCCGCGACGACCGTGTCGTCCCACTCGGGGTGCTGACCGGTCGCCGTCGCGAGGTCCCAGGTATGGACGATCAGCTCCGAGAAGTAGGACGCGAGCACCTCGGCGCCGCTGCCTTCGATCCACGGCAGCGCCATGGGTTGTTCGAGCACCGCGTCGTCGCGCCAGGCAGCGGCGGCGCGTCTCGCCGACTGGTGCCACGCATGCGGCCAGCGATCGTCGCCGACCGGGGTTTCGGCGACTGCGAAGGGATCGTCGCCGCTGCCCAGAGCGGCAATGCGGTCGAGTGCGCCGATGAGATGAGCCAACAGAGCTCGCACATCCATACCGTTACATGGCGTGGGATCGGTGAGTTGCTCCGGCGGCACGCCGGCAATGACGACCTCACCGACGGCCAGGGCGCGGTCGAGAATGGGCCGGGGGTCCTCGAAGTCATGCTCGGCGGAACCAGTTACTGTGTTCATGTCGGCATTGTGCCGACCAAAACTGGTCACCTTATGGCCGGTTTGATGGGAAAGTGTGATGCATGCGGGCTGACCGGCTGATCGCCGTCCTCCTCCTTCTGCAACAGCGCGAGCAGGTGACGGCATCGGAGGTCGCCCTTGAGTTGGAAGTGTCCGAGCGCACCGCCCGTCGCGATCTCGAGGCGTTGAGCTGCGCCGGGGTGCCCGTGTACGCCGTGCCGGGTCGAGGTGGCGGATGGCGTCTGGTGGGCGGCGCTCGCACCGACCTGTCCGGACTGACCGCCAGCGAGGCCCGCGCGCTGTTTCTGGTGGCCGGACCCGCCTCGACGGCGACCCCGAGCGTGAAGGCCGCTCTGCGCAAGCTTCTCCGCGCGTTGCCCGAGCCGTTCCGGGAGCAGGCCGAGGCGGCCGCTACATCGATCGTGGTGGACCCACGACAGTGGGGATCCAGCCAGCCCGAGCCCCGCTCACCCCGATTCCTCGACGAACTTCAAGAGGCAGTGATCCGCGGAGTGCAAGTGCGGCTTGGCTACGTCGATCTCAAGGGGTCGGAAACCCAGAGGATCGTGCACCCACTGGGCATCGTCGCCAAACGGCCGGCGTGGTACCTGGTCGCCAACACCGAGGCCGGTCGACGGACTTTCCGCATCGACCGTGTCTCGTCGGTCGACGTGACCGGCGATGCCGTCCACCGACCCGAGGGATTCGACCTTGCCGAAAGCTGGCGCGAGATCGCCGATGAGGTTGATCGCCGGCGCACTCCTCTCGAGGCCCAGGCCCTGTGTGCCGCCGGCGCACTCGGCATGCTCCGGAGGGTGTTCGGACGCCGACTCGACGTTGGCGGGTCAACGCCGGACGGCCGGATCGAGATCGTGATCCGGGGTCGCGACGAGCACACCCTCGCAGGCGAGTTGGCTTGGCTCACCGACTGGCTCGACGTCAGCGGCCCGCAGGGCGTCCGCGACCATCTCGCCGCCCTCGGGTGTGCGTTGGTGGCGCGGTACAGCTGAGCGGGACTTTGCTTCCCCACGCACGCCGAGACCTCTGACGGTTGGTCACTGCGCAGATGGGGCACCCCACGGTTCGTTGCATTCTGACTGTTGCTCGCGAATGAAAGGACCGCCACATGACGATGCCCAGTGACGCTGCGAAGTCTGTTGAAACTCAGGGTTCCAACGAAGGTCCTCGTGATCACGATGGCGTCGACACCGATCATGCTGCCTACGTCGACGATCACAATGTGCCTCACCCCGGCGACGCCAAGCAGGCTGATTGACGAGCAAGGAGATTGCCGACATAGTTCCATGACAGGCATGTCACCGGTCTCCAGGCATCGCTTCTGAGTTATCTCAGAACCTGCCGGTCCCCAGGTGAGCGCTGAGGACCCGCACCCGACACCCGACGGCGTCATGCGTCTGAGATCAGGACGACACCTCGGCGGCCAGGCGTGAGAGCGTGTCGTTGAGTTGCTCCTCGGTCACCAGAGGAAACCGCACCTTTTCCAGCAGCTTCTTGTCAGTGACCTGTGACCAGTCGTAGGTGTGGCGGACCAGCGTCTCGCCGGGCCCCTGGGATTCCAACTCCCACAGCCACTCCCACCCGGGCGGTTCGGTCCCTGCGGGTGCGGTCTTCCAGGCCAGCAGCTTGTCCTTGACGCAGCCCGTCACGTGGTTGTCGGTCTTGTACTCCCCGCCCATGTGGTCGCCCTGCATGTTCATCGTGAACACCTCGCCGACATGCTGAATCCGATCAGCGTGGTCGACGGAGCGGACGAAACCCGATCCATCGAGCTTGTGGTGGTTCTCGGGGTTGGACAGGACGTCGAAGATCGCATCGACGGGTGCGGAGATGGTTCGTTCCACGGTGACCTTGGTGTTGTCGCTCATGTCATCACCGTGCCCGAACTCGTCGCTGGGGAAACGTGGCGCGCTGTTTCGCGGATGAGCTGCCGGGTAGCCCGCGTGCGTGCGCAACCGGCCGCTATCGATTCGCCTACCGACTCTCTGCATGGCCCTCGTAGCAGCCGTCACCTGCTCGTCGTGCGTGGTGCGGACCGAGGTTCGACCCGACTCCGGCAGCCAGAGTGGTGGTCTGGTACCCGAGGACCTACCGCCCGGGGTGCGGTACGTCGGTCCCGGCGCCGAGGCGACGACCTACTTGCGCGGCGATGTCGGCCGGATCGTGGTGGAGGTCGACCAGGCAGAAGGGGCCGAGATCTCGCCGCAGGCGCTCGACCACTTCCACACCGTGCTCGGCTCGGTAGCAGACAAGCCGGTCGAGATCGAGACGTCGACGATCAGCGCGGGTGGCTCCGCCTTCTCCGCCGAGGACCTCCGCAGTCTCGAGAACGAGCATCGCGACACCGTCACCGACAGTGACACAGCCAGCATGTATGTGCTCTCCCTCAACGGCACTCTCAGCGACCGGCAGGGAATCATCGGCGTTGCCTATGGCGGTTCCAGTTTTGCGCTGTTTCTCGAACAGAACAGAGGCCTCGATTCTGCAGCTGTCGAGCGGGCGGTGCTCGTCCACGAAGCCGGGCACCTGTTGGCTCTTGTGAACGTCGGCTACGAGTCACCACGCGATCGAGAAGACCCCGACCATCCCAACCACTCCTCGAACGCGGACTCCGCCATGCACTGGGCCGTCGAATCCGTCAGCATCCTCGACGCTCTCGGCGGCGGACCACCGGACGACTTCGACGACCACGACCGAGCCGACCTTGCGGACATCGCCTCTGGCGCGATAGTCCCAGAGTTCTGACCGCTCCAGACCTAGTCGGCTGTCCGATACCGGCCGCCGCGGATTTCCGCGAAGGCCGTTTGAAGAGCGCCGGTCCGGGAAGCCAGCACATATGGCGGCCAGCGTCACGAGAAAACTCATCGAGGCCCATCTCGAATCAGGTGAGCCAACGCCCGGTGAAGAAATTGCCCTCCGCATCGACCAGACCCTCACCCAGGACGCCACCGGAACGCTGGTGATGCAGGAGCTGGAGGCGCTGGAACTCGACCAAGTCCAGACCGAGGTCAGCGTGCAGTACGTCGACCACAACCTGCTGCAGACCGATGAGAAGAACGCCGAAGACCACGAGTTCCTGCGAACCGCCGCGCAGCGATTCGGGGTGTGGTTCTCCAAGCCGGGCAACGGTGTATCGCATCCGACTCACATGCAGCGCTTCGGGGTTCCCGGCAAAACCATGGTCGGATCCGACTCGCACACACCTGCCGCCGGGTCGTTGGGCATGCTGGCGATCGGTGTCGGCGGGCTCGAGGTCGCCATGGCGATGGCGGGCCGCCCCTTACACCTACGGAT
>CAXEZH010000174.1:0-1734 GCA_964000695.1 uncultured Mycolicibacterium sp. | reverse complement strand
CGCCTCCTGGAGCATGCGGGTCGGCGCCACGGCGCCCAGCGCCACGCGCGCCGCCGGATCGCAGTCGTCGAGCAGATCCAGGCAGCGCTGGTACTCGTCGGTTTCGCCGATGGAATCGGCCGCCTTGGCCAGCGCCGCAACGCAACGCAGGAAACCCTGATTGGGTTCGTGCGCATACGGCACCGGACCGAAGCCCTTCCAGCCGTTGCGGCGCAACTGGTCGAGGCCACGGTGGTAACCCGTGCGCGCGTAGGCGTAGGCGGTGACCGCCTTGTCGTCGTCGAGCGCGTCCTCGGCCAGCGCCGCCCAGGCGACGGACGCCGACGGGTGCGCGGCAGCCACGATCGCGGGATTCTCCTGTGCATCCAGCTCCGCTTCGGCCGCCGGGTCGCCGGGAAGCAGCACTGGTTCTGGTCCGAGGAGGTCACCCATCCGAGTCATGGCCCCATTGTGCCGTGCGCGGATGAGCGGGCGTCACCGCGGATGACTAAGCTTCCGCCGTTACGATCGTTGGGGACGCCAGGGAGGACCGCAGCAGGGATGTCGAACCCCACAGAGCCTGACCGGCCAGACGAGACCACCGACGAGGTGACCGGGCCCCACGAGCAGGACGAGCACGCTCCGCACAGCCAAGACGAGCGGACCGAGGTGTTGCCGGAGTCCGAGCACGAGCCTGCCACCGAGGTGATGGCCCCGGCGGATCCGAATGCTCCCGGTGCCCGAGACCAGCCTGAAGAGCGCCGATTCACCGCGCCCTCGGGTTTCGACGCCGGCTCCACCCAGGTGATCAACCGGCCCAGTGAGCCGCCGACCGAGGTGTTCACCGCGCAGAAGGCGGCCGGACCGCAGGAGATCCCCCCGCGCGGCGACAGCCCCAAACCGCCCGGGCGCAAACGCAGCTGGGGCTGGGTGGTGGCGATCGCGATCATCGTCGTGGCGCTGGCGGCCATCGCCGTGTTGGGGACCCTGCTGATCACCCGCAGCTCCGCGCCGCAGGTCTCGCAGGAGGACATGGTCCGGTCCACCATCGAGAACTTCGACGTCGCAGTGCAGAACGGTGACCTGGCCGCACTGCGCAGCATGACCTGCGGGGCGACCCGCGACAGCTACGTCCGCTACGACGACAAGGCCTGGGCCGAGACCCACGCCCGGGTTTCGGCTGCCAAGCAGTATCCGGTCGTAGCCAGCATCGACCAGGTGGTGGTCAACGGCGACCACGCCGAAGCCAACGTCACCACGTTCATGGCGTACGCCCCGCAGACCCGCTCCACCCGCAGTTTCGACCTGCAGTTCCGCGACGACCAGTGGAAGATCTGCCAGGCCCCGACGGGTTGATCCCCGCTCAGCCGGCCCCGGCCATCTTGCCGGCTCAGCCGGCGGTCACACTTCGGCCGGCGCTGTGCAGGTCGTTGCACGCCTCCACGACCCGTTCGCTCATCGAGGCCTCCGCCTTCTTCATGTAGCTGCGCGGGTCGTAGACCTTCTTGTTGCCCACCTCGCCGTCGATCTTCAGCACGCCGTCGTAGTTGGTGAACATGTGCGCGGCGACCGGCTTGGTGAACGCGTACTGCATGTCGGTGTCGACGTTCATCTTCACCACGCCGTAGCGCAGCGAGTCCTCGATCTCGGACTTCAGCGATCCCGATCCCCCGTGGAACACGAAGTCGAACGGCTTGGCCCCGTCGCCCAGCCCCAGCTTCGCCGCGGCCACGCGCTGCCCCTCGGCGAGCACCT
>CAXEZH010000173.1:0-28623 GCA_964000695.1 uncultured Mycolicibacterium sp. | reverse complement strand
GTGCTGACGGCGCTCTGCGCGGTGAGCCACGCCAGATAGGGGGCATGCGCGGCGACGTACTGTTCGGCGCTGGGCCCTTCCCACGCTCCGGCCTGCACGTCGGCCAGGATGGCGGTCAGTTCCGCTGCTGCCGTGGCGTATTCGGCGCTCAGCGAGTGCCACGTGCCGGCGGCTGCCAGCAGTGGCCCCGGACCGGGGCCGCTGCTCAGTGACGCCGAGTGCACCTCGGGTGGGAGCGCCATCCAGACGGGGGCGGTCATACCGGTCAGCCTCGGGCGATCAGGTAGGCGGTGGCGCCCATCGCGTCACCGCTGGCGTAGCTGGCCGCGGACTCGCCGACCCCGACACCGGAGCGGCCGAGTTCTTCGACACCCTGGGCCGCCACCGTCTGATGTTCGGCCGCGGCGGTGCTGAACGCGGCGGCGGTCTGCAGGGACACCGGGTCGACGGCCGGTGGGACGACGGCGCCGACCACCGGCGCGGCGGCGGCCTGGGCGGCGGCCATGCGCGCGGTGAGTGCCGCCACCGCCGCGCTGGCGGCGGTGAGCCCTTCGGGCACGACACGCAGGGTCATCGGTGGTTCTCCTCTCCGCCGCGGTGGGCGATGGCGGCCTCTGCCAACGGGTTGACGAGTTGAACGAAGCTCGGGGTGTCGGTGGCGTCGAGCAGCATGCCCCGCCCCGCCGGCAGCCGGCTGAACCGGTGCCCACGGATCTTGCCGCTGTCCTGCGGGTTGCCCGACAGCATCAGCAGGGTCGCCTGCAGGTCGTTGAGCCGACGCAGCAGCGGTGCCGTCATCACCGCGTGCGCCGAGCCGGCCGCCCTGGCAGTGACGATCACCCGTAGCCCCAGATCGGTGGCCTGCGAGAGCAATCCGAGCAGCGGGCTCCACGGACGCTGCCCCGCGAACGGCCCGCTGGTGGCGGGGCCGTCGGGGATCTGGTCGACGTCGTCGATGATCAGGTAGTGGGTGTGGCTGTCGCGGGAGACGGTGCGGTAGTCCCAGCGGCTGAGCTCCTGCGGGCTCAGGCCGGCGGGTGGGCGGCGCTGCTCGATCAGCGCGGACAGGCCCAGCATCGCGGGCAGGATCCGGTCGATGTTCGGGGTGTACTCGTTGTCCGGGAACAGCGGTTCGTCGACCAGGTGCAGCCGGCGGTCGATCACCGTGAACGCCACCTGGTCCGGACGCGAGTTCTCCCGGATGGTTCGGATCAGGTGCCGCAGCAGCGTCGTCTTGCCGGTCTTGGCGTCGCCGAACACCAGCATCAGCGGGTTGTCGGTGAAGTCGATGCCGACCGGCGCCAGGTCGGTCTCCCGCTGCCCGACGACCACCCGCTCCGGTGCCGGATACAGCGGGCCCAGCATGTCGGGTGACAGGTTGGTCGGCAGCAGCCGCACCGGCGGGGCGCTGCGGTCGGGGTGCCGGGCGTTGAGCGCGGGAATCGATTCCAGGGTGGGGCGGGCGAACAGGAAATGCTCCGCCGCCATGGTCAGGCCGCGGCCTGGCTGGTCGACCGGCACCGCCTCGGCGGGACGGCGCAGCGCTCCGGTGACCCGCACGTTGCTGTCGCGGGGGTCGTGCAGCCGCAGCTCCAGACGCAGCCCGAGCCCGTCGCGCATCCCCAGCGGCACCTCGAGCCAGTTCGGGGTCGTGATGACGACGTGGATGCCGTAGGCCATGCCGGTGTTGACCAGTTCGGTCACCTTGGCCAGCAGTGGGTTACGGGTGTTGAACGTGTCGGTGTTGTCCCGGCTGAACGCGTACAGGTTGTCGATGAGCAGGAACACCTCACCGTAGCCGTCGCGGTAGCCACCGCCGCCGGCGCCGCCGGCCCGCTGGCGCGCGCGCAGCAACTGGTCGAGTTCACCGAAGGTGCGGCGGATCTTCTCCGACTCCAGCGGGGAGGCCACCCCGCCTACGTGTGCGAGGCCCTCCAGCGCCCGCAGCTGCCCGCCGCCGTAGTCCAGACAGTAGAACGTCACGTCACCGGGCGCGTGCAGGGCAGCCGCCGAGAACACGAAAGTCTGCAGGGCGGTGGACTTGCCCGACTTCGGGCCGCCGTGGATCACCAGGTTCGACGCGGCCGAGGTGGCGTCGTAAACCAGGGTGTCGCGACGCATGTCGAAGGGGCGGTCGATCTCGCCCAGCGGCCAACGCCACTGCCCGGCCGCGATTCCCGAGCGGGTCAGCACGTCGTCGAGCGCGATCGCCTCGTCCAGTGGCGGCAGCCACAGTTGCGGTGCGTGCGGTCCGTAGTGGGCCAGCTGGTCGCCGATGGTGGCGATCAGCTTGCGCGGCGGCAGTACCTCGACGTCGGCACCGTCGTCGACGATGACGGTGTCCGGTTCCGGGTCCACCCAGCCGGCGGGGAACACCTGCGGCTTGGGGATCGCGTGCACGACGATCGACCGGTCCACTCGTGGCGGCTCGTAGATGCCGTCGACGTAGGTGCTGCGGAACTTGACCGGCAGTGCGCCCGGCGCGGGGACGAGGAATCCCACGCCTTTGTGCTCCCGGCCAGACTCGATGTGGTAGGCGTCCTCCACGCCGATGATCTGCCGGGACACGCTGGGGCTGGCCACTTTCAGACCGATGCGGTAGGACGTGTTCTTGTCGATGTCCTTGATCCGGCCCACGTCCAGCGTCTGGGACGCGAAGAGCAGGTGGATGCGGAACGAGCGGCCCTTGCGAGCGACATAGTCGAACAGGTCGGCGTACTCGGGATGATCGGCGAGCATCAGGGTGAATTCGTCGGCCACCACGAACAGCGTCGGGATCGGTGGCAGGTCGTGTCCCTCGGCGATGGCGTTCTCGTATTCGGTGACCGAGTTGAACGCGCTGCCCTGCACCCGGCGGCCGGCCTCCTTGAGCAGCTGCTCGCGCCGGGCCACCTCGCCGCGCAGCGTGTCGGCGAACCTGTCTGCCAGCGAACGTTTCTCGGCCATGTTGGAGATGACGGCGACGACCTGCGGGAAGTTGCGGAAGATGTCCGCTCCCGCCTCACCCTTGAAGTCGGCGTAGATGACGATGAGCCGGTCGGCGGGGTGGGTGGTCAGCAACGACAGCAGGATCGCCATCAGTGTCTGGGACTTGCCCGAGCCGGTCATCCCGATCATCAGCCCGTGCGGACCCATGCCGCCCTCGGCTTCGTCCTTGAGGTCGAAGTACAACGGTTCGCCGGTGGCGGTGACGCCGATCGGCACCCGCAGCTCGTCGTCGCGGTTGCGGGGGGCCCACAGTGCGGCCACGTCCAGCGCCGAGGCGTCCGGGATGCCGAGCAGCGTCGTGAAGGCCGCACCACCTGTCGCCGCCGAGCGGCCGTGGCTGGGATTGGAATCCCAGCGCGAGAGCCGGCGGGCGAGGTGGCGGGCCTCGGCCGCGTCGAGCCGGTCGGCGGTGTCGATGTAGGGGGCCCACCCGGCGGTCTGCCACCGCTGGATCCGGCCGTCGGCGATGCGCAGGATGGGCCGCTCGGGGTCCGGGTACTGCTCGCGGTGCGGTTCGGCGACGGCCCGATGGATGACGGTGACGCCGGCGGGATCCACTCCCCCGGTCAGCTCGTCGGGGTCGGCGTCGGGATCGTCGAGCACGAGCAGCAGGTGCTTCACGCTTTCGCTACCGTCACCGGTGAACGGTCCCCGATCGGCGAGGGCGGGGGCCAGCAGCCGGCGCAGCGCCGTGGCGTCGGCCGTCAGATACCGCGCGGGACCGACCCCGTCGACCTGGCCGGGCACATCGACATGCGGCAACCACTTCAGCCACGACCAGCCGTCGTCGTCCAGTCTCGGCCCTGCGTAGCCGATTCCGAGCACCGAGGGGTCGTGCCAGGTCATCGCCTGGGCCAGCCAGGCGCGGACAGCGCCGTCGACCTCGTCGGCGTCGCCGACCACGGTGATTCGCGCGACCTTGGTCAGGTCGATACCGGCCGGCGCGTCGTGCAGGGTCCGCTGGGTGTCGAGCAGGCCGCGCAAGGTGGTGTGCGACACCGGTTCCAGGTCGATCTCCTCAGCGGTGTCCTTGACCCGCAGCGCCGCGTCGAGGGCCTGGTCGTGCAGGCCGGCGCGCAGCACCAGGAAGTCGCGGTCGCGGGGATCGCGCTCCCACTGCCTGCGGGTGCCCGGCACCCCGGCCAGCACCGACGGGTCCGGATGTGACCACTCCAGGCCGGCGCGTTGCTCGTCGGCGTGGGCGAGTACGTTGTCGCGGATCACCGACAGGTAGCGCAGGTAGTCGGCGCGTTCGGCGTCGACCTCTTCGGTGCGGAGTTTGTTGTCCGAGCCCCGGTACAGCGCGGTTGCGGCCAGGAGCAGCACGAACGGGAAGAACAGGGTCGTCGGCGAGATCAACCGCAGGCCGGTGGCGACCAGTGCGACGATCATGCCGACGATGAGGATGACGATCAGGTACGGCAGGACGCGGCGCAGCAGCGACGGCGGCACCACCCGGGGCAGCTCGGGCGGCGGCTCGATGGTGATGGTGCCTTGACGGGTCGCCGGCGGCTGGATCCGCTTGCGGTGCTCGAAGATCAACCTGCTCATGGATTTTCCATACTCGTGAGGTTCTCCAACCGGGCCGGCGCCGCGGCGGGAGCCAGGGTGTCGTGGGCTAACAGCGCGTCGGAGCGCGACAGCGTGGGGCCGGCGGCGAACTGGGACAGCACCGACCACGGGATCGGCAGCGGAGCCGAGGCCAGGCCGAGCGCCTCGACGGTGTCGAATCCGGTTTCACCGGAACCGCTCTGGCCGGTGTCGATGCCGTAGCGCACGCCGGTGTCGCTGACCCAGAACAGCGCTCCGCGGCTGTCGACGAAGTATCCGGTGCCCGGGGTCAGGGCTACGCGGGTGGCCGGTCCACCCGGGCCGCCCGAGCTCACCAGATCGACGGTATGCAATCCGGCCGGGGTGGGGAGCGTGGAGCCGGACAGCAAGGTCAACGAGTTCTCCTGCGCACCCTCTGGTTTCGCCCAGGCGACGCAGGTGACGGGGTCGGCGGCGGTGTCGACGAGGTCGAGCGGCTGCACCGGATACGCCGAGGTGTCGATGCCGTCGGCGACCGGTACCCGCGCCACCTCGTCGGCACCGATCCGCGGGGGCGCGGCGAAACCGTAGGAGTTGGTGTTGCGCAGGATCGAGGCCAGCACCACCGGGATCGGCTGCAGACCGTCGGGCAGCACCACGTAGTGCCGCAACGTGTTGTCCGCCTCGTAGGCCACCAGGACCGCCCCGACCGGCGCGTCGACCGGCAGCGGCACCTGTGCGGGCGTGCCGGCGCCCGGGATCAGCGGTGAGATCAGCGCCGGCCCTTCGGGGATCGCGTTGAACAGTCCGTCGGCGATCGGCTGTGGCCCTCGCCCGGCGATCTCGGCGCCGATACCGAGGCCGTCGACCACTGCGCGGTTGGCGATGTCGACCGCGCTGCGTCGCCCGTCCCACAGCAGCCATGTCATGCCGCCGTTCTCGGCCAGCACGGCCTGTCCGTCCAGCAGGGCGCTGGCGCGCTCGCCGTCGGTGGCGGGCGGACCGGCGATGACCGTGACTCCGGCCTGGGGACCGGTCGCCGCATCGCAGACCGTCCAGAAGGCGTCGCGGGTCTGGTTGGCCACCATGCGTTCCGGGGCCCCGGGGATGCCGAGCATGTTGCCGCGGGGGAACTGGTCGAGCTCGCTGCTCTTCACCAGCGCCGGGTTGTCCGGCCGGCCGGCGATGAGCCGGGCGGAGGCCAGGTTCAGGACCGGGTGCAGCTGATCGCCGAGGCGGACGTACAGCGCTGCGGTGTCCCGGTCGGCGAGGATCGCGTCGTCGCCCGCCGACCCCGATGGCCGGATCAGCGAGAACAGGAAGCAGCCGACGATGCCGGTGACGAGAACCAGCGCGCCGACGAGCACGGCCCGCGACTGGGTGCGCAAGGGGTCGACCAGCATTCTCGTGTCGTGCAGCGCGACACCGGAGGCGATGCGGCGCATGACGAATCGCCACCCCGTCACCTGGTGTCGGGTCACGAACCCGCGGCGATAGCTGATCCGGTCGGGGTTCTCGTTGGCCGGCGTCCGCGAGCTGAACGAACGCCGGTCCCCGTCGGGCGCGGTCACGACCGGCCCGGCTGTTGGTCGGGCACCGACAGACCGAGCCCGCGCAGCAGCGGTGCCGCAGAGTTGGCGACGTCGGCGGCGGTGATGGTCATCAGCTCGTCGTCGGTGAAGTCCTCGGCGTCGTCGGTGCGCGGTGCGTGGTCGAGGCGGTACTCGCGCTCCTCCTCGGAACGCTCGACGAGGTTACGCACGAAACGACCGTTGCCGGCGATGTCGAGGCTGCGTCGCTGCACCCCCGCGGCGTCGGGGGTCGAGGACTCCGCGAGGTGGGCGAAGAGCCGTTCCATGTCGGCGCGGGCGGCCTCGTCGAAGCGCGAGTCCCGCTTCTCGGCCATGCGAATGGCGATTTCGGCGAGCTCCTTCGACGAGTAGGACGGGAAGTCGATGCTGCGGGTGAAGCGGGAGCGCAGTCCCTCGTTGGTGTCGAGGAAGGTGTCGAGGTCTTTGCGGTAGCCGGCGACGATGACGACCAGACGGTCACGGTCGTTCTCCATCCGCGCCAGCAGCGTGTCGATGGCAACGAGACCGAAGTCGTTCTTGGCCCCGGTGGACACCAGCGCGTAGGCCTCGTCGAGGAACAGCACACCGTCGAGCGCGCTGTCGATGATGGCGTTGGTCTTGGCCTCGGTCTCACCGATGTGCTGGCCGATCAAGTCGGCGCGGTGCACCTCGCGGACGGTCTCCTTCTTCAACAGTCCCAGCCCGCAATAGATCTTGGCGACCACCCGCGCGATGGTGGTCTTGCCCGTTCCGGGCGGCCCGGCGAACACCAGGTGATTGGTGCGCTGGGCGACGGCGAGCCCCCGTTCTTGGCGCCGGATCGCCATCGCCACCGAGCTCTTCAACCGGGCCACCTGGTATTTGACCTCGTCGAGACCGATGAACTCGGCGAGCTCGGCCTCGGCCTCCACCAGCAGGTGCGCCTTGCGGTCCTTGGCCCCGGGGTCGACGAAGTCCGCTTCCCCGGGCTCGGTGTCGGGATCCCACGGATCGGTGCGCGCCTCGATGCGCGCCGCCGTGGTGGTCACGAACCCGAATGTGGCGTCGGAGAGGGCCTCTTCGATCTGCGCGTTCTCGGGGTTCGCGGCGTAGAGCTCCTGCAGCAGCTCGCGTGCGTCGTCGTCCTCGCCCTGGGCGCGCAGCGCCAGCGCCTTGGCCAGCGCGCCGTCGGTCGCGGCGACGGTGAGTGGGCCGTCCGGTTGTTCGAGATGCGACAGCGCGGGTGCGAACATGCCCAGCCGCGCCAGCGCGATGCCGAGGGCCACCCGGGCGGCGTGAGCGCTCGCCTCGTCGAGGGACTTGTCACCGACCATGGGCGTCAGCATCCGCACCACGTCGGACCAGCGCTCGGCCCGGTAGTGGATGGCCGCGCCCACCCAGCGGGCCTGCAGCCACCCGGGCCGGTGCTCCAGCAGCTCACCGACCAGACGCTCAGCTGTTCCGAAATCTGCTTCCTCGCAACGGGACACGGCGTAGGCCAGGGTGAAGTCCGCCGGTGCGGTGGCGCGGAAACGCAGGTAGAGACCGGTGTCATAGCCGAAGCCGAGCGCCCCGGGCGCCAGTTCGATCTGACGCTGGAGCACACCGGCGGTGGCCGATGTTTGCCAGATCTGCTCGACCACCTGCGGTGTCACGTCTCCGGCGGCGGCCCGGCCGGTCCATGCGTCGCACTGGTCGGCGGCCACGCGGGTCAGCGCGCCGAACCCGGATCGGGCAGCGGCCAGATCCGCCGGCCGCTGCCGGTCGTGCACCGACAATCCGAGCGCGCGACAGCAGGTCGCGAACCGGCTGATGACGTCGCGGTCGATCCGGTGCGGGTGACCGGCGACCGTCGCGACGGTGTCACTTCCAATGTCCATGCGTGTGTGATTCGCGGTGCCGGCTGACAGTTCCCCGGGCCCGCAGTCTCCCTCGTGGCTTACTTATGTATGGCTAAGCTAACTTTTGCTGAAGTTAGCATTGCATAAGCTCACTGTCGAGACTCACCGGGGAGCGCTGCGCGGTGAACCGGATCACCCGCGAGGCGGGGGTCACACCAGCGGGCGGCCCGTGCGGATGCGCCAGTCGAGGTCCTTGAGCAGCACGTTGAACGGAAATTCCCGGATGAAGCGCGGCGAGATCCGGTTGACCGTCCGCAGCACCGTCATCAGCCGGTCGAACCGGCGTTGCTGCTCGGGCCCCCAGCTGAGCTGCATCTCGTCGCGGAAACGCTGCGGCAGGAAGCCGGTGGTGATGAGCAGGGCCAGCCCCTCGGTGCGGCGCCGGATCGGGCCGGGCAGGGTGAGTCCCCGCAGACGCGAGAGCGCGATCGGATAGAGGAACTCCCGGACGGTGTCGTCGATGTGCACCTCGTCGAGGGACTTCTGCCAGTAGCGGTCGAACGCGGCGCGGTCGGCGGGCCACATCGACTCGGGCACCTGCAACATCGTGGCCAGGGCGCGCCCCTGCAGGTACAACCGGTCGGCGGTGTCCTCGTCAGGCTCTCCCTCGAAGATCCGGTACACGTCGACCACGCCCTTGTACAAGCATGCGCCCACCCACAACTGCAGGTCCTTGTCGAACGCGTGGTACTTCACCGGGCTTTCGTCGGTGGAGAACACCTGCGCGTGCGCCCCGTTGACCGCGCGGCGGAAGGCGGCCTTCTGCTCGGCAGATCCGCCGGTGGACACGGCGAGATAGGTGAAGGTGGTGCGGGCCCGCTTGATCGGATGCCGGTCGATGCGGCCGCTTTCGACGCGGCTTTCCAGCACTCCGTAACCGACCCCGGGACGCGCCAGCTGCATGATCACATTCGCCGGACCGGCCAGCAGGCCCAGCCCGAGCATGCCGTCGTCGGCTCCGTCCCGCCCTCGGCGGGCGGCGGCCTCGGGGCCGCTGGCAGGGGAATTCACCTGCGAAACAGGCTCGCCCACCGTCACTGGACACACTCCTCTCGGCGGTGCCGCCACAAATGTGCGAACACGTGTTTCCTGATATTGCTCCCTCCGCGCAGCGGGTGTCAATATGGGGTGATGGCCCAGATTCGTCCGTACCGGGGAATCGAGGCCGGCCAGCGCATCGCCGAGCGCAGACGCCGGCTGTTGACTGCGGGCCTGGACCTGCTCGGCGCCGCGCCCACCCCCGGCGACCTCACGGTGCGCGCCATCTGTGCGCAGTCCGGTCTGGCGGCGCGCTACTTCTACGAGAACTTCACCGACAAGGACGCCTTCGTCAGCGCGGTGTTCGACTGGGTGGTCGCCGACATCGCCGCCACCACACAGGCGGCGGTGGCCGCCGCACCGGCGCGCGAACAGAGCCGGGCAGGCATGACCAACCTGGTACGCACCATCTCCGACGACGCGCGGGTGGGCCGGCTGCTGTTCAGCGATCGCCTGGCCAACCCCGTGGTGGTGCGTAAACGCGCGGAGTCCGGCGCGTTGTTCGCACTGCTGTCCGGACAGCACGCCGAGGCGGCGCTACACGTGACCGCCAACGAACGGATCAAGGCGGCCAGCCACTTCGTCGTCGGCGGCGTGGCCCAGACCCTGAGCGCGTGGCTGGCCGGCGACCTCGACTTCACGCCCGAGCAACTCGCCGACCAACTCGGCATGCTGATCGACCGGCTCGGCGACCCGGCGCTCTACCGCGACCCCTAGGCGCGGGTCGGCACCCGCCGGTCGGCGGCGGTCTTCGGCTCGGTGGTGGTGTCGGTGTCGCCGAACTGCTTGGTCCAGCATGCGAATTCGAGGGTGATGCCGTCCGGGTCGAGGAAGTAGAAGGACCGGACGTACACCCCGGGGTGGACGGTCGGTGAGACCTGGGCGGGGCTCTCGTCGTGGTTCAGGATGGGGCCGACCCGGACGCCCTTGTCCTTGAGCCGCTGCCGGTACTCGTCGAACTTCTCGGCGGGAACATGGAAGGCCAGGTGGTTCATCGTGCTCACGGCGCTGACGATGTCGCCGATGCCGGGGATGGCCTCCGGTGAGGAGATACCGGGCACGCGGTCGGGGGCGTCGGCGAACCAGAAGAACGCCACGCAGTCGCCGTTACCGGCATCGAAGAAAAAGTGCTGCCCCATGCCGCCGGGCAGGTCGAGGGATTTGATCAACGGCATGCCCAGCACGTTGCTGTAGAAGTCCACCGTCTTCTGCATGTCCGAGCACACCAGTGCGACGTGGTTGATGCCGCCGAGGTCGAATTCGGTGTTGGTGTTGTACGGCTTGATCACGACTTCGCCTCCCCATCCCGGGTTCCCGCGGGGTAGCCACCGCGGAAAACTGAATCTAACATCAGATTCAGGTGTCGATCAACGAGGAGCGCTGGATACATGAGCACGGTGGCGCGGTCTCCGTTGCCCACGGCGCGCGGTCGGCAGACCCAGGCGGCGATCGACGACGCCGCGCGCAGAGTCATCGCCCGCAAGGGCATCCTGGCGACCACGGTCGCCGACATCGCCGGCGAGGCCGGCCGCTCCACGGCGTCGTTCTACAACTACTACGACTCCAAGGAAGCGATGGTCCGCGAGTGGGCACTGCGCTTTCGCGACGACGCCCGCGAACGCGCGTTGGCCGCGGCGGCGCCCGGGCTGAGCAACTGGGAACGTTCCCGGCAGGCCGCGGCGGCACACTGGCACACCTACCGCAACCGGCTCGCAGAGATCATCAGCGTGTCGCAGATGGCGATGATCAGCCCCGACTTCGCCGAGTACTGGAGCGAGATCTGTTCGTTGCCGACCGAGCTGATCGCCTCACTCGTCAAACAGGTTCAGGGACAAGGATACTGCGCGGGCAGTGATCCCCAGTTGATCGCCGTGGCCCTGGTGTCGATGTTCAACCAGTTCTGCTACACCCAACTGTCCGGCAGCCGCGTCGACGCCACCGTCGACGACGACGCCTGTATCACGACGCTCGCCGAAATCTTCTACCGGACGATCTACCATCGGGAGTCGGGAGAACCATGACCACATCCGCGCAGGGAGTCACCCGCGAGTTCGTCGGGCTCGATTCGACGACGGCGCATCGGGCCGGGTCGGGTGGGCATCCCTGCCAGGGGCTCTACTACCGCCCCGAGGGTCACCGCCCCACCGTGGCGATGATCGCTACGCATTACCAGATCGACTTCTCCGAGCACTATCTCGCCGAGTACATGGCCGGCCGCGGGTTCGGCTTCCTCGGATGGAACACCCGCTTCCGCGGATTCGAAAGCAGCTTCCTCCTCGATCACGCGCTGGTCGACATCGGTGTCGGGGTGCGCTGGCTGCGTGCCGAGCAGGGCATCGACACCATCGTCCTGCTGGGCAATTCGGGCGGCGGATCACTGATGGCCGCGTATCAGGCGCACGCCGTCGCACACCACGTGACCCCGCTGGAAGGGATGCGCCCCGCGGCCGGACTCGACGACCTGCCGGTGGCCGACGGCTATGTCGCCACGGCCGCGTATCCCGGCAGGCCTGACGTCCTCACGGCGTGGATGGATGCCTCGGTCACCGACGAGAACGACGCGGTGGCAACGGATCCCGACCTGGACCTGTTCGACGAACGCAACGCTCCGCCGTACTCGGCCGACTTCGTCGCCCGCTACCGCGCCGCGCAGGTTGCGCGCAACGAGGCCATCACCGACTGGGCGCTGGCCGAGCTCGTCCGGGTCCGCGCCGCCGGCTTCTCCGACCGGCCCTTCACGGTGATGCGCACCTGGGCAGACCCACGGATGGTCGATCCCACCCTGGAGCCGACCAACCGGCAGCCCAACATGTGCTATGCCGGGGTCCCGGCACGGGCGAACCGGTCCACCTACGGCATCGCCTCAGCATGCACGCTGCGCAACTGGCTGGGCATGTGGAGCCTGCGCCATGCGCAGACCCGTGCCGAGCCTCACCTGAGCCGAATCACCTGCCCTGCGCTGGTGATCAACGCCGAGCAGGACACCGGCGTGTTCCCCTCCGACGCCGAGCGCATCCACGATGCGCTCGCCGGCACCGACAAGACCGCCTGCAGCATCGACACCGACCACTACTTCACGACTCCCGGCGCCCGCGCCCAGCAGGCCGACACGATCGCCGAATGGATCGCCAAGCGATGGTGAGGGTGCTCGCCCACTTCGTGGCCGGCGACAAGGTCACCGATTTGCTTTCCAACCAACGTGATTGGCTCGACGTACGCTTCTGCGCCGAAGACGACGACGACACGTTCTACCGCGAGCTCCCCGACGCCGAGGTGCTGTGGCACGTGCTGCGGCCGGTGTCGGGTGACGACCTGGCGCGGGCGCCGCACCTGCGGCTGGTGCACAAACTCGGCGCGGGGGTGAACACCATCGACGTCGCGGCCGCCTCCGCCCGCGGCATCGCGGTCGCCAACATGCCCGGCGCGAACGCGCCGTCGGTCGCCGAGGGAACGGTGTTGCTGATGCTCGCCGCACTGCGTCGCCTGCCCGCCCTCGATCACGCCACCCGCATCGGGTCGGGCTGGCCGTCGGACCCCAGCCTCGGTGAGACCGTCCGCGACATCGGCTCCTGCGCCGTCGGGTTGATCGGCTACGGCAGCATCGCCAAACGCGTCGAGCGGATCGTCGTCGCGATGGGCGCCCGGGTGGTCCACACCAGCACCCGAGACGACGGCACGCCGGGGTGGCGCAGCCTGCCCGACCTGCTCGCCGACAGCGACATCGTGTCGCTGCATCTGCCGCTGACCGAGGCCACCACAGGGTTGCTCGGACGTGAGGCGTTCAGCCGGCTCAAGCCGGGCGCGGTGCTGGTGAACACCGCGCGCGGACCGATCGTCGACGAGGACGCACTGGTCGACGCACTGCAGTCGGGCCGGTTGGCGGCCGCCGGCCTGGACGTGTTCGCCGTCGAACCGGTGCCCCAGGACAATCCGCTGCTGGACCTGCCCAACGTCGTGCTCACCCCACACGTCACCTGGTACACCGCCGACACGATGCGCCGCTACCTGGAACTGGCCGTCGACAACTGCGTCCGGCTTCGTGACGGACGCGACCTCGCCAACGTGGTGAACCAGGTGGCGGGGTAGTCTCGGCCCCAACCGACCGGTTAGTCAGCCCAACGGAGGGTTACGCATGCCCATCGCCATCCTGGAAGAGCACAACGACCTGGCCGACTCCGTGCGCTCATACGTCGCACGTGTCGCGCCCTCGGAGGTTCTGCACGAAGCCCTCGAGAGCCCGATCCCCAACCCGCCGCCCTACTGGAAGTCGGCGGCCGAACAAGGCCTGCAGGGCATCCATCTCGCCGAATCGGTCGGCGGGCAGGGCTTCGGCATCCTGGAACTGGCCATCGTCGCCGCCGAGTTCGGCTACGGCGCCGTGCCCGGTCCTTTCGTGCCGTCGGCCATCGCCAGCGCACTGATCTCGGCCAACGATCCTGACGCCACCGTGCTGAACGGTCTGGCCTCCGGCGCGACGATCGCCACCTACGCGATCAGCTCGGCACTGACCGCGACGCGGCACGGGGACGGCCTGGTGATCCGCGGCGAAGCCCGCTCCGTGCCCGCCGCCGCGCAGGCCTCGGTGCTGGTTCTGCCGGTCGCGATCGAATCGGGCGAGGAGTGGGTGGTCCTCGACGCCGACCAGCTCGAGATCGAGCCGGTCGCCTCCGTCGATCCGCTGCGACCCGTCGCGCACGTGCGCGCCAACGGCGTCGAGGTGACCGACGACCGCGTGCTGGCCAACCTCCCGCAGACGCTGGCCCGAGCCCTGATCACGACCCTGCTGTCGGCGGAGTGCGTCGGCGTCGCGCGGTGGGCCACC
Organism: uncultured Mycolicibacterium sp.; assembly: GCA_964000695.1. Classification (GTDB taxonomy): domain Bacteria; phylum Actinomycetota; class Actinomycetes; order Mycobacteriales; family Mycobacteriaceae; genus Mycobacterium. The sequence goes on along the minus strand of CAXEZH010000173.1, from coordinate 14,794 downwards.
GACACCGCCGCGGCCTACGCCAAGATCCGGGAACAGTTCGGTCGCCCGATCGGCCAGTTCCAGGCCATCAAGCACAAGTGCGCCAACATGATCGCCGAAACCGAGCGCGCCACCGCCGCGGTGTGGGACGCCGCCCGCGCCATCGACGAGGAACGCGCGGGCAGTCAGGACGACGGTGAGAAGGCCAGCGCCTTCGAGTTCGCCGCCGCCGTCGCCGCGACCCTCGCCCCCGTCGCCGCCCAGCACTGTGCCCAGGACTGCATCCAGGTCCACGGCGGCATCGGCTTCACCTGGGAGCACGACACCAACGTGTACTACCGGCGCGCCATCGTGCTGGCCGCCGCGTTCGGCCGCGCTGCCGACTACCCCCAACAGGTCGTCGACACCGCGACGTCGACCGGCATGCGCTCCATCGACATCGACCTGGACCCCGACACGCTCAAGCTGCGCGAGGAGATCCGGTCCGAGGTCGCGGCGCTGAAAGAGATTCCCCGAGAAGAGCGTAACGCCGCCATCGCCGAGGGTGGCTGGGTGCAACCGCACCTGCCCGCACCGTGGGGACGGGCCGCCACCCCGATCGAGCAGATCATCATCGCCCAGGAGTTCTCCACCGGGCGGGTCAAGCGACCGCAGATGGGGATCGCCGCATGGATCATCCCGTCGATCGTCGCCTACGGCACCGACGCTCAGCAGCAGCAATTCCTGCCACCGACGTTCCGTGGCGAGATGATCTGGTGTCAGCTGTTCTCCGAGCCGGGTGCGGGCTCGGATCTCGCCAGCCTCACCACCAAGGCCACCAAGGTCGACGGCGGTTGGCGCATCACCGGGCAGAAGATCTGGACCACCGGCGCGCAGTTCTCGCAATGGGGTGCGCTGCTGGCCCGCACCGACCCGAGCGCGCCCAAGCATCAGGGCATCACCTACTTCCTGCTCGACATGAAGGCCGAGGGGGTCGAGGTCAAACCGCTGCGCGAGCTCACCGGCAACGCGATGTTCAACACCGTGTTCATCGACGACGTGTTCGTCCCCGACGACATGGTGCTCGGCGAGGTGGACCGCGGCTGGGAGGTCAGCCGCAACACGCTGACCAATGAGCGCGTCTCGATCGGCAGCAGCGAGCCACCGTTCCTGGCCAGTCTCGACCAGTTCGTCGAGTTCGTCCGCGACGGCCACTTCGACCAGATCGAACAGAACGAGGCCGGCCGGCTGATCGCCGAGGGGCACGCCGCCAAGCTGCTCAACATGCGCTCGACGCTGCTGACGCTTGCCGGGGGTGACCCGATGCCCGCCGCCGCCATCTCCAAACTGTTGTCGATGAAGACCGGTCAGGGTTATGCCGAGTTCGGGGTGTCGTCGTTCGGCACCGAGGCCGCGGTGGGTGACCAGGGCCAACCGTCCGGCAAGTGGGCCGAGTACCTGCTCGCGGGTCGCGCGACGACGATCTACGGCGGCACCTCCGAGGTGCAGCTCAACATCATCGCCGAACGCCTGCTCGGGCTGCCGCGCGATCCCTAGAGGGGGTTGTCGGGCGCCGAGCCTGCGGGAGAGCGCGGTTTTCCAGCAATCCGCGATCTGACCGCAGATTCGGGTTGCCGATCGGGGGTACCCGTCGGGCATGAGTTCTGACCGCGACTTCGCCGAGAAGCGCTTGGACCAACCCGGGTCGTTCCGACCGGCGGCTCTGTACACGCTGGTGGTCATCGCGATTGCCGGGGTGGCGCTGGCGTTCCACGCGTTCGGGGCCCGCGACTCGGTGTACGCCGCGTCGCTGGTGCCGGTGTTCCTGTTCCTCGGTGGCCTGGGCGCCTTCATCCAGACCTACCGGGTGTGGAAAGCCGGTGGCGGCTGGGCCGCCTGGCAGGGCTCCGGGTGGTTCCTGATGCTGGTGATGCTCATCTCGCTGGCGATCCCGGGTGCGGCGATGATGGCCGACGCCGTCCAGTAACCGCCGACCGACCGTGCACCGCGGTGCGAGGCAACGCGGTGCACGGCATCGGGCTACTCGGGCTGCTCGATCTCCATCTCGCGAAGCTCGCGCTTGAGGATCTTGCCGGTCGGGTTACGGGGCAGCTCCTCGATGAACACCACTTCCCGTGGGACCTTGTAGCGCGCAAGGTTCTCCCGGACGTAGGTCTTGATGGTGTCCTCGTCGATCGAGGAGCCCTCCACCTTCACCACGAAGCAGCGCAGCCGGTGGCCCCACTCCTTGTCTTCGACACCGAGCGCGGTGGCCTCGACGACCTCGGGGTGACCGCTGACCAGATCCTCGATCTCGGCGGGGAAAACGTTCTCGCCGCCGGAAACGATCATCTCGTCGTCGCGGCCGCTGACGTAGAGCAGCCCGTCCTCGTCGAAGTAGCCCACATCGCCGGACGACAGCAGGCCGTCGATGATCTGCTTGCCGCCACCACCGGTGTAGCCCTGGAACGGGAAGAAGTTGCCGACGAAGATCCGGCCCACCTCACCCTGCGGCAGCTCGTTGCCGTTGTCGTCGAGGATCTTGACCTTCATCCCCTTGACGACGGGCCCGACCGTGGCGGGATTCTTCGAAAGATCCTGCGGCCGTGCGATCGTCGCGTACGCCACTTCGGTCGATCCGTACAGGTTGTAGACGACCGGGCCCAGCTCCTTGAGCGCCCTGGTGGCCAGTTCGGCGCCGAGCTGCGAGCCGGAGACGAACACGATCCGCAGCGACGACAGGTCGGGCTTGGGACTGGTCTTGTCGAGTTCGTCGAGCATGCGCGAGAGCATCACCGGCACGACCACGATCGCGGTGGCCCGGTGCTTCTCGATGTCGGCCAGCACCGTGGCCGGCTTGAACCGCCGGCGCAGCAACAGCGTCGACCCGAGCATCATCGCGATGGTGGCGTGCAGGAAGCCCAGCGCGTGGAACATCGGCGCGGGCAGCGAGGTCACCTCGTTGGCCTTGAACGGCACCGCCGACAGCACGCCGCCGATCGGCGCCAGTGACGGGGGCGCGCTGCGATTGGCCCCCTTGGGGGTACCGGTCGTACCGCTGGTCAAGATGATGATCGACGAGTGCTTGCTGGCCTTGGGTGGCGGCGCACTGCCGGTGCGCGCGATCAGGTCCTCGAGGGTCTCGTCGGTACCGGACGGTTCGTCGGGCTTGTCCGGGTTGATGCCGAGCGCGCGCAGCTTGCCGAGTTCGGGCTCGGCGGCCTGCACCGCCTTGGTGTACTCGTCGTCGTAGATGATGAGTTTGCCGCCCTCGCGCTCGGACACCTCCTTGATCTGCGGGCCGGAGAACTCGCTGTTGAGCAGGATGATGCGGGCACCGGTCTTGGCGGCGCCGTACACCGACACCAGGAACCACCGGTGGTTGCGGGCCAGGATCGCCACGCCGTCACCGCCCTTGATGCCCTTGGCGAGCAGGCCGTTGGCCACCGCGTTGGCGGCGTCGTCGAGTTCCTTGAACGTCATCTCGCCGAAGTCGTCGATCACCGCGGCTGCGTTGGGCGTCCGTCGTGCATTGAGGGCCGGGATCATCCCGAACTCGCCCCACCGGCGGATGTCGGCGACGAAGGCTGCGATGTCTTGCGGGGGCTCCAGTTTCAGTGCCCCGGCGGAGAACATCTTGCGGGCGTAGTGCAACTCGGCCGAACCACGCTCGAGGTACTTGCCGACCGTTTGCTGGGCCTTGGCGGCGGCCTGCGCGGAGATATCGCTGAGCTTCGACATGCGCCCACCCTATGTGACGACGGTCGCACCGCGGTCTGGAACATACGATGAAGGAATGCCTGCTCGCGAGACGTTCGAGATCGGTGGAACGCAGGTGCCCATCACCCACCCCGACAAGGTGGTCTTCGACGAGATCGGGCTGACCAAGCTGGACCTGATGCAGTACTACGCGGCGGTGGCCGACGGGGCGCTGCGCGGCGTGCAGGATCGACCGATGATCCTCAAGCGGTTCGTCAAGGGCATCGGGCAGGAGGCGATTTTCCAGAAGCGTGCGCCGGCGAACCGGCCCGACTTCGTCTCCGTTGCCGAGCTCAAGTACGCGTCGGGCACCTCGGCCAAGGAGGCGGTGCTGCACGACGCCGCCGGGTTGATCTGGGCGGTGAACCTGGGCTGCGTGGACCTCAACCCGCATCCGGTGCGCGCCGACGACCTCGACCATCCCGACGAGTTGCGCGTCGACCTGGACCCGATGCCCGGGGTCGGCTGGCGACAGATCCTCGACGTCGCGTTCGTCGCACGCGAGGTGCTCGAAGATCACGGCCTGGTGGCCTGGCCCAAGACCTCCGGTTCACGCGGCTTCCACATCTATACCGCCATTCAACCCCGCTGGCCGTTCAAGCTCGTCCGAACCGCCGCCGAAGCGGTCGCCCGCGAGGTGGAGCGCCGCGCGCCCGAATCGGCGACGGCGCGCTGGTGGAAGGAAGAACGGCACGGCGTCTTCGTCGACTTCAACCAGAACGCCAAGGACCGCACCGTCGCCTCGGCCTACTCGGTGCGGGCGACCCCGGACGCGCGGGTGTCCACACCGCTGTTCTGGGACGAGGTCGCCGAGTGCCGCCCCGAGACGTTCACGGTCGCCACGGTGCCGGAGCGCGTCGCCGAACTCGGCGACCCGTGGGAGGGCATGGCGGACACAGCCGGATCCCTCGATTCGCTGCTCGAACTCGCCGACCGGCTGGGTCCGGCGGAGAAGGCGCCCAAGGGGGCGCGCCGCTCCACCGATGGAGCCAAGGGTTCCCGCGTTTCCAGCATGCCGCTGATCGAGATCGCCCGGACCAAGACCAAGGACGAGGCGATGGCCGCGCTGCACCAGTGGCAGGACAAATATCCTCGAGTTGCCGAAAAGCTCGAGCCTGCAGACGTTCTCGTCGACGGGATGCGCGGGCCGAGCTCCATCTGGTACCGCATCCGGATCAATCTTCAGCATGTCGCCGAGGACGCCCGCCCCGCGCAGGAGCCGCTGCTGGCCGACTACAACCCGTGGGCCAATTACACCGGTGCCCAACAGCAGCGGCGGGACTGAGCGCCGGCGTCACGTTACCGGCGAGTTTGCTGACCGGGACTGATCTCAGTTCTTAGCGATGTTTTAGTCATTACACCCAGCGGCCTTAGATTGCCTGGCTACCTTTCATTGGTGTAGGGGCCGACAGCGGCCGAGCAAGCACGGGATCGAGGGAGGCTGCAATGTACGGCAATCCGACGTTCGACTGCGACGGCGCCGGCATCCGGGCGCACTGCCGCCAATTGGCCACCGTCGTGACGATCACCGGCCAGTTGCGCGACACCAACGTCGAATGCGCCGGCGACCAGACCGAACGCTTCATCATTCCCGAGAAGCCGTTCATCCTCGACCTCAGCGGCGTCACTTCCTTTACCCGGGAAGCGGTTTCGCTGCTGTTCCGTATCGACGACCTGTGCGACGCCGCCGGGCTGGAGTGGTCACTGATCACCAGCCGCGCCGTCGAGCAGGCGCTGCGTGAGCACGATGTCGAGTTCACCACCTCCGGATCGGTCCCCGAGGCGCTCAACCACTTCGCCGACGTGATGGTTGCCAGGCGCCAACTTCTCCCACTCCTCACCAAGACCGCGTAAAGGACTGCTGTGTTAATCGATGTTCGGTGGCTCCGGTTCCTCCTCCAGCGTCGCCACAGGGCCGACCTGGACCACCTCGCGCTGACCGCAGGCTGATACCCCAGCCGACTTCATTCCGACCTGGCTAAGGTGCTTCTATGGGCACCGCAGCCGACGTTGATCTCGTCGCCGACGCCGCCAAGCGGGTCGTCGCCGAGCACGACCCCCGTTCCGTCCCGATCCCCGAGTTTCTCGGCGCGTGTTTCGACGCCGGCCTGTCGTGGGTGCACTTTCCCGCCGGTTTCGGCGGCCTGGGTGTGTCGCGCGGCCTCCAGGTGGTGGCAGACCGCATCCTGCAGAACGCCGGCGGCCCGGTGCCGCTGTCGCTGAATCCGATGGGCTACGGCATGGCCGCGCCCACGGTGCGCGAGCACGCCCAGACCGACGACGTGCGGCACCAGTTGCTGCGGCCGTTGGCCACCACCGAGGACATCTGGTGCCAGCTGTTCTCCGAGCCCGGTGCGGGCTCGGATCTGGCCGGCCTGGCCACCTCGGCTGTCCAGGACGGCGACGAGTGGGTGGTCAACGGCCAGAAAGTGTGGACCAGCCTGGCGCACCGCGCCCGATGGGGTCTGCTGCTGGCCCGCACCAACCCGGACGTTCCCAAGCACAAGGGGCTGACGTACTTCGTGCTCGACATGCACGGGCCCGGTGTCCAGACCCGTCCGTTGCGGCAGATGACCGGCCACGCCGAGTTCAACGAGGTCTACATCACCGACGCCCGCATCCCCGACACCTTCCGCCTCGGTGGGGTCGGGGACGGCTGGCGGGTGGCGATGACGACGTTGATGAACGAACGCAGCGCGCTCGGCGGCAGCGGCAACCGGCGCGGCGCCGGCACGATCGGCGAGGCGGTCGCGTTGTGGGCCTCCCGGCCGGATCTGCAGACACCCGTGTTGCGGGACCGGTTGACCAGTCTGTGGCTGCGTGCCGAGGCGCAACGGTTGACCTCGGAGCGTTCCCGGGTGTCGGCCAGCGTGGGCGGCCCCGGCCCCGAGGGATCGGTCGGCAAGCTGGTCGGCGCCGAGTTGAACCAGCACATCTACGAGTTCTGCATGGACCTGCTCGGGCCCGAGGGCATCCTCTACGACGGCTATGGGACCAGTGGTGACGCCGACGCCGAGGACTGGCGCGGCCCGATCCAGCAGCGTTTTCTTCGCAGCCGCGCCAACACCATCGAAGGAGGCACGTCCGAGGTGATGCGCAACATCCTCGCCGAACGGGTGCTGGGGCTGCCCGGCGACCTGCGGGCGGACGCGGGCATGCCGTGGAAGGAGGTGCCGCGTGGCTGAGGAGCTTGCGGATCAGCCCAAAGGCACAGCTGAGGAGCTTGCGGATCAGCCCGGCAAGACAGCTGAGGAGCTTGCGGATCAGCCCGGCAAGAAAGCTGAGGGCATGAGCAGCGCCGAGTACGCGTTCAGCGGGGAGCAGGGGCAACTGCGCGACGCCGTGGCCGCGTTCTGCGCCGAACACATCGACGAGAGCGCGGTCCGCGCTCAGATGGAGTCCGCCCCACCGTTCGACGCGAAGGTATGGGCGCGGCTGGGATCTGAGCTGGGTGTGCTGGGTCTGTCGGTGCCGGAATCGCGGGGCGGCGTGGGGGGCTCGTTGGTCGACCAGGCCGTCGCTGTCGAGCAGTTGGGCGCGGCGCTCGCGTGTGGCCCGCTGTTCGGGACGGTCTACTTGGCTATCCCAGCGCTGGTCGCGGCGTCGGAGAGCGCGGAGAACTCCGCGCTGCTGGAGCCGTTGATGGACGGCTCGCGCACCGCGGCGTTCGCCGTCACCGACACGGCCGGCGCGTTCGATCCGGCCACTGTGCACGTCGAGGCCGCAAGCACGCACCAGGATTGGACCCTGACCGGCACCGTGGAGCGCGTCGTCGACGCCGGCGCTGCGGATGTCCTGCTCGTCGCAGCCAACGGCCCCCACGGTGTCGCCCTGTTCGCCGTGGACACCGACGCCGCCGGTGTGCACCGCACCGTGCGGACCACATTGGACCTCACCCGTCCGCAGGCCGACGTCGAGATGCGTGATGCGCCCGCCCGGCTGGTCGCAGGCCCTGACGAGGCGGAGCGGGTCATCGGCCACGCCCTGCAGGTGGGTTCGGCACTGCTGGCGGTCGAGCAGGTCGGCGCGGCGACGCATCTACTGGACCTCACCGTCCAGTACGCCAAGAGCCGGTTGCAGTTCGGCAGACCGATCGGCTCGTTCCAGGCGGTCAAGCACCGTCTGGCCGACGACCTCGTCGCCCTCGAACACGCCAAGTCCACTGCCTATCATGCGATCTGGGCGCTGACCGACGGCAGCGACGATCCCGGTCTCGCGGTCGGTATCGCCGCGGCTATCTGTTCGGACGCACTCACCCGCATCGCCACCGACACCATCCAGGTGCACGGCGGCATCGGCTTCACCTGGGAGCATCAGGCCCACCTCTACTACAAGCGTGCCTACACCGATGCCGCGCTGCTGGGCAGTCCCGAGCAGCACCGCGACCGGATCGCAGCCTCGGTGCTCGACGGCCCGCCCGAGAAGAACCCGCCCCGCGTCGCCACCGGCATTCCGACATGACCTGCAGGAGAGGACAACTCATGCGCTATCTGATAGCCACTGCGCTCACCGTCGCGGCCGCCGCCGTGCCGCTGGCGATCCACGCCGCCCCGGCGACCTCGATCGCGGGGTGCCCGCCCGGTGAGACCGGGGTGATCTACGGCTGCGCGCCGTTCTGCGTGCCGGGCAAGTATCTCGACACCAGCACCGGTCTGTGCATGCCGGTGCCGCCGCCACCGCCCGCACCGCGGGGTTAGGCCGCCTGCGTGAAACCGCTGGATCGCTTCTTCGAGATCACAGCGCGCGGATCCACGGTCGGCACCGAGGTCCGCGGCGGTGTCGTCACATTCATCGCGATGGCCTACATCATCGTGCTGAACCCCATCATCCTGTCGGGCTCGGCCGACGTCACGGGCAGTCGACTCGATTTCGCGCAGGTGTCGGCGACGACGTCGCTAGCTGCGGGTGTGATGACCATCCTGTTCGGGCTCATCGCACGGTTGCCGTTCGCGTTCGCCGCGGGCCTGGGCATCAACTCGTTCCTGGCGACCACCGTCGTCGGCTCCGTCACCTGGGCCGAAGCGATGGGCCTGGTGGTCATCAACGGCCTGATCATCGTGCTGCTGGCAGTGACGGGTCTGCGCCGCTTGGTCTTCGACGCGGTGCCGATGCAGCTCAAACTGGCGATCACCGCGGGCATCGGGCTGTTCATCCTGTTCATCGGTCTCGTCGACGCCGGCTTCATCAGCTCGACGGGGCTGCCGTCGCCGCCGGTCGGCCTCGGCAGCGAAGGGCTCGGCTCCATCAGCACGATCCCGACAGTGGTCTTCATCGTCACGCTGCTGTTCACCGCTGTCCTGGTCGCGCGAAGGGTGCGCGGCGGAATCCTCATCGGGCTGGTCAGCGGCACAGTGCTGGCGGCCGTCATCGAAGCGATCTGGCATCTGGGGCCGGCTACCGAGAAGCCCGGTGGGTGGAGCCTGTCGGTGCCCGCGTTGTCCGGGTCGCCGTTCGCGCTGCCCGACCTGTCGCTGGTCGGGGCGTTCAGCCTGGACAGCTTCGCGCGGATCGGGGTGCTGTCGGCGGTGATGCTGGTGTTCACTCTGGTGTTCACCAACTTCTTCGACGCGATGGGCACACTGACCGGCTTGTCCCGGGAGGCCGGCCTGGCCGACGAGCGGGGCACGTTCCCGCGGCTGCGCTCCGCGCTGGTCGTCGAGGGTGCCGGTGCCGTGGTCGGGGGCGCCACCTCGTCCTCGTCGAACACCGTGTTCATCGAGTCCGGCGCCGGTGTCGAGGAGGGCGCCCGCACCGGACTGGCCAACCTGGTGACCGGTGTGCTGTTCCTGGCGGCGATGTTCGTCTCACCACTGGCGTCGATCGTGCCGACCGAGGTGGCCGCGGCGGCGCTGGTGATCGTCGGGGTGTTGATGGCCGCGCAGTTGCGTCACATCGATCTCTCGGAGTTCACCGTGGCGCTGCCGGTGGTGTTGACGGTCACGGTGATGCCGTTCAGCTTCTCGATCGCCAACGGCATCGGCGTCGGGTTCATCTCCTGGGTGGTGATGCGCACGGCGACCGGCCGGGCGCGTGACGTGAGCCCGCTGCTCTGGGTCGTCGCGGCCGGGTTCGCCGTCTACTTCGCCCGCACGCCGGTGGAGTCGCTGATCGGCGCGTGAGCTTTGCCCCACTCGACGGCCACCCCGGTGATCACCGCCCTGAGCTGAGACTCGATGTGGGTACGGGCCGCGGGTTCGCTCGCCCAGTTGGCGAAGCCGAACTCCAGGCCCCTCAGATAGGTCAGCAGCACCGCAGCCTGCTCACTGACCAGTTCCGAGTCGGGTGCGGGCGCGCCGGAGCTCAGACCGATGACGAGCCGTTCGGCCAGCGCCCGGTAGCTCTGGAACATGTTCTGGAAACCCGCCGCCAGCTCGCTGTCGGGTCGGGCCATCATCGTCAACTCCAGCCGCGCCCGGCTGCGGGACCGATGAGGTTCCTCGCGCAGCAGCATCATCTGCTCGGCGAGGATGCTCAGCATGGTTTCGGCGCTGGTTTCGTCGGCGAAGGCGCCGGTGAAGAACTCGATGTCGTAGTGCACGATCTGGTCGGCAACGCCGTGCAGCAACGCCGAGCGGGTGCGGTAGTAGAACGAGGTGGTGCCATCGGGTACCTGCGCGCGGCGGTCCACCTTCTGGTGCGAGAGCCCGCGCCCACCTTCTTCGGCCAGCAACGCAATGGCGGCGTCACACAGTTGACGCCGCCGCTGTTCGGCATTGGGTTTCCGTCTGGTCTCGACAGCTGGCAACCTTAGTCGCCTCGGGTCGCGGCCACAGCCCGAGCCCGGGCGGGGAAAGGTGGTCCCTCGGGGTCCGGGAACCACTGCTGCGCGCCGGAGTCATCGAGGACCCGTCTGTGTACGATTGACCAGCGCGTACGTCCGTTCTCTGCCGGGGGTTGCCGGAATTCAACGTTGGTCGCCCGAAGAGGCACGCGGCTTGAGCACGCAGGCCGCTGATGACCGCTCCGTCGCCGACGAGACGGAGCGCTTGCTCGCGCTCGAGTCCTTCACGATCCTCGATACGCCGCCGGAGCCGGCATTCGACGATCTGACGGCGCTGGCCGCGGATCTGTGCGGAGCGCCCATGTCAGCGGTGAGCCTCGTCGACACCGACCGGCAATGGTTCAAGTCGCGCCACGGCTTCGACCTGACCGAGACGTCTCGCGAGCTGTCGTTCTCCGAACGCATCAACCCCAGCGACGCCTCGGTCGTCGAGGTGTACGACGCGCGGGTCGATCCCCGCTTCGCCGATCACCCGATGGTCCTCGGCCCACCCCATGTCCGGTTCTACGCCGGGGCTCCCCTCGTACTCGCCGACGGCACCGTGCTGGGCACACTGTGCGTGTTCGGACCCGAGCCGCTGGCGCTGACCGAGCGCCAGCGCCGTCATCTGGCGGCATTGGCCCGTCAGGTCGTCAGTCAGCTCGAGCTGCGCCGGCACGCCCGCCGGTTCGCCGCCGAGGCCCGTGCCCGCCTGGTGGCCGACGCTGCGCTGCGCGAGCAGCAACGGATGCTCACCGGCGTCCTCGAGCACACCGACGTGCTGATCTACGCCAAAGACGTCGAGGGGCGCGTCGTGATGGCCAACCGGGCGCTGGAGGCGCTCACGTCATCGGAGGCACCGCTCATCGGCCTGACCGACTACGACCTCTTCGACCGCGAGACCGCCGACGCCTACCGGCGCAACGATGCCCGGATCATGGCGAGCCGCGAATGGCAGGTCTTCAGCGAAGACGTCATCCATCCGGACGGCTCCACGCACACGTACCGATCGACGAAATTTCCGTTGTTCGACGACGCCGGGGCGGTGATCGGGGTCGGCGGCGTCTCCACCGACGTCACCGAACTGACCGCCGCCAGGGCGGCACACGCCGCGGCTGAACACCGCTGGCGGGCCCTGATCGAGCAATCCCCGATCGCCGTCACGATGGTCGACGCCGGGGGCGCCATCGCGTTCGCCAACGCGGGCGCCGCGCAGCTGTGCGGAACGGCTGACCCGGCCGACCTCGTGTCCCGGACCATGGCCGACTTCCTGCCCGTCGAGGAGCACGACTTCGCCCGGGCGATGCTGCAGGATCTGTGGACGGGCCGGATCGAACTGCGCGGATACCGCGCAACCCTGAAGCGGTTGGACGGCGAGACCATCAAGGTGGAGTTGAACGCCCGGGCGATTAGCCAAAAAGACACGCGCACAGTGCAATTCGAGTTCCGTGATGTGACCGAACTGGCACGCACCTACGCCCTACTCAAGCATTCGGCCTCCACCGATCCCCTGACCGGGGTGTTGAACCGGCGGGCGTGGGACGACCGGTTGCGCGGCATCCTCGACGACGCCCAGCACACCGGGGCTCTGCTGACCATCGCGGTGATCGACCTCGACCACTTCAAGGCGTACAACGACAGCCACGGACACGACGCGGGTGACGCGCTGCTGCAAGCCTTCACGACCATGGCCGGCGCCTCGCTGCGTCACACCGACGTGTTCGCCCGATGGGGCGGAGAGGAATTCCTCATCGCACTACCGCACACCTCCGTCGACCAGGCCCGCCCGATCCTCGACCGGATCCGCAGCACTGTGCCCGCGGGCCAGACCTGTTCCATCGGCTACACCGCCTACCGCAGCCCCGAGCCGCTGCCCGACACGCTGGCCCGCGCCGACAAGGCGCTGTATTTGGCGAAGAGCCGCGGCCGCAACCAGATCGCCGGCACGTGAGCACCGACGACGAGCCTGGGCTGAGGGAACGCAAGAAGATCCGGACCCGGGAGACGGTGAGGCGCGAAGCCTTCCGGCTCTTCGAGTCGAACGGATACGCGCAGACCACCGTCGATCAGATCGCCGAGGCCGCGGACGTCTCGCCGCGAACGTTCTTCCGCTACTTCCCCACCAAGGAGTCGGTGCTGTTCTCCGACGACCTGCTGGAGCCGATCATCGAGGCCTTTCTGGCCGCGCCGCCCGAGCTGTCGACTGTCGCGGCCTACCGGCACGCGGTCGCCCAGGTGTTCGCCTCGATGGCCGGGCCTGAGTTCGATTATGTGATCGCGCGTCAGCGACTTCTGTACTCCCTGCCCGAAGCCAAGGGCGCGCTGTGGGTCGAGCACGTCAAAGCCATCCGGTTGCTCACCCAGGCGATCGCCCAGCGATTGAACCGCCCGGAACCCGACGAACAGATGCAGGTGACCGCCGGCGCGATCATCGGGGTCTACATGGCCGTGTCCGATGACGCACCGACACCCGGCGAGGCATTTCTGCTGGCGCTCGACGCGCTCGACAAGAGCCTGCACGGCTGAGCGCTACGCGCGTGCAACCTGCGCATCCCTAGACTCTGGGTCGATGAACGACGATCCCCGGGCGGTGCAGTTCGTCGGCGCCGGCCCCGGCGCGGCCGACCTGCTCACCGTGCGCGCAGCCCGCATGCTCGCCGACGCCGAGGTGGTGCTGTATCCGGGGAGCTATCTCGACGCCGAGGTGCTCGCGCACTGCTCACCGGATGCGGAGCTGGTCGACACCGGGGACATGGACCTCGACGCCATCGTCGCTCGCCTGGTCGAGGCCCACCGGGCCGGCCACCGGGTGGTGCGCCTGGTGTCCGGTGATCCGTCGGTGTACTCGGCGGTCTCCGAGCAGACCCGCCGCCTGGACGCCGCCGGCGTGCCGTGGGCGATCACCCCCGGGGTGCCGGCCTACGCAGCGGCGGCGGCCCGTGCCGGGCGCGAGCTCACCGTGCCGCTGGTCGCGCAGTCGGTGGTGCTCACCCGCACCCAGCAACGGTCCACGGCGATGCCGGAGACCGAGGAGCTGACGGCGTTCGCCGCGACCCGGGCCACGCTGGTGCTACACCTGGCGATCACCCGCGTTCGCGAGCTGATGGCCGAGCTGGCACCGCATTACGGGGCGGACTGCCCGGTCGTCGTGGTGTACCGGGCCTCGCAGCCCGCCGAGCGGGTGCTGCGCGGCACCGTCGCCGACATCGCCGACGCGGTCGAGGCCGCCGACCTGCGCCAGGCAGCGGTCGTCCTGGTCGGCCGCGCATTGGCGGGCCGTCCCGACCCGCAGGCCGGCGAAAGCCACCTCTACGACCCGGCCCGTGACCGCGCGGCCAAGCGCCTGGGGGGTTTGCGATGAGCGCTTGCGCGAAGAGCAGACAACCGATGAGCTGGACGTGCCGCGTGGCGGGCGCACGCTCATGACCACCCTCGACTCGCTCTACGACGTCATCCACCGCCGCCGCGACACCCGGCGGGAGTTCACCGGCGATCCGGTGTCCCCGGAGGTGCTGGAGCGGGTGCTGCTGGCCGCCCACGCCGCGCCGTCGGTCGGGATGTCGCAACCGTGGGATTTCGTGCTCGTCCGCTCACCGCAAACGCTCGACGCCTTCCGCGACCATGTGGCCGCCGAGCGGGAGGTGTTCGCGGCGCGGCTGACCGGTGAACGCGCCGACGTCTTCGCCCGGATCAAGATCGAGGGCATCTGCGAATCGGGCCTGGGTGTCGTCGTCGGCTATGACCCGACCCGCGGCGGCCGGCAGGTCCTGGGCCGGCACGCCATTGCCGACGCCGGGTTGTACTCGGTGGTCTGCGCGATCCAGAACCTGTGGCTGGCGGCCACCGCGGAGGGCCTGGGTGTGGGCTGGGTGTCGTTCTACCGGGAGGAATTCCTGCGCGAGCTGGTCGGCATGCCCGACCACGTCCGGCCGGTGGCGTGGCTGTGCCTCGGCGCGGTCGCCGAACTGCCCGACACCCCGGACCTGGAGCGCTATGGCTGGCGATCCCGGTCGTCGCTGGCGGCGGTGCTGCACGAGGAGCGCTACCGGTCGTGACCGAGCACAGCGCCGACGGGCACTACGTCGTGATGGACGGGCGCCGCTGGCGCGCGACCGATCCGGCCATCCCGGAGCCGCGCCGTGCCGAGCTCACCAGGATCCTGATGGCGTGGCGGCGGGAGGTGCGTCGCACCCGCGGCACCGACGCCGAGCCGGCGGCGCGGGCAGGTGTGCAGGCCGCCAAAGTCGCTCTCGGGGAACGAGGCTCGCCGCCGTGGTGGGAGCAGAGCGACACCGAGCGGCGCGCCCGCTGGCAGGC
>CAXEZH010000172.1:0-6185 GCA_964000695.1 uncultured Mycolicibacterium sp. | reverse complement strand
GTCGTCCCCCGCGGCAAAGAGAACATGTTTTGCAGCAGCAGCCGCCGAAAAAATCGATGCCGCTGTGGATGCGCGGTAGCGTCGCGGCGAGCGCCCGCGCAGCTCGCGGGGAAAAGGCCAATAAAGGGAATGACGACGAAGACGAATGGCTTTCTGACGACGACGAGGACGATACTGACGATGACAAGCATAGCGACGGCAGTGGCGATGACGTTCACGGCACCTCTTCTTCCTGGGTGGTGGTGGTGATCGCGACGCACGGCACCGACTTCCACCCGGCACCCCTGGTCGCCGGCGTCGTCCTCGGCACGCTGGTGATGCTGCTGTCCGGGTTCATCTCTGCGCTGCCGTTCGCCTCGGTCAGTGACTGGTTCCTCTCCACGGTGGTGCCGCTGCTGATCCTGGCGCTACCGGTGGTGTACCTGCTCGGGGTGTGGAGGCACCCGGTGCTCTACCTGATCCCGACCCAGGGCCCGTTGTTGCTGTTCGCCGCGGTGTTCGGCCAGATCAGCCTGGCGCCCTGGCAGATCGGGTACGCACTGGTCTATCCGCTGCTCTGTGCGGCGGGTCTGTACCAGGTGGCCCGAATCATGTTCGACCGCTACGTCATCGCCCGGTCGGGTGCCGCGTGACCGCCGCCTGGGCCGCGTTCGGCAGGAACGACCTGCGCGGCACCTACCGCGACCCGCTGTTGGTGATGCTGGTGTTCGCCCCGGCGATCTGGACCGTCGGCACCGCGGTGCTCGTGCCGCGACTCGCCACGGCCCTGGCGCAGCGCTACGGCTTCGACCTGGTGCCCTACTACCCGCTGGCAGTCACCGGGTTGCTGCTACTGACCAGCATCATCGTCGTCGGCGGACTGGCGGCGTTCCTGGTACTCGACGAGGTCGACGCCGGCACGCTGACAGCGCTGCGGGTGACCCCGGTGACGTTGCGCAGCTTCTTCGGATACCGTGCCGCCACGGTGGTGGCCGTGACGACCGTCTACGTCGCGGTGACGATCCCGTTGACGGGCTTGGTGCCGTCGTCGCTGGTGTGGCCGCTGATCCCGATCGGGATGGTGGCCGGTATGTCGGCGGTGGTGACGATGCTGCTGATCGTCGCCGTGGCGCGCAACAAGGTGCAGGGCATCGCCATGTTGCGGCTGCTCGGTCTGCTCATCGCCGGGATCCCGTGCCTGCCCTGGTTCGTCGACTCGGCCTGGAATCTGGCGTTCGGGGTGCTGCCGCCGTACTGGGCGGCCAAGGCGTTCTGGGTGGCCTGCGCCGGGGGTGCGTGGTGGCCGTACCTGCTCGGCGGCGTGGTGGTCAACCTCGCGGCGGGGTGGCCGCTTCTGCGCCGGTTCGTCGCCGCCAACTCCTGACCCTCAGTCGCGCCGCAGACCGCCCAGGCCCGCGGCGATCGCGCCGAGTACGACCAGCACCACCCCGGCGACCAGAGTGATGTTCAGCCAGTGGTGCAGGCTGCCCTCGGCGTGAGCGACCATCACCTCGGCCACGGTGCGGATGTCACCGGTCGTGCGGTTCAGCGCGTCCTCGACGTAGCCGCGGCCCACCTCGATGCCGGCCCAGCCTGCCGCGCCCACCAACAACGCCGACACCCCGAGCGCGGCCAGTGCCTTGCCTCGGGAGCGGGCCGCGACGACGGTGAGCAACGCACACACCGCCACCACCGCCACCACCGCCGCGCCGGCCCACGGCCCCCATGTCGCCAGCCAGCGCAGCTTGCCCGGCTGCAGCTCTGGGCTGTCGACGGTGATCGGCACCGTCAGTGCCGGCGGGACCTCCAGGTCGAGGGAACCGAGCGTGGCCTGGAACGACGGATCCGACAGCATCGGCGCGACGTCGATGAGCCACTCGTCGGTCGAGTTGCCGCTGGGCACGGCGCCGGTGAACATCCACCGGTGCGCGATGCGGTTCGCCTGGGCGAACTGTCCGGCGAAGCCGTCGTTGCCGGTGTAGGACGCCGCGACCTGACGCACCAGGACCGGGTTGAGGGTGTAGCCGTTCTCGGCGCCCAGCGCCACCAGCTGGGTGGTCAGCTCACCTGCCATCGCCTCCTGCAGGCGCGGATCACCCGCCGCTGACGCTGACAGCGCGGCGTAGCCATCCTCGTTGACGATCGTCATCTGCGCCCAGACCACCGGCACCGCGACGGCCAACGCCGCGGTGGTCAGCAGCCAGAAGAACAGCGCCGTCACGAACCGCACCGACGCGTCCCCCTTCTCCGCCGGTCAGTCGCCCAGCGCGCGTCCCACGATGAGCGGGTCGGGCCGGCCGACCACGTCATGATCTTTGTTGTCGTAGTCGAATTTACTCAGTACGAACCGCATCGCGTTGACGCGGGCACGCTTCTTGTCGTTGCTCTTGACCACGGTCCACGGCGCCGTCTCGGTGTCGGTCCAGGCGAACATGTCCTCCTTGGCGGCGGTGTAGTCGTCCCACTTGTCCAGCGAGGCCAGGTCGGTGGGTGACAGCTTCCACTGCCGGACCGGGTCGACCTGGCGGATCGTGAACCGGGTGCGTTGTTCGGACGGCGACACCGAGAACCACAGTTTGGTCAGGAAGATGCCGTCGTTGACCAGCATCTGCTCGAACCAGGGGACCTGGCGGATGAACTCGGCGTGCTGCTTTGGGGTGCAGTAGCCCATCACGCGTTCCACACCGGCGCGGTTGTACCAGGACCGGTCGAACATCACGATCTCGCCCGCATGCGGGAGGTGGCGCACATAGCGCTGGAAATACCACTGCGTGCGCTCCTGCTCGGTCGGCTTCTCCAGCGCCACGATGCGCGCGCCACGTGGGTTCAGGTGCTCCATGAAGCGCTTGATGGTGCCGCCTTTGCCTGCGGCGTCGCGCCCCTCGAACACGACGACGTGCCGGTGCCCGTTGGCCTGACTCCACTTCTGCAGCTTGAGCAGCTCGATCTGCAGCAGCCGCTTCTGTTCCTCGTAGTCGGTGCGCTTCATCCGCTCGTCGTACGGATAGTTCTCCCGCCACGTGTCGACCACCCGGTCGCCGGGCTGGATCAGCAGAACCGGGTCGTCATCGTCGTCGTCGACCACGGTGTAACCAGAGGTGTCCAGAGTCACGGGCCGAAGCTATCCAGCCCCACGAACCAGTCGGTGACGTGACGGTGAACGGCAGGTGGCCGGTTGCCGCGACCTCTCGCCGACGCGGTGTCTCTCCGATGTCTGGGACCGTTGCATGCATGTAGTCACTCGACTACAGTCGGATGTAGTCGAGTGACTACATCCGTACGGAAAGGACCCCGCCCATGGCCGCCACCCCCTCCGTCACCAAACTGGGCAGCAACATCGGGGCCCGCATCGACGACGTCTCCCTCGGCGCCGACCTCACGCCGGACGTCGTCTCGGCGATCCGCACCGCGCTCCTCGAACACGGGGTGATCTTCTTCCGCCACCAACACCACCTCGACGACGCCGCCCAGCACCGCTTCGCCGCATGCCTCGGCACGCCGGTCGGGCACCCCCTGCTCGCCCGACTCACCGCGGCGGAGGTTCCGACCATCACGCCGATCGACTCCGACTACGCCTCGGCCAACCGGTGGCACACCGACGTCACCTTCGTTCCCGACTACCCCTCGATCTCGGTGCTGCGGGCCGTCACCCTGCCGCCCTATGGCGGCTCGACGATGTGGGCCTCCACCGCCGCCGCGTACCGCGATCTGCCGGAACCCCTCAAGAGGCTGACCGAGAACACGTGGGCCCTGCACAGCAATCGGTTCGACTACGTCGCGACATCCGCCGCCACCACCGACGAGAAGTTCCGCGCGGCACGGGCGGCGTTCGGGAACAAGGAATTCCGTACCGAGCACCCGCTTGTGCGGGTCCACCCCGAGACGGGCGAGCGCACCCTGGTCGCGGGAGACTTCACCCAACACCTGATCGGTTTCGACCCGCAGGACTCCCGGACCCTGCTCGACCTCGTCCAGCGACGGATCACGTTGCCGGAGAACACCATCCGGTGGAACTGGGAGAACGGCGACGTGGCGATCTGGGACAACCGCGCCACCCAGCACCGCGCCGTCGACGACTACGACCGGCAGCGGCGGCTCATGCATCGGGTCACCCTTGCCGGTGACGTCCCGGTCGACATCCACGGATACCCGAGCAGGGCGATCGGCGACTCGGAGCCCGCCGCGCTCGCCGGGTGACGGCTACTTCGCCGCGCGCCTCGGCCCGACCAGCGCCATCTTCGTCATCATGGTGTTCATCCGCTTGAGTGCGCGCAGCGACTTGTTGTAGTAGTTGCCGCCGGCGCCGACGTTGGTGCGCGGCGCCACCACCGCCTCCTGGCGGCAGAACTTGCGGATCCCCTCGGCGCCGCCGAACCGCACCCCCATGCCGGAGGACTTCCATCCGCCCATCGGCGCTGTGGTGCACATCAGGTTGGAGATGACGTCGTTGATGTTCACTGCTCCACAATCGAGTTGCACCGCAACGGCTTCGGCGCGCTCGACATCGCCGGAGAACACCGATGCGGACAGACCGTAGGGGCTGTCGTTGGCCAGCCGCACCGCCTCGGTGGCATCGGCGACCTTCATGATCGGCAGCGTGGGCCCGAACGTCTCCTCGGTCATGCACATCATCGAGTGGTCGACGTCGACGAGCACGGTCGGTGGGTAGAACGAACCCGCGCCGACCGGACGGCGGCCGCCGGTCAACGCCCGGGCGCCCTTGGCCAACGCGTCCTGGACGTGGCGCTCGGTGACGGCCACCTGACTCTCGTCGATCATCGCGCCGAAGGCGTGCCCCTCGCCGGCGCCGGTGCTCAGGTTCTGCACGTCGCGCACCACCGCCGCGACGAACCGGTCATAGACGGCGTCGACGACATAGACCCGCTCCACCGAGACACAGGTCTGTCCGGCGTTGAACATCGCGCCCCACACCGCGGCGTGCGCGGCCAGATCCACATCGGCGTCTTCGAGGACGATCATCGGGTCCTTGCCGCCGAGCTCCAGGCTCACCGGGGTGAGCCTGCGCGCCGCGCGTTCCATGACCTTCGCGCCCGTCGCGCTGGAGCCGGTGAACTGGATGAAGTCCGAGGCGTCGATCACCGCTTCGGCCACCTCGCGGGCGCCCTGGGCCAGCGCCAACACTTCGGGGGCACCCGACTCGAGCCAGCCGCGCAGCAGCAGTTCGGCTGTCAGCGGCGTGCGTTCCGAGGGCTTGAGCAACACCGCACAACCCGCTGCGAGTGCACCGATGGCGTCCATCAACGCATTGGCCACCGGGTAGTTCCACGGAGCGATGATGCCGACGACCGGACGGGGCCGGTAGTGCACCGCGATCTTCTTGATGGCCATGAACGGCAGCGCGGCCGGGCGCGTCTCGGGCGCCAGGGCCTGTTCCATCGTCTTGATGTAGTAGGACGCGATCATGATGATCAGCGGCACTTCCTGCGACGCGTCGACGGCGGATTTGCCGGTCTCGGCGATCAGCAGCCGCTCGATTTCGTCGCGGTGCTCGCCCAGCCACACCGCGTAGCGCGCCAGCACCTTCGCCCGCCCCTTGGCACCACGGGCCGCCCATTCGGTCTGCGCGGTGCGCAGGCCGGCAGCGATGTGGGCGACGTCGGCCGGATCGGTCCAGCGCACCTCACCGGCGACGGCGCCCGTCGCCGGGTTCCTGATGGTGCCGGTACCGGAGAAGGAGTCGGGCGTGTGCACGTCTGGCGTCGCGGTCATGGGCCCATGCTAACGGCCGCTGTGATCCACGTCGCACCCGGGTTGACACCCGTCAAGTTTGGCCGGGCGCCTTCCCAGGGACCGTGATGCGAGGGCGGCGAGGACCGCGACCAGTGCGGTGCCGAGCAACACCGCCCCGACGGCGTCGGTGAAGAAGTGATACGTCACGCCCTGCCCCACGACGCCGAGCGCGGCCATCACCGTCGCTGCGATCACCATCCACGTCGCGGCGCCCGCGACCAGCACCGCCATCCCCAGCACGACCACCGCCACCGTGGTGTGCCCGCTCGGGTAGGCCAACGCGTCGCCCTTGTATCGGCCGAACAGGCGTTTCGCGATCCGCGCCGCCAGCACCGCAAGCAACGGCGCCACCGCGACCACCGCCGCCAGTCGCCATCGCCGCCGGTACAGCGCGATCAGAAGGACGCAGACACCCAGGCCCAACATGACGCGGGCATCGGTGAACACCAGCAGAT
>CAXEZH010000171.1:0-8232 GCA_964000695.1 uncultured Mycolicibacterium sp. | reverse complement strand
GCGCTGAGTGGTCACCGCCGTGCGGTCAAGCCACCGTCCACATGGCCAGCGCAAGGACGAACGCCGACAGGCCCAAGGTCGTCTCCATGACCGTCCACGTCTTCAGGGTGGTCTTGACATCCATCTCGAAGAACCGGCTCACCAGCCAGAATCCCGAGTCGTTGACGTGCGAGAGCACGGTGGCACCGGCGGCGATGGCGATCACCAGCAGCGAGATCTGGAAGTCGCTCAACCCTGCGTCGGCCACCGACGCCGCGATCAGACCCGACGTCGTGGTCAACGCGACTGTCGCAGAGCCCTGCGCCACGCGCAGAATCGTGGAGATCAGGAACGCTTGCAGGATCAGCGACATGCCGAGGTCGGACAGCGAATCGCTGAGCGCGTCACCGATCCCGCTCAACCGCAACACCCCACCGAACATGCCACCGGCTCCCGTGATCAGGATGATCACACAGATCGGTGCCAATGCCTTGTCGAAGATGCCGCTCACGTCGGCCATCGAACGGTCACGCAGACCGAGCACCAGCGTCGCCACGATGACGGTGATCAGCAGCGCGACGCTGGTGTTGCCCAGCAGCATCAGATACCGCGCCCAGGTGGCGTCCTCCTCGAGGACGCCCGCCGCCATGAGGGTGTCGAGAACGGTGTTGAACGAGATGAGCACGAACGGCAGGAGCAGGATGCCCATGACCGTGCCGAACGCGGGGGCCGTGCGGGTGGCGGTGGCCGTGCCCCCGCCGGAGCCTGCGGGACTCGCACCCCCGCCGTTGTCCCTGTCGCTGTCCTTGCTGCGGTTGTCGGTGCCCCCGTCCTTGCCGGTGTCGTTGTCGCGCCCGCCGTTCATCTCGCCGAACAGCGCGGTGGGCACGTCGACCCACACCCGCCGGCCGATGAACTGGGAGACCAGGAAGGAGCCGACGAACCAGGACAACACCGCAACGGGCACACCGACCAGCAACGCCAGACCGATGTTGCCGCCCATCACCTCGGCGGCGGCGACGGGTCCGGGGTGCGGCGGCACCAGCGCGTGCATTGCGGCGAAGGCGCCGGCCGTGGGGAACGCGTACAGGATCAGGGAACCGCCGAATCGCCGCGCGACGGTGATGATGATCGGCAGGAACACCACGAGCCCGGCGTCGAAGAAGATCGGGAAACCGAACAACAGTGCGGCCACCCCGATGGCCAGCGGCGCGCGCTTCTCGCCGAACCGCCCGATCAGGGTGTCCGCCAGAACTTGTGCCCCGCCGGTGATTTCGAGGAGTCGGCCGATCATGACGCCGAAGCCCACGAGGAGGGCCACCGACCCCAGAGTGTTGGAGAACCCGTAGGACAGCGCCTCGGGAACATCGGCGACGGGGATTCCGGCCGCCAGCGCCGTGAGCAGGCTGACCAGCACGAGTGCGACGAAAGCGTGCAGCTTCACCCTGATGATGAGGAACAGCAGAAGCGCCACTGCCCCAGCGGCGATCAGGAGCAGGGTGGTTGCTCCGTATGCCGGCTCGATTGCTTCCACAATTCCTCCGTTGTTTCAGTGCTGGGATGGGTCCGGGCGTGTTTGCGCGGAACGCTTTCGGCGATTCACGGGTTGTCCTGATCGGTGGCCGTCATGTAGTCGTCGACAATCGCGTCGATGTTCTGGTTGACGTCGATCGTGACGCCCCGCTCGTCGGTTTCCAGCGGCTCGAGTGTTTTGAACTGCGACTCGAGCAACGAGGCCGGCATGAAATGGCCGGGCCGGCTGGCTTGGCGCTTGCCGATCACCTCGGTCGAGCCGTACAGATGCAGGAATTCGATCTCGCCGCAGTGCTCGCGGAGCTGGTCACGGTACTTGCGTTTGAGCGCAGAGCAGCTCATTACTCCCCCGTGCGGATGCTCGGACAACCACTGTCCGATCGATTCCAGCCACGGGTAGCGGTCGTCGTCGTCGAGCGCTTCGCCGGAACTCATCTTCTCGACGTTGGCCGGCGGGTGGAAGTCGTCGGCGTCCGCGTAGGGGACGCGGAGGCGCTGGGCCAGCGCGGCACCGACTGTCGACTTCCCCGAACCCGATACGCCCATGACGACGATTGGTGATGACATGTCCTCCACCTACCCGATTGTGGCCAGCATCACGCACCCTGCCGTAATAGTCATATCAAAGCAACCCCCTGGCTGAATTAAGCGGTTTTAAATGCCGGCGGGCAACGTATGACAGGATCTGTGTATGGTCGACCAGCCCGCCGGTGCCCTCCACGGCAGTTTGCTGGCTGCGTTGGGATCGGCGATCGTGTCGGGTGAGTACCCACCCGGTCAGGTCTTCACCCTCGAAGCTGTGAGCGCGCGGTACCGGGTCTCCCGAAGCGTCGCGCGCGAGGCGGTGCGGGTGCTGGAGTCGATGCGTATGGTCGAATCCCGCCGCCGCGTCGGAATCACCATCCTGCCGGTCGAGAACTGGAACGTGTTCGATCCCAGGCTCATTCGATGGCGTGTCGACTCCGGAGACCGGGCAGCCCAGCTGGTGTCCCTGTCGGAGTTGCGGCGCGGATTCGAGCCCGCGGCGGCGGCGCTGGCTGCGCGGCGGGCCACCCCGGATCAGTGCCGCACGATGGCGGCCGCGGCGTCCGACATGGTCATGCACGGACGCTCCGGTGACCTCGAGGCGTACCTGCTCGCCGACCGACTGTTCCATCAGACGCTTCTGGCGGCGAGTGGGAACGAGATGTTCCGGGCGCTGACCGGTGTGGTGGACGAGGTGCTCAGCGGCCGCACACATCACGGGATGATGCCCTCGTCACCGAATCCGGCGGCGATCGCGTTGCACGACGAGGTCGCCCGTGCGATCAGGACCGGCGACGAGGCGGCCGCCGAACTCGCGATGCGCGCAATCATCGACGAAGCGGCGTCGGCGGTCGCCGACGAATTCTCCTGATCGGCGGTCGCCGACGAATTCGCCTGAGCGCTCAGTGCGTTCCGTCGGGCCTCGGGGGCCAGGAGCGGCCGGGCGACACCGGGCCGGGTTCGGTGCCATCGCCTCGTGACAGCGGCACCCACTGCTCGCTCGGGGCGGGCTGGTGGGAGGACGGGAAGTCGCGCAGTTGGCCGGACGGGTGGGCGTCCCAGTCGCCGAACGTCAGCGGGGTGAGCAGCCACGCCCGCAACAACGCGTAGGTCGCCGCCAGCGAATCCAGGTGTGTGCGCTCCCAGCCGTGGCTGCCGTCGACGCCGGGACCGACCAGGGCGGCGCGGGTGCTGGCCCCCGCCTCGATGGCGGCGGCGGCGTCAGATCGGTAGAACCGGAAGACGTCTCGGACACTACGGATACCGTGCTCATCGGCCAGTCGGCACAGCTGCCGGGACAGGTGATAGTCGTAGGGGCCGTGTAGGTCGGCCATCAAGACGGTGACGGCGTCTTCACGTGACTGCAGGCCGGGGGCACAGACGGCGTTGTCCACGGTGATCATCTCCGCGATCCCGGCGGGCAGGCCGGTGCTGGCTCCGTATCCGACTTCTTCGGCGATGGTGACCATCACCGCAGTGCGGTGCGGCAATCTCAGACCGCGGTCGGCGACGTGCTTGGCCAGGGTGAGGGCCACCGCGACGCCGGCCTGGTCGTCGAGATGACGGGAGACGACGAAGCCGTCGTGGGTGAGCTCGGGGCCGGCCATCAGGGCGACGAAGTCGCCGACCTGGATTCCCAGCCGACGCAGATCGTCGGGTGACGACACCCGGCGATCGACGCGCACCTCGATGTGGTCCCAATCGGTCGGCTGGGTGTCGACCGCATCGCCGAAAGCATGCCCGCTGGCCTTCAGCGGCAGAATCGTTCCGGTGATGAAATCGGTCGACCCGTCGCACAGGATTCGCACCCGCGCGCCCGCAGCGAACCGCGCGGAGAACGTGCCCACCGAGATCAGCTCAAGCCGCCCGTTCTCTTTGAGTCGACTGACCATGGCGCCGACCGTGTCGGCGTGAACCACGATCGCGCGGTCGACCGAGGGCGACTCCCCCGGCAGCTCCGCGATCAGGGCACCCCGCCTCGTCAGTGAGAACGGGATGCCGAGGTCGTCGAACACCTCGCCGATGAGCTGCATCACCGCGTCGGTGCGTCCGGTGGGGCTCGGTGTCTGCAACAGCGCCAGCAAGGTGTCGATCATCCACCTGCGTTCGGCGTCAGGCATCACGGACGGCTGGCTCACGGCGTCCCCTTCGATTGTGGGCGTCCGGGTGGAGCGACACGGGGCGTGGTTCGGGCTCGAAAGCCGATGCGTTCGTCACTCGTGCAGGGTTCGATATCGCCCCCGTACGGGCACCTTAGTGGTCAGTTGGAGGTCCACGTGGTGGTTTGCTGTAGCGACCGACGATCAGACCCGCCCGGGGCCTGGGGGGTCTCGGGGGCCGCGCCGACCCGGATCAGGACCTGAGGGTAGGACTCGCCGTCGAACACTTCGCAGCCGAGAGCCAGTCGATTCCGTCCGTCGTGCAGCGGGTCGGTCAGGGCGCAGCTCGCCAACTCCAGCGCGGTGGCTGCCAGCAGCAGGTGGCTCAGGGTCTCACCCGCACGCACCCGGTCGATCTCGTCGTCACCTGCGGTGCCCAACGTGAGCAGCACCGCACCATCTGCATTGGCGCTCCGGTCGCCGACGGCCCTACCGGGGAACCGGAGCGCCACCTCCCCGCGCTCGTCCCGCCCCCACCGGGTGCGCGGAACGACGGCGAAGTCGACGCCACGACGCGCCGCGTGCACACTCAGCAACTCCAGCGTGCCCGCGGGAAGCCGGGCTTCGGGAAACTCGCGGCGGTCGGAACGCCGGCTGCCTATCGCGGCGGCCAACTCGCGAGGACCGGGCTGCGCGGGGTGTTCGATCACCTCGAACAGGGCGATGTGTCCGGGGTCGTCAAGTGTGGGAAAGCGGCGGACGTGAGGGCGCCAACCCTCCGCGGCCAGCGCGACGGTGCAGTGGTCCAGTACCGCGCCGCAGCTGATCAGGACATCGCGCCGGCCGGCGCCGGAATCGGCGACGGCGCGACTCCAGTCCGCGTGCAGATGCAGGCCCGCATCGTCGACCTGCCACCGCCACGGCTGACTGTTCCGTGGGGAGGGGGCCCGGGCCGCCAGATCCAGGACGGCTTCGAGCACCGCGCGATCAGGAAGAGCGCCCGCCAAGTGTGTCCCCTCGTCGACGACTGAACTCTCGTGCGGACATCCACATTAATCGGTACTGGCGTCATTCAAGATCAGCTCCGGTCAGCGACCGCTCCGCAGCGACGTCGTATTCGGCAACAGCAGCCCCCAGTAGCGCCCCGCTCGCAGCGTCGTCGGGCCCGTCGCCGCGGAAGGCCTCGAGTTCGGTCCGGCTGCGCCACCGTTCGAAGACGTTGATCCGCTGCGGGTCGACCCGGTCGGCGCTGATCGCGAAGTCCAGGCAGCCGGGCATCCGGCGCGCCTGTTCGACGACACGCTCGCAGCCTGCCAGGTAGGCGTCCCGCTGGGTCGCTGCGACGGTGAGGTGTCCTGCGACGATGAGCATCGAAGGCTCCTTTCGGTTGTCGATCTGTCGCCCTGTAGACCCGCGGTGCGGTCGTCGTTCATCGGGGTGCGCGTGCCTCGTTCAGGAGGTCTCGTCCGGGCGGGACCACGTGAAGCGGCCGCCCTGCGCTCTGTCGCCTTCGAGCATGAAGGCCCGGTGGTAGCGGCTGGCGCGCGCGATCGTCGCCAGCCAGGTGGCAACGGTACTGACGCGGTTGCTCACCCCTGTCAGCACCGCGATGTGGATGAGTCCCCACGCCAGCCAGCCGGCGAAGCCCGCCAACCTGATCGGCCCCACCTGAAGGAGCGCGTTGCCCCGGCTGATGTACGCCGCTGATCCCAGGTCGCGGTACCGGTAAGGCCGCCGGGGACGACCGGTCAGGTCAGCGCGGATGCAGGCGGCGGCGTGCAGACCACCCTGCATGGCGTTCTCGGCCACGCCGGGAAGGCCGTCGCGACCGACGAGATCCCCGATGACGAACACCTCCGGGTGTCCGGGCACCGACAGGTCGGGTCCGACCGCGATGCGTCCACAGCGGTCGGTGCTCGCCCCTAGGGCGGCGGCGACGCGGTTTGCGAACGGCACCGCCTCGACCCCGGCGGTCCACAGCACGGTGCGAGCCCGGTACCGCTGCAGCGCTCCGCCGCTCTTCGGGGTGACGGTCACCCCGTCGCCGTCCACGTCGGTGACATGCACTCCCAGATGGAGCTGGACACCCAGCGAGGTCAGCGTCTCGGTGGCCTTTGCCGACAATGATGGAGCGAAGCTCTTGAGCACCCGGTCCCCGCCGTCGAAGAGCAGCACCCGGGCGTCTTCGGGGTCGATGCTGTGGAATTCGTGCGCCAACGTGCGGGTCGCGACCTCGCGGATCTGGCCGGCGAGCTCGACACCTGTGGGGCCGCCGCCCGACACGGCGAAGGTCAGCCAGGCGTCCCGGTCGGGCCCCGGCGGTAGCGTCTCGGCGATCTCGAACGCGGCGAACAGCCGCTGGCGAATGCACAGCGCGTCGTCGAGGGTCTTCATGCCAGGCGCCCACTGCGCGAAGTGCTCGTTGCCGAAGTAGGACTGCTGCATACCCGCTGCGACGACCAACACGTCGTAGTCGATCGGGAACGTCGAATCGTCGGGGCGGCGAACGGTCACCCGGCGGGCGCCGGGATCCAAGTCGACGGCCTCGCCGAGAAGGACCGTGACGTTGCGGTGGGGAGCCATCTCCTCCCGCAGCGGACGGCTGATGTGGCCGATGCTCAGCATGCCGGTGGCGCATTGGTACAGCAGCGGCTGAAACAGGTGGCCTGCCGACTTGTCGAGCAGTGTCACGTCTACCTCGGCGCGGCCGAGCCGCCGCGCGCAGAACAATCCGCCGAATCCGCCGCCGATGATCAGGACCTTGGTGCGCTCGTCGCTCACGGTCAGGAGGCTATCGGGCCGTAGATTCGGCACACCGGTAACGACGAATCGTCACATGACGAAGTAACCGATGCGATGGATGCGAAGCAGTCGGCATCCCGCCCGGCGGTCCTGATCGACGGCCGGACCTGCTCCCTTTCCCAGTGGCGCGCCAACGGCACGCCTGACGAGGATGACAATTGCGAATGACGTTCTGGTACAACTCGTGGCGCCGGTTACTCGCCGGCGCCCTGGCAGCGCTTCTGCTGCCCGGTCTGATCGCCGTCGTGGGCGGCTCGGCCACCGCGGGAGCGTACTCCCGTGCGGGGCTGCCGGTCGAGACACTGATGGTGCCGTCGGCGGCGATGGGCCGCGACATCCCGGTCAAATTCCAGGGCGGTGGCCCGCATGCGGTCTACCTGCTCGACGGGCTACGCGCCCGTGACGACAACAGCGGCTGGGACATCGAGACCGCCGCCTTCGAGAACTACTTCGAGTCCGGTCTGTCGGTGGTGATGCCGGTCGGCGGCATGTCGAGCTTCTACACCAACTGGCAGAGCCCTGCGGTGGGCAACGGGCAGACCTACTCCTACCAGTGGGAGACGTTCCTGACCTCGGAGCTGCCGGCCTATCTCGCCGCGAACAAGGGCGTGTCCCCGACCGGCAACGCGGTCGTCGGCCTGTCGATGTCAGGGAGCGCGGCGCTGATCCTGGCCGCCTATCACCCCGGCCAGTTCCGTTACGCCGCGTCGCTGTCGGGTTATCTCAACCTGTCCGACGGCGTGTGGCCGCTGCTGGTCAGCATCGCCATGCGGGACGCGGGCGGTTTCAGTTCGACCGCGATGTGGGGTCCCGGCGGAGGCCCGGCGTGGGTTCGCAACGATCCGACGGTCAACGTCGGTCGTCTGGTGGCCAACGGCACCCGGGTCTGGGTGTACTGCGGAACCGGCCGGCCCGGAGAGTTGGGCGGCGGCGGAGATGTGCCCGGACAGCTGCTGGAGGCCATCACACTGGACAGCAACAAGAACTTCCAGGCGCAATACCAGGCCGCCGGTGGCAGCAACGCGGTGTTCAACTTCCCCGCCAACGGCACCCACGGCTGGGGGTACTGGGGGTCGCAGCTGGTCGCGATGAAGCCGGACATCCAGCGCACGCTGGGCGTCTGACCGACACGAAACCGGGGCGCGATCTGTGATCGCGCCCCGGTCTCGTGTCAACGGCAGAATCAGTAGGTCGGGATGAACACGCCGTTCATCCACACGCCCCAGTGCTGCCAGCCCTCGTCCCATACCTGCGGGTTGCCCGCGGCCCAGGCCGGCGGAACCGGCATCGGCGG
>CAXEZH010000170.1:0-9822 GCA_964000695.1 uncultured Mycolicibacterium sp. | reverse complement strand
CGGACGCTGGCCGACACCCTGGGTGTTCCTGTCACCGTCGCGCACGTCGAGGGTGACGATCTGCTGCCCCGCGCCGCCGAACTCGATCTGGGCGCCCCGCTCACCGCCAACGCCTACCTCGGCGCGTGGGGCATCGTCGAGTGCCTCGCCGGCGGCGCCGACGTCGTGGTGACCGGGCGGGTCACCGATGCCTCGGTCATCGTCGGTCCGGCCGCCGCACACTTCGGTTGGCGACCCACCGACCATGACCGGATCGCCGGCGCCATCGCAGCCGGACACGTCATCGAGTGCGGCACCCAGGCCACCGGCGGCAATTACGCGTTCTTCACCGAACTCGGTGACCTCACCCATCCCGGTTTCCCGATCGCCGAGATCCACTCCGACGGCTCGTCGGTGATCACCAAACACCCCGGCACGGGCGGCGCCGTGACCGTCGGCACCGTGACCGCACAGCTGCTCTACGAGATCGGCGGGGCCCGCTACGCCAATCCCGACGCGACGCTGCGGGTGGACAGCATCACGCTGACCGACGACGGTGAGGACCGCGTGCGGCTCAGCGGGGTCCGCGGCGAGCCGCCGCCACCGACCGTGAAGGTGTCGCTCAACAGCCTGGGCGGCTTCCGCAACGAGGTGACGTTCGTGCTCACCGGTCTGGACATCGACGCCAAAGCTGACCTGGTGCGCCGGCAGCTCGAGGCCGGCCTGACCGTCAAGCCGGCGGAGCTGGAATGGACGCTGGCGCGCACCGACCATCCCGACGCAGACACCGAGCAGACCGCCAGCGCGCTGTTGCGCTGTGTGGCAAGGGATCCCGACGCCGCGACGGTCGGCCGCCGTTTCTCGTCCGCGGCTGTCGAGCTGGCCCTGGCCAGCTATCCGGGATTCACCAGCACAGCCCCGCCCGGCGACGGTCAGGTCTACGGGGTGTTCACCGCGGCCTACGTGCCGGCCGACAAGCTCACCCACGTCGCCGTGCACGCCGATGGCACCCGCGTCGACATCCCGGCCGCCGCCGACACCCAGGAGCTGGCACCGGTGCCGGCGCCGGCCGCACCGCCCGCCCGGCCCGACGGGCCGACCCGGCGGATGCCGCTGGGCCTCATCGCCGGAGCGCGCAGCGGCGACAAAGGGGGCAGCGCCAACGTCGGGCTGTGGGTCCGCACCGACGAGCAGTGGGCATGGCTGGCGAACACGCTCACCGAGGATGCGCTGCGCGGGCTACTACCCGAGGCAGCCGACCTGCCGATCACCCGCCACCTGCTGCCCAACCTGCGCGCGGTGAACTTCGTCATCGACGACATCCTCGGCCAGGGCGTGGCGTACCAGGCCCGTTTCGACCCCCAGGCCAAAGGCTTGGGTGAATGGCTGCGCAGCCGATACGTCGACATCCCTGTCGACCTATGTGACACACCAGAGGAGTTGCTGCCGTGAGCATCTGGACCACACCCGAGCGCGACGACCTCCGAAAGACGGTGCGCGCCTTCGCTGAACGCGAGGTACTCCCCCACGTCAACGAGTGGGAACACACCGGCGAACTGCCGCGCGAGTTGCACCTCAAGGCCGCGGCGGCCGGGCTGCTCGGCGCCGGGTTCCCGGAATCGGTGGGCGGCGAGGGCGGGGACGGTGCCGACGCCGTGGTGATCTGCGAGGAGATGCACCAGGCAGGGGCCCCCGGTGGAGTGTTCGCGTCGCTCTTCACCTGCGGTATCGCGGTGCCCCACATAATCGCCTCCGGCGACGAGCACTTGATCGACACCTATGTGCGACCGACCCTGCGCGGGGAGAAGATCGGCTCGCTCGCGATCACCGAGCCGGGCGGCGGATCCGACGTCGGGCACCTGACCACCCGAGCCGCCAGAGAGGGTGACGAGTACATCCTCAACGGCGCGAAGACCTACATCACCTCCGGGGTGCGCGCCGATTACGTCGTCACCGCTGCGCGCACCGGCGGGCCGGGCGCCGCCGGGGTGTCACTGATCGTCGTCGACAAGGGCACCCCCGGATTCGAGGTCAGCCGCAAGCTCGACAAGATGGGCTGGCGGTCCTCCGACACCGCCGAACTGTCCTACACCGATGTGCGGGTGCCGTCCGCCAACCTCGTCGGCACCGAGAACACCGGGTTCCTCCAGATCGCCGCTGCCTTCGTCTCCGAGCGTGTCGGCCTTGCCGCACAGGCGTATTCGAGTGCGCAGCGCTGCCTCGACCTGACCGTCGACTGGTGCCGCAACCGCGAGACGTTCGGCAAGCCGCTGATCGCGCGCCAATCGGTACAGAACACGCTGGCCGAGATGGCGAGGCGCATCGACGTGGCCCGGGTGTACACCCGCAACGTGGTCGAGCGGCAGCTCGCGGGGGAAGTCGACCTGATCACCGAGGTGTGCTTCGCCAAGAACACCGCCGTCGAGGCCGGCGAGTGGGTGGCCAACCAGGCGGTCCAGCTGTTCGGCGGGATGGGGTACATGGCCGAGTCGGAGATCGAGCGGCAGTACCGCGACATGCGAATACTGGGCATCGGCGGGGGCACGACGGAGATCCTCACCGGCCTGGCCGCCAAGACGCTGGGATACCAGGCATGACCACCCCGACCAGCACAGCAGCCCTGCGGTCGACGATCGACCCACGCTCGCCGGCGTTCGCCGAGGCCGCCGCGGCGATGACGGCCAAGATCGCCGAGTTGGAGGCCGAGCACGCCAGGGCGCTCGACGGCGGCGGCGAGAAGTACGTCGCCCGACACCACGCGCGCGGCAAGATGACCGCCCGCGAACGCATCGAAGCGCTGGTGGATCCGGACTCGCCGTTTCTGGAACTGAGCCCATTGGCGGCGTGGGGCACCGACTTCACCGTCGGCGCCAGCGTCGTGGTGGGCATCGGGGCCGTCAGCGGCGTCGAATGTCTGCTGGTCGCCAACGACCCCACCGTCAAGGGCGGCACCTCCAATCCGTGGACACTGCGGAAAATCCTGCGGGCCAACCAGATCGCGCTCCAGAACCGGCTGCCGGTGATCTCACTGGTGGAATCCGGCGGCGCCGACCTGCCCACCCAGAAGGAGATCTTCATTCCGGGCGGTCAGATGTTCCGGGATCTCACCCGGCTCTCGGCTGCCGGGATCCCGACCGTGGCCATCGTCTTCGGGAACTCGACAGCCGGCGGCGCCTACATCCCCGGAATGTCCGACCACGTGGTGATGATCAAGGAACGCTCGAAAGTCTTCCTGGCCGGACCGCCACTGGTCAAGATGGCCACGGGTGAGGAGTCCGACGACGAGTCCCTCGGCGGCGCCGAGATGCACGCCAGGACGTCCGGACTGGGCGACTACTTCGCCGTCGACGAACTCGACGCGCTGCGCATCGGCCGGCGTATCGTCGCCCGACTGAACTGGCGCAAGGCGGGCCCGGCGCCACGACCGTTCACCGAGCCGCTGTTCGATACGGAGGAGCTGATCGGTGTCGTGCCCCCGGACCTGCGGATCCCGTTCGACCCGCGCGACGTGATCGCGCGCATCGTCGACGGCTCGGAGTTCGACGAATTCAAGCCTCTCTACGGCGGCTCCCTGGTGACCGGGTGGGCGACGCTGCACGGCTACCCGCTGGGCATCCTGGCCAATGCGCGCGGCGTGCTGTTCAGTGAGGAGTCCCAGAAGGCCACCCAGTTCATCCAGCTGGCCAACCGTTCCGACACCCCACTGTTGTTCCTGCACAACACCACCGGCTACATGGTCGGCAGGGCGTACGAGGAGGGCGGGATGATCAAGCACGGCTCGATGATGATCAACGCCGTGTCCAACTCGACGGTGCCGCACCTCTCGCTGTTGATCGGGGCCTCCTACGGGGCCGGGCACTACGGCATGTGCGGGCGCGCCTACGATCCCCGGTTCCTGTTCGCCTGGCCGAGCGCGAAGTCGGCGGTGATGGGCGGCACCCAGCTGGCCGGCGTGCTGTCCATCGTCAGCCGCGCGGCGGCCGAGGCCCGCGGCCAGCAGGTCGACGAGGACGCCGACGCGGCGCTGAAGGCCGCGGTCGAGGCCCAGATCGAAGCCGAGTCGTTGCCGATGTTCTTGTCAGGCCGGCTCTACGACGACGGGGTCATCGACCCCCGCGACACGCGCACCGTGCTCGGCATGTGCCTGTCGGCCATCGCCAACGCGCCGATCGAGGGGACGTCGAACTTCGGCGTCTTCCGGATGTGATGACCGTGAATCGGGCGCGCAATGCGACACCGAGGGTGCAGAAACGCGCCGAATTCGCCGGAGGAGAACGATGATCACCACGGTTCTGGTCGCCAACCGCGGCGAGATCGCACGCCGGGTGTTCGCCACCTGCCGGCGCCTCGGTCTGCGGACGGTCGCGGTGTACACCGACCCGGACGCCGAGGCACCCCACGTCGGTGAGGCCGACGCCCGGGTTCGCCTCGAGGGCACCCGTGGCTATCTGGACCCCGCGCAGCTCATCGCCGCCGCGCACGCCGCCGGCGCCGACGCGGTGCACCCCGGTTACGGATTCCTCTCCGAGAACGCCGATTTCGCCGCCGCGGTGCAGAATGCCCGGCTCACCTGGATCGGCCCGCCCGTGCCCGCAGTGGCGGCGATGGGCTCGAAGATCGAGGCCAAGAAGATCATGGCCGCCGCAGGGGTGCCGGTGCTCGACGAACTCGACCCCGACGCCGTGACCGCCGACATGTTGCCCGTGCTGATCAAGGCCTCGGCCGGTGGTGGCGGTCGCGGCATGCGGGTGGTGCGCGAGCTCGCCGATCTGCCCGGCCAGGTCGAGGCGGCCCGCCGCGAAGCGCAGTCGGCCTTCGGAGACCCGACGGTGTTCTGCGAGCGTTATCTAGCGGCAGGCCACCACATCGAGGTCCAGGTGATGGCCGACGTCCACGGCACCGTCTGGGCGGTCGGTGAACGCGAATGCTCGATCCAGCGGCGTCACCAGAAGATCATCGAGGAGGCGCCTTCGCCGTTGGTCGAGCGCGTCCCGGGGATGCGCGGGAAGCTCTTCGAGGCGGCCCGCCTGGCCGCGTCGGCCATCGGCTACACCGGGGCGGGCACCGTCGAGTTCATGGCCGACGACGAGGGCTCGTTCTTCTTCCTGGAGATGAACACCCGCCTGCAGGTCGAGCACCCCGTCACCGAGCTCACCACCGGACTCGACCTGGTCGAGCTGCAGATCGCCGTCGCCGACGGTGCGGCGCTGGATCCCGAGCCGCCGCCGGCGCGTGGACACTCCATCGAGGCCCGGCTCTACGCGGAGGACCCGGCGAAGGACTGGCAACCGCAGGCGGGCGCCGTGCACCGGTTCACCGTGACCTCCGCCACGGTCCGCTTCGGCGGGATCGAGCGCAGCGGCATCCGAGTCGATTCGGGCATCGAGGACAACTCGATCATCTCGGTGTACTACGACCCCATGATCGCCAAGATCATCTCCTACGCGCCGACCCGCCGGCAGGCCGCGGCTCTGCTCGCCGACGCGCTGGTGCGCACCCGCATGCACGGGGTCGACACCAACCGGGACCTGCTGGTCAACGTGCTGCGCCACCCCGCCTTCCTGGCCGGGGCGACCGACACCGCGTTCTTCGACACGCACGGCTTACCCGAACTGGCCCGACCGGTCGCCGACGCCCGCACGATCGGGCTGTCGGCCATCGCCGCTGCACTGGCCGATGCGGCCCACAACCGTAACACGGCAACGGTTTTCGCCGGAGTCCCCAGCGGGTGGCGCAATCTCGGGTCGATCCCGCAACACAAGAGCTACGACGACGCCGGCGGTCACACCCACGACGTGCGATACCGCTTCCGCCGCGACGGGGTGCGGATCCACGGCCACGACGACGTCACCGTCGTCTCGGCGTCACGCGGGCGCGTCGTGCTCGCCGACGGCAGTGTCGAGCGACCGTTCGACGTGTGCTCCTACGGAACCGACGTCTTCGTCGACTCGCCGGACGGCAGTGTGCGACTGAGCGCCCTGCCGCGCTACCCCGACCCGGCCGCCGCGCTCGCCCAGGGATCGCTGGTGGCGCCGATGCCCGGGTCGGTGCTGCGCATCGCCGCGACGGTCGGCGACACGGTGACCGCAGGCCAGCCGCTGATCTGGCTCGAGGCGATGAAGATGGAGCACACCATCACCGCGCCCACCGACGGTGTGCTGGTCGAACTCAATGTCGAACCCGGCCGCCAGGTCGAGGTCGGCTCCATACTGGCCCGGGTCGACGCCGGGGACAACGAGAAGGAGATCCCGTGAGCGGTTTCATCGAGACCGAAGAACAGCAGGCCCTGCGCAAGGCGGTGGCCGCGATGGCCGCCAACTACGGCCAGGACTACTACCTGGAGAAGGCCCGCGCCGGTGAGCACACCGACGAACTGTGGTCCGAAGCCGGCAAGCTCGGGTTCATCGGTGTGAACCTTCCCGAGGAGTACGGCGGCGGCGGTGCCGGCATGTACGAGCTGAGCCTGGTCATGGAGGAGATGGCCGCCGCCGGGTCGGCGCTTCTGATGATGGTCGTCTCACCGGCGATCAACGGCACCATCATCTCCAAGTTCGGTACCGAGGACCAGAAGAAGCGCTGGATTCCCGGCATCGCCGACGGTTCGATCACGATGGCGTTCGCGATCACCGAGCCCGACGCCGGTTCCAACTCGCACAAGATCACCACCACCGCGCGCCGCGACGGCAGTGACTGGATCCTGTCGGGGCAGAAGGTCTACATCTCCGGTGTCGACCAGGCCCAGGCCGTCCTCGTCGTCGGGCGAACCGAGGACCACAAGACCGGCAACCTGAAGCCCGCACTGTTCGTGGTCCCCACCGACACAGCGGGTTTGACCTACACCAAGATCCCGATGGAGATCGTCAGCCCGGAGTTCCAGTTCCAGCTGTTCCTCGACGAGGTGCGCCTGCCGGCCGACGCCCTGGTCGGTTCCGAGGATGCGGCGATCGCGCAGTTGTTCGCCGGGTTGAACCCGGAACGGATCATGGGCGCAGCCAGCGCGGTGGGGATGGGCCGCTTCGCGATCGACAAGGCGGTCGACTACGTCAAACAGCGTCAGGTGTGGAAAACCCCGATCGGCGCACACCAGGGCCTGTCACATCCGCTGGCGCAGAACCACATCGAGATCGAGCTGGCCAAGCTGATGATGCAGAAGGCGGCCTCCCTCTACGACACCGGGGACGACGTGGCGGCCGCCGAGGCCGCGAACATGGCCAAGTACGCCGCCGGTGAGGCCTCGGTGCGCGCAGTCGATCAGGCGGTGCAGTCGCTGGGCGGCAACGGGTTGACCAAGGAGTACGGCATCGCGTCGGTGCTGACCGCCTCCCGGCTGGCCCGGATCGCCCCGGTCAGCCGCGAGATGATCCTGAACTTCGTGGCGCAGACCTCGCTCGGCCTGCCCCGGTCGTACTGAAAGAGAGCCCTGATGACGCAGCTGGTCCGGTTCGAGCGGGAGGGGCCGGTCGCGCGGCTCACGTTGGATTCGCCGCACAACCGCAACGCCCTGTCGTCGGCGCTCGTCGAGCAGCTGCATGACGGGCTGACCCGCGCGACCGCGGAGCAGGGCGTGCGGGTGGTGGTGCTCGGGCACACCGGAGGGACGTTCTGCGCCGGCGCCGACCTGAGCGAGGCGTCGGCGTCGAGCAGTGATCCGGCCGAGCAGGCTGCCGCGCGGGCGCAGGAGATGACGCGGCTGCTGCGACGGATCCTCGAGTTGCCGCTGCCGGTGATCGCTGCGGTCGACGGCCATGTGCGCGCCGGCGGTATGGGCCTGGTCGGCGCGTGCGACATCGCAGTGGCGGGCCGGTCGAGCACGTTCGCGTTGACCGAGGCGCGGCTCGGAGTCGCGCCGTCGATCATCTCGCTCACCTTGCTGCCGAGGATGACGGCGCGGGCCGCCGGTCGCTACTTCGTCACCGGCGAGAAGTTCGGCGCCGACGTCGCCGCGGACATCGGCTTGATCACCGTCGCCACTGACGACGTGGGCGCGACGGTGGCCGACCTGACGGCCGCGATCGGACAGGGTTCACCGCAGGGGCTGGCCGCCTCGAAAGCGCTGACGACCGCCGCTGTGCTGGACGACTTCGATCGGCGCGCAGAGAAATTGACGCAGCAGACGGCGACGCTGTTCGTTTCGGAGCAGGCCCGCGAGGGCATGCTGGCTTTCCTGCAGAAGCGTGCACCCGACTGGAGGTGACGACTCCTTACAGTTTGGTGAAGCCGCTTGCATGTCCCGAGGTTCGTCGTAGGCTCGGGGTTGATGTCGAACTGTGCCCGCGCAATCCGCCGAAGGCTGCGATGACCCGGCCCGCTTCGGGGAACGGGTCGACGCGCGCTGCCGACACCGATCGCATCGAGGTGGCGCAGCTGCTGACCGATGCCGCCGCGTCCGGTGTGCTCGGATTGACCGAGTACGAGGATCGGCTCGCCAAGGCCTACGCTGCCACGACGTATGACGAACTCGACCGGCTGTCGAACGATCTGCCCGGTGCAGTGACTCGGGGCCGCCGCGGCCCTTGCCGGCCGGCCCCGTCGACGCTGCTGCTGGCGATTCTCAGCGGGTTCGAGCGCCGGGGCCGCTGGAACGTGCCCAAGCGGATGACCACCTTCGCGCTGTGGGGCGGCGGCGTCATCGACATGCGCTACGCCGACTTCACCAGTCATGATGTCGAGATCCGGTCATATTCGATCATGGGCGGGCAGACCATCCTGGTGCCGCCCGAGGTGAACCTCGACCTGCACGGCAAGGCGGTGATGGGCAGCTTCGAGCATCACGTCACCGGCGAGGGCTCGCCGGGCGCGCCGTGCGTGAAGATCCGCGGCCTCTCGCTGTGGGGCAGCGTCGGCGTCAAACGCAAGAAGCGCAAACCCGCCTAACGGCGCCGTTTCGCACTCAGGTAGTCGCCGACCACCGCGGCACCCAACCCGTCCAGATCGGGCACCACGACCCGACCGCCGACCCTGCGGGCGACCTGATCGATGAAGCGCGCCAGCCCCGGGTCGCTGCCGAGCCGGAAGATCGTCACCTGCGCACCGAGCCTGGCGACCTCGTCGAAACCGCGGACGGTGTGCCCGATGGTCCGCGGGTGCGGCGGGTAATCAAAAAACACAGAAGAACCACCCTCGCCGCCGAAGTCCTCGAGGTGCGCCGTCGGTTCGCCGTCGGTGACGACGAGCACCACCGGCTGCGCGTTCGGGTGGCGCCGCAGGTGCCGGGTCGCCAGCGCCAACGCGTGGTGCAGGTTGGTGCCCTGTTCGTAGACGCCCTCCAACCCGGTCAGCTCGGCAGCGGTGACCGTGCGGGCGTAGCGGCCGAACGCGACGATCTGCAGCGCATCGGACCGGAACCGGGTGCTGACAAGATGGTTCAGTGCCAGCGCGGTGCGCTTCATAGGCAGCCAGCGGTTCTCCATCACCATCGAGAACGACGTGTCCACCAGCAGCGCCACCGCCGCCTGGGTGCGCGTCTCGGTCTCGGAGATCTCGACGTCATCGACGGTGATGCGCACCGGCAACGGGCGCTCCCCCGTGCCGGCTTCCCGGAGCACGGCATTGGTCACCGTGCGGGTGACGTTCCACGGCTCGGTGTCGCCGAACTGCCATGGCCGGGTGGCCCCGGTCAGTTCTCCCGCGGCGCCGGCGCGACGGGTATCGCGCTCACCGTGGCGGCCCGAGAGTTGTTGCGCGACGTCACGCAACGCGGCCTGACCGAGTTGGCGCATCGCCTTGGGCGACAGCCTCCACTGGCCGTCGGAACCGCGGTCGAGGAACCCCTGGTTCATCAGCGCCCGTTCCAGCTCGGCAAGCGTACGGGCGTCCACGGCGGCGTCGTCGCCGAGCTGGCGG
>CAXEZH010000169.1:0-33213 GCA_964000695.1 uncultured Mycolicibacterium sp. | reverse complement strand
TCGGCAGCCGACGGACCACCCGAGGCCAGCGCCCGCCGGACATGTCCCTTGCGACAGCCGGTCAGGATGTGCCAGTGCCCGCCCGCCGCCTCGGTCAACGCGTCGAAGTCGTAGCGCAGCACGCCCTTCTCCCCACCGGCCAAGTGCGCGTGCGCCAGCTGCCGCGACAACCGCCGATACCCCTCCGGACCCCTGGCGAGCACCAGCAGATGCGGCCCCGGCGGATCGGGCTCGTCGGTGCGGCTGACCCCGCTGAGTGACAGCTCGGCACCGAACACGGTGGCCATGTCGAGCTCCCGGGCCGCCTCGGCGAACCGCACCACCCCGTAGAGCCCGTCGTGATCGGTCAGGGCAAGGGCACGCAGACCGAGCCGGGCCGCCTCCTCCACCAGTTCCTCCGGAGTGCTGGCGCCGTCGAGAAAGCTGTAGGCCGAATGGGCGTGCAACTCGGCATAGGGCACCGAAACAGCCCCGGTGGCCGGTGGACGGTCCAGCTCCGGGGCCCGGTACTCCCCCCGCTTGCGCGACCACGCCGGGCTGTCCCCGCCGTCGCCGGCCTGCTCGTCAATGGGCCAGCCGGCCCGGCGCGCCCGACCATTGAGCACGCGCTCCATCTCGGTCCAGCTCGGCGGCCCGTTGTGCCATCCCACCGGCACAGTCTATCGAACAAATGTTCGACAGCGCGAGGGGCGGTCAGGCGCTCTTGCCGTTGTCCGGCCAGTCGTCGCCCCCGGAATCGCCGGAGTCCTCACCGAGGTCCGGTCGCAACACGTAGCGGACCTGATTGCCCCCGGCCATCCGGGCCTGCTCGATGGCCGTGGTGGCGACCGAGATGAGCTTGTCCACCACCTCGTCGGGCGGTTCGGCGGCCAGCGGCGGCAGCGGCGTGCAGACGACGCCGATGCTGGCGGTGAGTTTCTGCGGGGTCCCGGCGATCGCCCCCCGGATGCGCTCGACCAGCGGAGAGGCATCCGGGGTCGTGAACGAGTCGGCGATCAGGAAGTCGTGGAAACCGCCGGAGGACACGTGCGCGACGATCGCGTTGTGCCGGACGGTTTCCCGTAGCGCCTGCCCCACGGCGACGCGCGCCCTGGTGCCGGCCTGTGCACCGGAAAGGCCCATCAGCAGCGAGAAGCTGTCGATGTTGACCGCGACCATGACCAGGTACTGGTCGTCGCTGCGGCTGCGGGAGGCCAACAGCGTGGCCACCCCGCGGTAGAACGCGTCCCGGTGCAGCAACCCGGTGACCTGCTCGATGTCGCCGTGATGGGCCTCGGGCTGGACCAGGGTGACCGCTGCCCGGCAGACCAGCGCGATGAACACGTTGAGCACGACCACGACACCTGCCGCACACAGGGCCAGCGCGAGATCGTCAGGGGCCAGCCGGGCGAACAGCACCGCGACCACCACCGCTCCCACGGTCCAGGTGAAGACCAGGAACCGAGCCGAGTGGAAACACACCACGAACGCCGTCAGCAACACAAAGGTCGTCGCACCCAGGAAGCCGGCGATGGGACTGGACACGTTCAGCGCGGACACCCCGATGCCCACCGTGCCGACGAAGACGGACAGCAGCGACTGTGCCCGCGTCGGCCAGTGTTGGCGCAACCACAGCGCCGCCAGGCCCAGGCAGCCCAGTCCGACGACGACCGCGAGACCGCGGGTCGCTGCGGTCTGTGGGCCCAGCGCGCTGGCCATCAACACCATCGGAACCACCCCGAGGGCGACGATGCACGTCGCCACCACGCGGCAGGTGACGGTCTGAAGGCCGCGGGCGGCGAGCACGGCAGTAAACCAGTAGTACTGATCCGAGCGCCACAACGCAGGCGCTATGGCTGAAGCGGCGGAATGCCGCAAATTCTCAAACACCCACCCACCCCGTCTGCACGCCCTCAAGAGGCAGTTCATCACAC
Organism: uncultured Mycolicibacterium sp.; assembly: GCA_964000695.1. GTDB lineage: Bacteria > Actinomycetota > Actinomycetes > Mycobacteriales > Mycobacteriaceae > Mycobacterium. Next base: position 31,300 of record CAXEZH010000169.1, on the reverse strand, counting down.
CCCCGCCTTCGCGAAGGCTACCAGCCCAGCAAACCGATGCCCAGGGTCGCAGAAACCTTGACGACGAATCCGGTGGCGGGCTCTCGCGTCAGCGGAACTCGGCGACGCCGTCGTCGAGCACGAGGCGGGAGTTGGACCCGTCGGGCGCAGACGCTTCCGTGCGGAACACCGCCGCGCCCGACTCCTGGCGCCAGATCGACGTGGTCAGCGTCTCGCCGGGAAAGACCGGCGAGCTGAACCGCGCCGCGATCGCGGTGATCCTGGTGGCGTCTCCGTCGCACAACTCGGCGACCAGAGCCCGGCCGGCGACCCCGTAGGTGCACAGGCCGTGCAGGATCGGCGTCGGAAATCCGGCGAGCTGGGCGAACCACGGGTCGCTGTGCAGCGGGTTGCGGTCACCCGAGAGGCGGTAGATCAGCGCCTGGTCCTCACGCGTGGGCAGGGCCAGCCGTGCGTCGGGTTCCCGCTCGGGAAACTCCGGAGCGGGCGGCCGCTGCCCGGGCTGGCCGCCGAATCCACCCTCGCCGCGGATCACCAGGGTCATGAGCGATTCGGCGACCCGCTCGCCGGTGTCGGGGTCGCTGCCGGTGGCCTTGAGCATGACGACGGCGTTCTTGCCCGGCCCCTTGTCCTGGATGTCGGCGACTTCGCTGACGACACTGAGCCGACCCGCCGGCCGCAGCGGGCTGAACACCCGGATGGACTGGGATCCGTGCAGCAGACGACTGAAATCGAAGCTGCCGATCGTGGTGGCCGCGGCGAACGGCGAGCAGGCGATCACCGCGTAGGTCGGCAGCACCTGCTGCTCGACCTCGTGGCTGTTCTCGGTGGTGAACGCGAGGTCAGCCGTCCCGGCTCCGACGCCGAGCGCGTACAGCAGGGTGTCGCGGTCGGTCCATTCGAAGACCTGCGGGTCGGTGGTGACGCCAACGGCGTGGGGATCGATCGGCATGCACGCGACTGTATCCGGCGGTGTTTGTTTCTACTGTTGACCTTTGTCCGGCGACCCGTGACGATGACTCGCATGCGCTATGTCGTTACCGGCGGTACCGGGTTCATCGGTCGCCGACTGATCGCCGAAATCCTGTCGCTGCCGGGCACCGCAGCCGTGCACGTGCTGGTGCGCACCGAGTCTCTCGGCCGCTTCGACCGCCTGGCCGTCGGGTGGGCCGACGAGCGGGTGCAGCCGTTGGTCGGCGACCTCACGGCACCGGACCTCGGCTTGAGCGACGCCGTTGTCGAGGGACTCGGTGCGGTCGACCACGTGGTCCACTGCGCCGCGGTCTACGACATCACCGCCGCCGAGGACCGCCAGCGAATCGCCAACGTCGAGGGCACCCGGGCGGTGATCGGACTGGCCAGGCGCCTGGACGCGACGCTGCACCACGTGTCGTCGATCGCGGTGGCCGGTACGCGTCGCGGGGTGTTCACCGAGGAGGACTTCGACCTCGGCCAGGACCTACCGACCCCCTACCATCGGACCAAGTTCGACGCCGAGCGCCTGGTCCGCACCGCCGACGGGCTGCGGTACCGCATCTACCGGCCCGCGGTGGTGGTCGGCGACTCGCGCACCGGCGAGATGGACAAGGTCGACGGCCCCTATTACTTCTTCGGCGTGCTGTCCGCGCTCGCGCGGCTGCCACGCTTCACCCCGGTGATGCTGCCCGACAGCGGACGTACGAACATCGTGCCGGTCGACTATGTGGTGTCTGCGATGACGACGTTGATGCACCTCGACGGCCGCGACGGCCAGACCTTCCACCTGAGCGCGCCGACGACGACGGGCCTGCGCGAGATCTACCGCGGCATCGCCTCCGCGGCCGGGCTGCCGCCGCTGGTCGGGTCGCTGCCCCGGGCCGCCGCCGCACCGCTGCTCCAGGTCGGTGGTCGGGCCAAGATCCTGCGCAACATGGCCGCGACCCAGCTCGGGGTGCCGGCCGAGATCCTCGATGTCGTCGACGTGATGCCGACGTTCGGCAGTGAGCGCACGGCAGAGGCGCTGCGGGGCAGCGGAATCACGGTGCCCGAGTTCGGCTCCTATGCCGGGACGCTGTGGCGGTACTGGGCGCGTCACCTGGATCCGGGCCGGGCACGTCGCGACGATCCGGCCGGCCCGTTGGTCGGCAAGCACGTCATCATCACCGGCGCCTCCAGCGGCATCGGCCGTGCCTCGGCGGTGGCGGTCGCCGCGCGCGGTGCGACGGTGTTCGCGCTGGCCCGCAACGGCGAGGCGCTCGAGGAGCTGATCGCCGAGATCCGCGCCACCGGCGGGCAGGCGTATGCGTTCAGCTGTGACGTCACAGACTCGGCAGCCGTCGACCGCACTGTCACGGACATCCTCGAGCGCTTCGGCCACGTCGACTACCTGGTGAACAACGCCGGGAGGTCGATACGCCGATCGGTGATCGCGTCGACCGACCGACTGCACGACTACGAGCGGGTGATGGCGGTCAACTACTTCGGTCCGGTGCGCATGGTGCTGGCTCTGCTGCCGCACTGGCGGGAACGCCGGTTCGGCCACGTGGTCAACGTCTCCAGTGCCGGTGTGCAGGCCAACAGCCCGAAGTACAGCGCCTACATCCCGAGCAAAGCCGCGCTCGACGCGTTCGCCGAAGTCGTTGGCACCGAGACCCTCTCGGACCACATCACCTTCACCACCATCCACATGCCGCTGGTCAAGACGCCGATGATCGCGCCGTCCCGTAGGCTCAACCCGATGCCCCCGATCTCCGCCGAGCACGCCGCCGCGATGGTGGTCCGGGGTTTGGTGGACAAGCCGGCGCGCATCGACACCCCCGTCGGCACGCTGGCCGATGTCGGCATGTACTTCACCCCGAGGCTGTCGCGTCGCGTCCTGCATCAGCTCTATCTGGGTTACCCCGACTCCGCGGCAGCGCGTGGCGTGGTCGAGAACCGTCCGGCCCCACAGCAACGGCCCGCTTCCCGCCGGCCCCGCCGGCGGGTGCGCCCGGTGCCCGCGATGCGGGTACCGCGTCCGGTCAAACAGGCGGTGCGGCTGGTGCCCGGCGTGCACTGGTGAGTGCCACGCCGGTCGGGCCGACCCGTCCTGTCTTCGTCGACGTGGACACCGGCGTCGACGACGCGATGGCCCTGGCCTACCTGTTCGCCAGCCCGGAGGCCGACCTGGTCGGCATCGCCTCGACGGCGGGAAATGTTGGCGTGCATGAGGTGTGCCGCAACAACCTGGCGCTGCTGGAATTGTGTGGGATCACCGGCGTCCCGGTGTCCACGGGGTCGGAGATCCCGCTGTCGGCACCGCTGCGCACCGCGGAGGACACGCACGGACCGCAGGGACTCGGGTATGCCGAGTTGCCCGAGCCGACCGCTACACCCACGTCCTACGACGCCGCCGAGGCGTGGGTGCGCGCGGCCCACGCCCACCCCGGCGAGCTGATCGGGATCGCCACCGGCCCGCTGACGAACCTGGCGCTGGCCCTGCGCGCCGAGCCGGCTCTGCCGCAGCTGCTGCGCCGGCTGGTGATCATGGGCGGGTCCTTCGACTACCGCGGCAACACCACCCCGGTGGCGGAATGGAACACCAGCGTCGACCCTGAGGCCACACAGCAGGTGTATGCGGCCTGGCGCGATGCGCAGGAACTGCCGATCGTGTTGGGGCTCAACCTGACCGAGAATGTCGTGATGACCCCCGCCCTGCTGGATCGGCTCGCGCGGGAGGCCGACTCGCCCCCGGACATCCGACAGCGACCGAACCCGCTGATCCGGGTGCTGTCGGACGCGATGCGGTTCTACTTCGAGTTCCACGAAAGCCAGGGCGAGGGCTATCTGGCCCACCTGCACGACCCGGTGGCCGCCGCCGTGGCGCTCGACCCCGAGCTGGTGACCTGCCGCCCCGCGGCGGTGGACGTCGAGCTGACCGGCGCCCTGACCCGGGGCATGACCATCGCCGACTGGAGTGGTCACTGGCGTCGAGAACCCCACGCGCTCATCGGTATCGACGTCGACCCCGCCGTGTTCTTCGACCGGTTCATCACCCGGGTGGCTGGGTTCGCCAGGCAACTGGCCCACTCGCGCCCCAAAGATCACTCATAGGCCCCCTCGAGGTACCACCGCCGCTGCCGGTAGCACAGCAGCAGCGCGCGAGCGGTTCCGCCGCTGCCCACCAGGACCTGAGCCCGCGCCGCTCGCCCGCTGCGCGCCTCCGCGGCGGCATCCCACCACCGTTCGTCGACCGGCCACGGGCCCGCCCACCAGGACAGCCTGCCGGTGCACCCGGGCGCCTCCAACCGGACCGGGTCGGCGGTGAACAGCCCCCGCGCGGTGACCCGCACCGGATTGCCGTCAACATCGAGCACCTCGACCGGATCATCGAGAAGCACCGTCGGTGACGGTTCGGGCAGTTGGCCCGGCCACGGCTGGTCCGGGTTCGCCGCGGGGACGGGTTCGTCGCCGAGCGGGATGAAGGTGATCCGTTCGATCGGGCTGCGCCCGCCGCTGAGTATCGGAACCTTGACCGCATCGGGACCCAGCAACCCCTGCACCCGGACCAGGGCCCGCCGCGCCCGCAGCCGGTCCTCCTCGCCGAGCCCGCCCCACAGCGGCAACTGCAACGCCTCGGCCGATACCACCTCGACCGGCCGCAACCGCAGCACACTGATCGGGGCGCAGGGCCGGTCCTGCTGATGCCTGCGGTTGAGCCACCCGTCCAGTTGCCAGCGCACCCGGTCGGCGGTGGCATCCTCGGTCAACGGCTCGGCGCATCGCCAGACACGTTCCAGCTCTTGACCGTTGGTGGTCTCGGCGTGGATGGCCAATCGGGTGCATCCGACCCCCGCGGCAAGCAGACTGCGGTGCAGCACGCTGGCCAGGGACCGGCCCGCGAACGCGGCCGCGTCCACGCGGTCGATCGGCGGGTCACAGTTCATCACCGCGTCGAGCTCGTCCTCGGCGTCCCGCCCCGACGGCGGCCGGCCCGGCTCGCCACAGGCGATGCGGTGCGCGGTGACCGCGTCGGCGCCGAACCGCGACGCCACATCGCCGCGTGGCAGCTCGGCGAACTGTCCGACCGTGCGGATGCCCATTCGCCACAGCAGATCTGTCAGATTCTCCCGGTCGGCGGGAGCCAGGCTGGGCTCGGCGGCCAACTGCCGGATGGACAGTCCGGACAGGAACACCGCGTCCTGACCCGGTTCGACGATCCGTCCGGGACGGGCTGCGAAGACCGCCGTCGGCAACTGGTCGGCGATCCCGACCTGGCATTCGGCTCCGGCGGCGGCCACGGCGTCGACCAGTTTCTCGGCGGCGGCCCGCTCGGACCCGAAGTAACGGGCGGCCCCGCGCACCGGCAGAACCGACAGTCCCGGCCGCAGCACTTCGGCACGCGGGACCAACTCGTCGACCGCGGCCGTGACGCGTTCGAAATGGCGGGCGTCGCGGGCGGGATCGGCGGCGACGACATGCAACTCGGGACAGCGCGCCTGCGCTTCGCGGCGCCGCAGACCTCGTCGGACGCCGACCGCCCGCGCCGCCGCCGAGCACGCGACAACCCGGTTGGCCAGTGTGACCGCGATCGGCATGGTCGGCGCCACGCCGATCGTGGCGGCGGCGGCGACGGCCGGCCAGTCCATGCACCAGAGCGCCAAGACCCTGGAACTCATCTCATCCGCCGACCGCCCGGACCGGACGCGCGGAGCGACCGCGGGCGCGCATGGCCAGCCGCACCCGGCTGATCCGGCCACATCCGGGGGTGGGGACCCCGTCTCGGCCGCCGGCGATCTCGTAGCCGCTGACCCGGGCCTCCAGCCGGGTCGAGGCGCCCTGCCAGTCCCCGTCGGCCACCAGCAGGGTGCAACCGCGCTGGCGAGCCCGCGCGACCAGCGCACGCGCCCGGCTCGCCGGCACCGATCGCCCGCCCAGGCCGAGGACCACCAGATCCATCCCGTCCATCAGGACCGCGGCCACCTCCACCGGGTCGCTGCCCGGATGCGGGACGGTCGCGATCCGGCTCAGGTCCGCGCCCATCTCCACCGCGGCCAGCAGCCCGAGATCGGGCCGGCCGACGATGGCGACGTGTCCGCCCTCGGCCGTCACGGCCGCCACGAGGCTCACTTCCAGCGATCTGGCGCCCGACACCACCGCCACAGTTCCGCGGGGCAACGAACCGGGGAGCAGTTCGGCCAGCGATTCCGGCATCGGCAGCAAAGAATCATGGTCGAGCGGGAGGCCGGTTTCGGCCGCCACGGCACGGCGGCCGCCACCGACCTTTCCCGCACCCTTGGCCGACATCGAGGCGATCCGGCGTCGCAGCTGTTCTACCTGTTCAGCACGGCTTTCCGGAGATCGGTCCAGGCTTCTGGCCGTTGTCACAGCAGCACCTTCCTCCTCATCCGGATCATCCAACTCAGAGGGTGTAGTTCGAAAGTTTGTTCGATTTCGCCAGTAAACACCGGCCCACCGACAAGCGTCAACCAAACCGGGATGCGATCAGTGCCATTCAAAAATAGTGACATTGACAACTGTCATCATTGGGGGTTGTATCCCCCACATGCCGACTCGAGGTTCCCTGCGCTCCCGCACCGCGGCGGCGGTCAGCAACATGACCCTGCGGGAGATCAGCAGGGTGCTCCCAGCCGAACAAGCCTGGGGACTGTGGACCTCCCGCCAGATCGTCGCCCGCATCATGGACACCTGCGGACCCGGCCTGGCCGGCACCACGGTGACCCCGGTCGACACCGTCGACGCCCACGGCGGCCGCGTCGTCGGCGAATGGGTGTACGGCGCTGGGGTATCGGAGGCCGACACATGCGACCGCGGCGCCATCTACTTCGTGCACGGCAGCGGTTACGCACTGTGCTCACCGCGCACGCACCGTCGACTCACCGCCTGGCTGTCGCGGCTGACCGGCCTTCCTGTCTTCAGCATCGATTACCGGCTGGCCCCCCGGCACCGGTTCCCCACTGCCGCCGAGGATGTCCACCGCGGCTGGCACTGGATGACCACCCAGCACGGGGTGGCGCCCGAGCAGGTCGTGGTCGCCGGCGACTCCGCCGGCGGACACCTGTCGATCGATCTGCTCCTGCAGTCCGACGTCGCCCATCCCGCCGCGCTGGTCCTGCTCTCCCCGCTGGTGGATCTGACGTTCACACTGGCACGCACCGCCGAACAGCACCGTCGCGACCCGGCCATCCGCGCCCACGACGCCGCCCGGCTCGTCGAGTTGTACTGCACCGGAATCGATCCCACCCACCCGCGGTTGACGCTCGATGTCGCCGGTGGCCGCGTCCTGCCGCCCACCCTGATCCAGGCCGGTGGCGCCGAGATGCTCTCGGCCGACGCCATCGCGCTCGCCGACGACCTGAGGGCCGCAGGCGGTCGGTGCGATCTGCAGGTCTGGCCCGACCAGGTCCACGTCTTCCAGGCGCTGCCCCGGTTGTCTCCCGAGGCGGCACCGGCGATGCGGGAGGTCGCCGCGTTCGTCACCGGGGCTCTGGCCGGCGACCGCATCGAACAGGCGGGCTGACCGTGCTCTTCTTCGGGTCGTCCCGCCGGCGCAGCCACCGCGCCGACGCGGTGATCACCGGAGCCGGAAGCGGTATCGGCGCGGCCTTCGCCACCGAACTGGCGCGCCGCGGTGGCCGGGTGGTGTGCAGCGACATCGATCCCGACGCCGCGCGCCGCACCGCGGCCACCATCACCGACCGGGGCGGGCAGGCGTTCGCGCAGCAGTGCGATGTCACCGACGTCGACGCCGTGTACCGGTTGGCGCAACAGGCGCAGTCATGGTTCGACGGTCCGCCGACGCTGGTGATCAACAACGCCGGGGTCGGCGCCGGCGGTAGCCCCATCGGTGAGACCGACCTGCGAGACTGGAGCTGGGTGCTGAACGTCAATCTGTGGGGTCCGATCCACGGCTGTCACGTGTTCACGCCGCTGCTGCGGGAAGGCGGATACGGCGGCATCATCAACGTCGCCTCCGCCGCAGCCTTCGGTGCCCTGCCGGGCATGGCCGCCTACAACGTCAGCAAGGCCGGCACGTTGTCGCTGTCGGAGACACTGGCCGCCGAACTCGCCGGCACCGGTGTCCACGTCACGGCCCTGTGTCCCACCTTCGTCAAGACCAACATCGTCGGGGCGGGACGGATCTCAGACCGCTCCACCCAGCTCGCCGACCAGCTGATGCGCTGGACCGGCTTCTCCGCCGAGCGGGTCGCCCGCATGTGCCTGGACACCAACGACCGCGGCGGCCTGTACTGCATGCCCCAACCCGACTCCCGGATCTTCTGGGGCGTCAAACGATTCACCCCGACGGTGTACACCCGCGCTGTCGGCGTCACCACCCGCATCACCACCTAGAGAGGGCCGTGGCCATGAAATCAAGAATCGACATGGATGCCATGCTGGCCAAGATCAAGGACCGCCAGTGGGCACTGGCCGACATCGACTGGGACGCCCCGGGCGCCGAGCTGATCACCGACGAGCAGCGGCCCAAACTCAAGGCGTTCATGGCCGACCTGTGCTGGATCGAGAACATCGGTGCACGCGGCTTCGCCGCGCTGGCCAAGAAGGCGCCGACCCCCACCATCGCCGAGATCTACCGCTACTTCCACGCCGAGGAACAGCGCCACGCCAATGCCGAACTCGCGCTGATGAAACGGTGGGGCATGCTCGACGACGGTGAAATGCCCGAGCCGAACGTCAACATCCGCCTCGCGATGGATTGGCTGGATACCTACGCCGACGACATGTCGCTGTCGATCCTGGGCACCGTGATCCCGATGCTCGAGGTCGCCCTGGACGGTGCGTTGTTGAAATTCCTGCTCGAAGAGGTCGACGACCCCGTCTGTCACCGGGTGTTCGAGAAGATCAACAACGACGAATCCCGGCACATCACGGTTGATTTCGAGGTGTTGAACATGATCGGCCACGCGGACGTGCGACGGCTGGCCATCGAGTTCGTCGGCAGCGTCGCCACCCCGGGGCTCATCATCGGCGCGGTGATGTACATCCCGTTGCTCAACCGGATCCGCAACGAGATCGTCGGCATGGGCCTGGAGCCCGAACGGCTCTACAACGCGGTCAAGCGGTTCCGCACCCTCGGGGAACGCGGTGAGCACACCCATCGGGTGCCCACCTATCGGGTGCTGCGCAAGCACGCCTCGATGGTCGTCAACCCGCGCCACCCCTATCACCTGCTGGCCAACTCGATGGTGTGGGCCTCCGACCGCTACCCGAAGGCGCTGCTGCGACCCATACCCAGCTGGTTCAAGGAGCTGACCCACGAGCCGGCGGCCTGACCGATGCCTTCTGCCAAGCACATTCACGAAACCCTGATCATCGGCGCCGGGTTCACCGGGCTGGGCACCGCCATCAAGCTGCGCGAGGCCGGCGTCGACGACGTCGTCATCGTCGAGCGCAGCAACCGTGTCGGCGGCACGTGGCGCGACAACACCTATCCCGGCATCGCCTGCGACATCCCGTCGCTGCTCTACTCGCTGTCGTTCGTCAAGAACCCCACCTGGTCCCGGGCCTACCCGTCGGGGGCCGAGATCTGCGCCCACATCGAGGAGCTGACCGACCAGTTCGGGCTGCGGCCGCTGATCCGGTTCGACACCGAGATCACCGGCCTGAGCTTCGACGAGACGGCCGGCGTGTGGACGGCGAACACCAAGACCCGCAAGAAGTTCCACGCCCGTACCGTCGTGCTGGCATCAGGCCCGTTGGCCGATCACACGTTCCCCGACATCCGCGGCCTGGACACCTACCGGGGCAGGAAGATCCACAGCGCGGCGTGGGACCACGACTACGACTTCACCGGCAAGCGCATCGGCGTGATCGGGACCGGCGCCAGCGCCGTGCAGATCGTGCCCGAACTCGTCGAGACCGCGGGATTCGTCAAGGTGTTCCAGCGCACCCCGGGCTGGGTGCTGCCGCGGGTGGATCCACCGATGCCGGCCGCCGTCCAGAGGCTGTTCACCAAGGTGCCGGCGGCGCAGGAACTCGCCCGACAGGCCCTCTACTGGGGACACGAGGCCAGTGCCGCCGCCCTGGTGTGGAACACCCCGCTCAGCGGTCTGGTCGCGCGGCTGGGCAAGGCGCATCTGCGCCGCGCCGTCGGCGACCCCTGGTTGCGTCGACAGCTCACTCCCGACTTCACCCCGGGCTGCAAACGGATGCTGGTCTCCAGCGACTACTACCCGGCGCTGCAGCGCGACAACTGCAAGCTGATCGACTGGCCGATCGCGACACTCAGCCCGCCCGGGATCCGCACCAGCGACGGCGTGGAACACCATCTGGACGCCATCGTGTTCGCCACGGGTTACGACGTGCACCTGTCCGGCCCGCCGTTTCCGGTGACCGGGCTCGGGGGCCGGTCGCTGCAGCAGGAGTGGCGCGACCACGCCGAGGCCTACAAGAGTGCCAGCGCGCACGGTTACCCGAACCTGTTCTTCATGACCGGGCCGAACTCCGGGCCGGGGCACAACTCGCTGCTCGTCTACGTCGAAGGGCAGATCGAGTACGCGGTCACCGGGATCACCACGATCCTGCGGCAGAACCTGCGTTACCTGGACGTGCGGGCCGAGGTGCAGCGGCGCTACAACGACCGGTTGCAGCGCCGGCTGGCCAGGACCACGTGGATGTCGGGCTGCACGAGCTGGTATCTGACCCCCGACGGGTTCAACGCCTCGATGTACCCCGGACTGGCCACGCAGTATCGTCGACAGATGCGAGCCTTCCGATTCTCCGACTACGAGGCCGTGGACGCACGTCCGCGGGCCCTCACGTCGTCGGCCTGACATCCCCTGACATGTCGGCACCCGATTCCCCCCGCCCCACCGGGCCGATCCCAAGCATCCTGCGCCGGATTCGCCGCGGCTCCCGGGACGTGATCGAATCCGCGGTGTCGCAGCTGTTCGACGCCGCGGTGCAGCCCCACGGGGTGGCGGCCTCGGGTGAGTACCGGATCGACGACCTGGCCCGGCTGGCCGGGACCACCACCCGCAACATCAGGGTGTACCGCGACCGGGGCCTGCTGCATCCGCCGTTGCGAGTCGGACGCATCGCGCTGTTCAACGACACCCACCTGACCCGGTTGCGGATGATCACCTCGCTGCTCGACCGCGGCTACAACATCGCCCACGTCAACGAGATGCTCTCGGCATGGGAGCAGGGCAAGGACGTCGGCGACATGCTGGGGCTGGAATCGGCGATCGCGGGCACCTGGGCGGCCGAGAAGCCCGAGCGCATGTCGGTCGCCGAGGCCAGGCGACTGGTCGACGACGACGCCGGCTTCGACCGGATGGTCGGCCTGGGCGTGATCAAGCTGGAGGACGACGGCCACGACGCCACCATCGTGCGGCCCAAGCTGATCGAGGCGTTCACCGAGATCCGCCAGTACGGCGTCAGCACCGACAAGCTCATCGACCTGCACGAACAGATCGCCCCGCTGGTCGACCAGATCAGCGCCATCCTGGTCACCGCAGGCGTCGAACACATCGGGGACCGGCTCAATCCGGGTACCGCCCTGCCGCCCGACACCGAGGTCGCCGAGATGATCACGATGCTGGTGCGGTTCCGCACGCAGGCGGTGTCAGCGGTGACGGCGACGCTGGCTCATTCGATCGAGACCGCCGTCGAATCGGTCATCGCGGGAATCCTCGCCCAGGCCGTCGAGCACACCCCCGACGAGCACATCCCCGACAAGTAGGGGCTACTCCCACTCGATGGTGCCCGGCGGCTTGCTGGTGATGTCGAGCACCACCCGGTTGACCTCCCGGACCTCGTTGGTGATCCGGGTCGAGATGCGCTCCAGCACCTCGTAGGGCACCCGGGTCCAGTCCGCGGTCATCGCGTCCTCGCTGGACACGGGCCGCAGCACGATCGGGTGGCCGTAGGTGCGGCCGTCGCCCTGCACGCCGACCGAGCGCACGTCACCGAGCAGCACCACCGGGCACTGCCAGATCTGGCGATCCAGGCCGGCCGACGTCAGCTCCTCGCGGGCGATGGCGTCGGCTCGGCGCAAGGTGTCCAGGCGCTCGGCGGTCACCTCGCCGACGATGCGGATGCCCAGGCCGGGACCCGGGAACGGTTGCCGCGCAACGATGTCCTCGGGAAGCCCCAGCTCGCGCCCGACGGCGCGCACCTCGTCCTTGAACAGCAGCCGCAGTGGTTCGACCAACGTGAACTTCAGGTCACCGGGCAGACCACCGACGTTGTGGTGGCTCTTGATGTTCGCGGTTCCCGAGCCGCCGCCGGATTCCACCACGTCGGGATACAACGTGCCCTGCACGAGGAACTCGATCTCGCCGTCGGCGGCGCCCAGCGCATCACGCACCGCACCCTCGAAGGCGCGGATGAACTCGCGACCGATGATCTTGCGCTTGCCCTCCGGGTTCAGCACGCCGGTCAACGCCTCGAGGAAGCGGTCGGCGACGTCCACGGTCACCAGGTTGGCGCCCGTCGCTGCGACGAAGTCACGCTGCACCTGGGCACGCTCGCCCGAACGAAGCAGGCCGTGGTCGACGAACACACAGGTCAACCGGTCCCCGATGGCCCGCTGCACGAGCGCGGCCGCCACCGCGGAGTCGACGCCACCGGACAGGCCGCAGATCGCGCGACCGTCACCGATCTGTGCCCGCACCTGCTCGACCAGCGCGTCGGCGATGTTGGCCGGCGTCCACACCGCGTCGATGCCCGCGAACTCGTGCAGGAAGCGGCTGAGCACCTGTTGACCGTGCGGGCTGTGCATGACCTCGGGGTGGTACTGCACACCGGCGAAGCGCCGCGCCCGGTCCTCGAACGCCGCGACGGGGGCCCCGGCACTGGTGGCCACCACGTCGAACCCGGCGGGAGCCGCGGTGACGGCGTCACCGTGGCTCATCCACACCGGCTGGGTCTCCGGCAGATCGGAATGCAGTTGACCGCCAGTCACTTTCAGGTCGGTACGACCGTACTCACTGGTGCCGGTGTGCGCCACGGTGCCACCGAGGGCCTGGGCCATGGCCTGGAAGCCGTAGCAGATGCCGAACACCGGCACGTCGAGGTCGAAGAGTTTGGGATCCAGCTGCGGGGCGCCTTCGGCGTAGACACTGGCCGGCCCGCCGGACAGCACCACGGCGCGCGGATCCCGGGCCTTGATCTCCTCGACGCTGGCGGTGTGCGGGACGACCTCCGAGTACACCCGCGCCTCCCGGACGCGGCGCGCGATCAGCTGTGCGTACTGCGCGCCGAAGTCGACGACCAACACGGGACGGGGGGCTGCTGACTCCACCCGGTCAGCTTAGTGGGCAGGGTGTCCACCACGGCGATCGCCGGCGCGCCGACCGTCCCCCCGATGCAGTCGGCGCCACCGGCGATCCCCCCCTCGCTCATAAGCACGCCCACGCTATCCCGCGTGGGCTGGGCGGGTCTGTCACCCGAACGAACGAAATCGCTACAGATCCTTCAGGCTCAAGATGCCGTCCTCGATCGCACGCGCCAACAACGCCGACTTCGTGGACGCCGGGCGGCCCACCGCGGCGTACTTGGCCCGCGCCCGCTGCAGATGCGTACGTACCGTCGTCGGGGCGATGAACAACCGCTTGGCGACCAGATCCTTGCTCTCGGTCTGGAACCAGGCGATGAGCACCTGCTTCTCCCGCTCGGAGAGCTTGATCCTGCCGACGGTGCCGTCGTTGAGCATCGCCTTGCCCATCCGCGGCCCCACATACGGCGTCGCGGTGTGCGCGGAATGAATCGCCTCGATGAGGTGGCGTTTGCCCTCGGACTTCACCAGATAGGTGACCGCGCCCAACTCCAGGCAGCGCAGGATCACCTCGTCGGTGTTGATGTGTGAGTAGACGATGACGCGCTGCTCACCGTCGGCGAGCCGGCGCAGCGTGTCGAAATCGGGCCGGTGGCCCTCGATCTGCAGGTCCAGCAGCACCACGTCGATGTCGCGGGACGGTTCGGTGTAGGCAGCGAAGTACTCGGCCGGCTGCAGGAAACTCGCCGCGAGTTCGATCGGCGGTTCCGCCTCCCCACACCACGCCTGTATCCCCGCGTGCACGACGTCGTGATCGTCGATGATCGCGATCCGCACCGGCTTCCGCGCGTCCCCCTCGCGGGCCATCCCCCGTCACACCCCCCGACTGAACACAGACAGAAATCTGTTTGCCCTGCCCGGTATTTAATCCCAGGCCACCGATGCGACGCGACAGAAACGCGCCGGGAGTTAGCGAGATACCCGCTGGAGAACGGTCCACGCAGTGAATTGATACGTTCGACCGACCTGCTGGCTTGGCTGGGGAGGGCCGTGGCGACAAAAGGTGAACGCGGGGGCGAACGCATGGGCGAGGCGTCCCGCCGTGAACTCATGACGCGCGCCGCCACCGTCGGCCTGCTCATGCGTCACACGGTCAACTCGATCGCGGCGCTCGTCGCCCTCGCCGACCCGGCATCCCTCGCGCGCCCCGCCGGCAAGGCCCTGTTCGTGCTCGTCGCCGCCTAGTCGGTGTACCGGCTGGGTACCCGCTCGCATCGGCCCGCCCTGCTGGCAGTGGACTACCTGCTCGTCCTCGCGGTGTGCCTGGCCATCCCCCTGCTGGTTCCGGAGCCGGACTTCTTCGTCGGCAACACCGCACCCCAGGCAATTGCCGGCACGGCGGTGGTGAGCATCTCGGTGTCGGTGCCGATGCGGGCCAGCATCCCGATGACGCTCGGCATCGCCGTGGCCTACGCCTACGGCGCCTCCGGAGCGGTCGGATGGGACAACGTCGCGTCGGTAACCGCGATCTACTACTTCGCTGTCCAGTGCACCACCGCGTCGATCATCCGGCTGATGTTGCTGCGCGTGGCCGACGCCGTCGACCGGGCCCGCCGGCAACGCCACGACGCCGAAGTAGCCCGGCGCGTCAGCGATGCGCTGCGCCACTACGAGCACGAACAGCTCGCCCTGCTACACGACACCGCGGCGTCGACACTGCTGGTGGTCGGGCAGGGCACCGCTGTGGATGCCGAACGCCTGGCAGCCCAGGCCCGCCGCGACCTCGCCCTCTTGCACGACGGCGCCTGGGTCGCCCCACCGCCGCGTATCGACCTGGTGTCGGCGCTGCGTGAGTGTGCCGCCCACCTGAGCACGCCCGTGCGCTTCGGCGGTCGGCAGGACCTGTGGTTGCCGGGCGAGACAGCCCAGCCCGTCATCGCCGCTGCGCGAGAGGTGATGACCAATGTGGACCGTCACGCGCACGCCGGCGCACTCGATGTCACCGTCACCGACCACGCCGTGCTGCTCACCGACGACGGGGTCGGGTTCGATCCCGCCGAGCCCCGCCGGGGACGCGGACTGGAGGACTCCATCGTGGGCCGGATGCGCCGAGCGGGCGGCCAGGCCCGCGTCGAATCCACCCCGGGAGCCGGCACCAGCACCGAGCTGATCTGGGCGACAACGCAATCAGCGGTGGCAGCGCCGGATCCCGACGGCCTGGTCGACCGCACCCGGACCCGGTATGCGCTGGCGCTCATCGGGTACGCGCTGGTGAACCTCGCGATCTCGGTTCCGCCCGCGGTCGCGGTGGCGGCCCACCCCGATCTGCAGACGGTGCTGGGGATCCTCGCCGCCTGCGCCGGACTCGCCGCCCTACCGGGAATCCTGGGAAATCGGTGGGGTTACGCATGGCCGGCTGCAGCGTGCTTGCTGTTCGTCGCGGTGGCGCAGCCCATGCTGCTTCCGTCGGAGCTGCTGCTGGGCTACGCGCACTGGGCGCAGAACGCGATCGGCTGGTGCCTGCTACCGCTGGCGCTGACGTTGCCCACCCGCGCCGGAGTCGCCGTCCTCGCCGGCTTCTGGCTCGTCGGCAGCACGGTCACGCTGATGCGGGCACCCACCGCGGAGACGCTGGTCAACATCGGGCTGGGCACGGCCAGCATCCTCGCGGTGCAGTTGTTCGCTCTGATCTTCAACGGGCTGATGCGCGACGCCGCTCGCGACATCGCCGGAGAGACACAGGAACACCAGCGACTCGTCACCCGTGACCGCGTGACCACTGCGCTGCGGGACGAATACCACCGCCGCTACGCCACGATCGTCGACAACGTGGTGCCGCTGTTGAGCACGCTGGCCCGCGGTGCGGGCGTCGATACCGACATCCAGTCCCGCGCGCGGGCGGAATGCCGGCGCCTCCGCGCGCTGTTCGATCAGGCCGACACCTTCGATCACGCTCTGATGCGGCGGATCCGGCCGGTGATCGACGCTGCCGAGGCGCGCGGGGTCGACGTGGCCACCGACGTCACCGGTGTGTTGCCGGAACTCGCCGATGCCCACCTCGACGCCTTGGTCACACCGGTCGCGCAGGTGTTGTCACACGCGGTCAGCCACGCCCGACTGGTCGTGACCACCGTCGACGGCAACGTGGAGATCAGCATCGTCATCGACACTGCGGCGGAATTGCGTTCGCTGCCAGAGGAGCTGAGCGGTGCCGAAGTGGTGGTGTCCGACGGCGCACTCTGGTGCCTGATCCGGTTATCGTCGAGTCGATGAGCGTGCGCTTCGAGGAACTGGGTTGGCAGCAGACGCCGATGGGTGTGCTCAGCCTGCGCCGCCGCTTCGATCTGACTGTGCGCACGGACATCTACGAGGTGAAGCTCGACGACGAGTATTTGATGTCGAGCCTGTTCACTGTCGCCGAGCGGGAGTTGGCCCGGCTCGGACTGGCCCGAACGCCGGGAGAGGAACTCGACGTCCTGGTGGGCGGGCTAGGCCTCGGCTACACCGCTTGGGAAGCTTTGCAATGCGACCGCATTCGATCTCTCACGGTGGTCGAATACTCGCAGTCCGTCATCGAATGGCACGAACGGGGCCTGCTGCCGGACACTTCGGCATTGCTCACCGACGGCCGGGTGGGCTTGCGGTGCGCGAACTTCTTCTCCGTCCTGGCCGACGGGTCCGGCTTCGATCCGGAAGCCCCGGGGCGTCGCTATGACGCGATCCTGCTGGACATCGACCATTCGCCCCGCCACCTGCTCGACGACTCCCACGGCTGGTTCTACTCGCCCGACGGTCTGCGGGCCGCGTCGACCCTCATGGCTGCGGATGCGACCTTCGCCATGTGGTCCGACGACGCTCCGGACGACGAATTCTGCTCGATGCTAGAAGCGGTCTTCGCCGATGTGGATGCGCGGCGGATCTGGTTTCCCAATCCCCTCACCGGAGGCCGTTCCGGCGCAACGATTTACCTCGCCACGCAGCCCGGGGCCTAACCCGCCGAGCTGACCGGCTCGATCGGCAGGTTGCGCAGCGCCGCGGGAGCGTCGGCCGGCACCACCGGGTGCGCGGGGGCGATCGGCGTCAACCGCCGGTACGCCTCCCCCTGCGCGGGCCGCAGGTCCTGCTCGCCCTTGTTCGGCCACAGCGCTGCCGCACGTTCGGCCTGAGCGGTGATCGACAGCGACGGGTTGACACCGAGATTCGCCGAGATGGCCGCACCGTCCACCACCGACAGCGTCGGGTAGTGGTACACCCGGTGATAGGGGTCGATGACGCCGTGGTCGGCACTGTCGCCGATCGCCGCGCCCCCGAGGAAGTGCGCGGTGAGCGGGATGTTGAACAGCTCGCCCCACGTGCCGCCCGCGACGCCGTCGATCTTCTCGGCGATGCGACGGGTCACCTCGTTGCCGACCGGGATCCAGGACGGGTTGGGTTCGCCGTGGCCCTGCTTGCTCGAGTAGCGGCGGATACCGAACCGGTTGCGCTTGGTGAACGTGGTGATCGAGTTGTCGAGGTGCTGCATCACCAGCGCGATGACGGTGCGCTCACTCCACCGCCGCGGGTTGAGCATCCGCAGCATCCCCCGCGGATCGGCCGTCGCGAGCTGCAGCAGCTGCCGCCACCGCGGCACGTCGGTGCCCAACGGGCCGGCGCCATCGGTCATCAGCGTCTGCAGCAGGCCCATCGCATTGGAGCCCTTGCCGTAGCGGCACGGTTCGACATGGGTGTCGTGGGTCGGGTGGATCGACGACGTGATCGCCACGCCGTGGGTCAGATCCATGTCCGGGGACACCTCGAGGCGCCCGGCGCCGACGATCGACTCCGAGTTGGTCCGCGTCAGCACCCCGAGACGGTCCGACAGCTGGGGCAACCGGCCGGTGTCGCGCATCTTGAACAGCAGCCGCTGAGTGCCGTACGTGCCGGCGGCCAGCACCACATGCGTCGCGGTCACGGTGCGCCTGCCGCGCCGCAGCTTGCTGCCGGTGCGCACGGTGCGCACCTCCCACAGGTCGTCGGGGCGCTGGCGGAAGTCGGTGACGGTGCTCATCGCCCGGACGTGGGCGCCGGCTTTCTCGGCCAGGCCGAGGTAGTTCTTCAGCAGCGTGTTCTTCGCTCCGTAGCGGCATCCCGTCATGCAGGATCCGCATTCGATGCAGCCGGTGCGCGCCGGACCCGCCCCGCCGAAGTACGGGTCGGGCACGGTCTTGCCAGGCGTCTTCTCGCCGTCGTTGCCGAAGAACACGCCCACCGGGGTCGGCACCCAGGTGTCGCCGACGCCCATGTCGTCGGCGACCTGCTGCATGATCTTGTCCGCGTCGGTGACCGTCGGGTTGGTGACCACGCCGAGCATGCGCTGGGCCTGGTCGTAGTGCGGCATCAGCTCGCCCCGCCAGTCGGTGATGTCCTTCCACTGCGGGTCGTTGAAGAACGGCTCCGGTGGTACGTACAGCGTGTTCGCGTAGTTCAGCGACCCGCCGCCGACGCCCGCACCGGCCAGGATCATCACGTTGCGCAGCAGGTGGATGCGCTGGATGCCGAAGCAACCCAGAGTCGGCGCCCACAGGAACTTGCGCAGATTCCACGACGTCTTGGCGAAGTCGTCGTCCTCGTAGCGCCTTCCGGCCTCGAGCACCAGCACCCGGTAGCCCTTCTCGGTGAGCCGCAACGCGGTCACGCTGCCACCGAATCCGGAACCGATGATCACGACGTCATAGTCAGGCTGCATCCGCCCAGTATGGACCTACCGACGGGTAGATTTCTAGACAGGGAAGCCTAATTTGTAAAGCAGGGCCGTTCGTGTGGGGACACCGCTGGCACTCAGCTGCCGACCGCCAGCCCCACCTTCTGGAATTCCTTGAGGTCGCAGTAGCCCGCCTTGGCCATCGCGCGGCGCAGCCCGCCGACCAGGTTCAACGACCCGAACGGATCGTCCGACGGGCCGGTGAGCACCTGCTCGAGCGACGGGCGCTCGCCGGCGGCGACCTGCAGCAGCGCCCCGCGCGGCAGCGACGGGTGCGCGGCCGCGGCAGGCCAGAACCATCCGCCGCCCTGCGCCTCGGCCGCCGACGCCAGCGGCGTCCCGAGCAGCACGGCGTCGGCGCCGCAGGCGATGGCCTTGGCCAGATCACCGGAGGTGTGGATGTCCCCGTCGGCGAGCACGTGCACGTAGCGCCCACCCGTCTCGTCGAGGTACTCGCGGCGCGCCGCGGCGGCATCGGCGATGGCGGTCGCCATGGGCACGCTGATGCCCAGCACCTCGTCGGAGGTCGTCACCCCCATCGTCGACCCGTAGCCGACGATGACGCCCGCCGCTCCGGTGCGCATCAGATGCAGGGCGGTGCGGTGGTCGAGCACGCCGCCGGCCACCACCGGCATGTCGAGTTCGGAGATGAACGTCTTCAGGTTCAGCGGCTCGCCGTCCTGGGCCACGCGCTCGGCGGAGATGATCGTGCCCTGGATGACGAGCAGGTCCAGTCCGGCACTGGCCAGCGCCGGGGTCAACGCCCGCGCGTTCTGCGGGCTGACCCGCACCGCGGTGGTGATCCCGGCCTCGCGGATGCGCGCGACCGCCGCCCCGAGCAGCTCGGGATCCAAAGGCGCCGAGTGCAATTGCTGCAACAGCCGGATCGAGACGGCCGGGTCGGGCTCCTTCTCGGCGGCCTCGACGACCTCGGCGATGCGGGCGTCGACGTCGGCGTGCCGGCCGATCAGCCCCTCACCGTTGAGCACCCCCAGCCCGCCGAGGCGGCCCAGTTCGATCGCGAACTCGACACTGACCAGCGCGTCGGTGGGGTGCGCGACGACGGGGATGTCGAATCGGTACGCGTCGAGCTGCCACGCCGTCGACACGTCCTTCGACGACCGGGTGCGCCGGGACGGCACGATGTTGATGTCGTGGAGCTCGTAGGTCCGGCGGGCGTTGCGGCCCATGCCGATCTCGACCATGTCGCGCATGCGGAGGTCCTCTAGCGGGTGGTGTAGTTGGGGGCTTCCACGGTCATCGTGATGTCGTGGGGGTGGCTCTCTTTCAGCCCGGCCGCGGTGATCTGCACGAACTGAGCCTGTTGCAGCTGCTCGATGGTCGCCGCACCGGTGTAACCCATCGCGGCGCGCAGTCCGCCGGTCAGCTGGTGGATGACCGTCGAGAGCGGACCCCGGTACGGTACCCGGCCCTCGATACCCTCGGGCACCAGCTTGTCCTCGGAGAGCACGTCGTCCTGGAAGTAGCGGTCCTTGGAGTAGGACACCCTGGCCCCGCCCCCTCCGCTCGACCGGCCCTGCATGGCGCCCAGCGAACCCATGCCGCGGTAGCTCTTGAACTGCTTGCCGTTGACCAGGATCAGGTCACCCGGCGACTCGGCGGTGCCCGCGAGCAGCGACCCCAGCATCGCGGTCGAGGCCCCCGCCGCCAGCGCCTTGGCGATGTCACCCGAGTACTGCAGGCCGCCGTCGGCGATGACCGGCACGCCGTGCGGGGCGCACGCCGCGACCGCCTCCAGAATCGCGGTGATCTGCGGCGCACCCACCCCGGCGACGACGCGGGTGGTGCAGATGGAGCCGGGCCCGACGCCCACCTTGACCGCGTCGGCGCCGGCGTCGACCAGCGCGGCGGCCGCGGCACGGGTGGCGACGTTGCCGCCGACCACCTCGACCCGGTCGCCGACCACCGTCTTGAGCCGGTGCACCATGTCGAGCACACCCCGGTTGTGGGCGTGCGCGGTGTCGACCACGAGTACGTCGACCCCGGCGTCGGCCAGCGTCATCGCGCGGGTCCAGGCATCCTCACCGACCCCGACCGCGGCACCGACCAGCAACCGGCCGTCACTGTCCTTGGTGGCCAGCGGGAACTGCTCGGTCTTGACGAAGTCCTTGACGGTGATCAGCCCGGTCAGCCTGCCGTGCCCGTCGACGATCGGCAGCTTCTCGATCTTGTTGCGGCGCAACAGCCCCAGCGCGGCTTCGGCCGACACCCCCTCCTGGGCGGTGATCAGCGGAGCCTTGGTCATCACCTCCGAGACCGGCTTGGACTGGTCGACCTCGAAGCGCATGTCACGGTTGGTGATGATGCCCACCAGCGCGCCGCGGTCGTCGACGACCGGAAGCCCCGAGATGCGGAACCGCGCGCACATGGCGTCGACCTCGGCCAGCGTGTTGTCGGGCGAACACGTCACCGGATCGGTGACCATCCCCGCCTCGGACCGCTTCACGGTCTCGACCGCACCGGCCTGCTCGGCGGCCGGCAGGTTGCGGTGCAGCACGCCCATCCCGCCGGCGCGGGCCATCGCGATCGCCATCCGCGCCTCGGTGACGGTGTCCATCGCCGAGCTCACCAGCGGCACCTTCAGCCGGATCCTGCGGGTGAGCTGACTCGACGTGTCGGCCGTGGCCGGAATCACATCGGATGCCGCCGGCAACAGCAGCACGTCGTCGAACGTCAGCCCGAGCATCGCGACCTTCGTGGGATCGTCGCCCCCGGTCGGCACGGGCACGGCGATCGGGACGCTGCTTTCGGCGATCGACATAGATGAAGCCTCCAGTGACAAAGATGCAGCTAGGCGAGAGACCCGCCCTGAAGACCACATCCTATCGGCATCGTGTGTCGCACCCGAAGTTGCTGCGCGAGTCCCTCCGCGACGTGCCGCCGGAGCGCTGGCGCGATCCCAGGGGTGCTGCGTAGTCTGGAAACGTGCGAGACCACCTGCCCCCAGGACTGCCTCCCGACCCGTTCGCCGACGACCCGAGCGACCCGTCGGCAGCGCTGGACGCCCTGGAGCCGGGACAACCGCTCGATCCGCAGGAGCGGATCGCGGTCGAGGCCGATCTGGCCGATCTGGCCGTGTATGAAGCATTGCTTGCGCACAAGGGAATTCGCGGTCTCGTGGTCTGCTGCGACGAATGCCAGCAGGACCACTACCACGACTGGGACATGCTGCGGGCGAACCTGCTGCAGCTGCTCGTCGACGGCACGGTCCGGCCTCACGAACCCGCCTACGATCCCGAGCCCGACGCCTATGTCACGTGGGATTACTGCCGTGGTTACGCGGACGCCTCGCTCAACGAAGCCGCGTCGGAGTCCGACGGCTATCGCTGAGAGCTGAACTCCTCGGCGCTGCCGCCCCGGCTAGTTCGGCTCGTCGGGCACGATCGGCGCCACCGGAAGCACCGTGGTCGTGGTCACCGGCGGCACTGCGGGTGACGATGCGGGCTCTTCGACTTCCTCCTCCGCCGCGGAGGGTGCCGCGGCGGTCGTCGTCACCGTGGCGCGCGGCGTCACCGACGGTGTCGCACTCGGTGCGGCCGACGAGGAGGCTCGCGTGACGACCGAGCTCGACGTGGACTGACCCGCAGAGGACGGCGCGGTCGCCGCGGCCGATGACGGGGTGGTTGTCGTCGCTGAAGGCGCCGTGGTGGTGGCGCGAGGGCTCCCCGACGTCGAGGTCGACGGTGATGTCGACGGTGATGTCGACGGCGACGGAGCGGTCGAGGGCGTCACCGACGGAGAGGTGGCCTCCTCCGGTCCCGTGGTGCTCGGCGCTGTCGTCCCGGAGGTCGGGGCGCTCGTCGTCTCGGACGGTGCCGTCGTCTCCGAGGTCGGAGCAGTCGTCTCGGTCCCCGAGGTTCCCGATGTCGCCGACGTTGCCGACGTCTCCGAGGCCGGTGTCAGCGGGTCGAGGACCACGGCGGGCAACTCCGGGAAGCTCGGCAGCGGCGCCCCCGGCGGGACCGTCGCGGCGGCATCCTGTGCCTCCACCTTGACGGTGAGCTCCTGCCACTGACTCACCAGTTCCTCTTTGCGCTCGACGTCCCCGACGGTCGCGACCGTGGTGGTGACCGCCTCCAGCTTGGCCTGCGCAGCCTGCCAGTCACCCTGGTCGATGAGCTGCTGAACCTCTTGCATCTCGGTCTGAGCGGCCAGGATCACCGCGTCGTCGCGGGGGCTGGCCTGCTCCCCGAACAGGATGGTGCGCAGCCCGTACAGCGCGTCACCGGGGCCTGCACCGGCGATGACGGCGCCGAATCCGCCCAGGCACAGCACCGCCGCGGCAGTCGAACCGACCACCGCGAGCGACAGGCGCCGGCGTCTGCTCGAACCGGCGCGATCCAGTGCCTGCGCCGCCTGCTGCGGCGTCACCCTGACCGAGGTCGGGGTCTCACGAATGTCATCACGCCATCCGGCCAGCAGATCGGCCAGCTCCGCCTCGCCCTGATCGGCGGCGTACACCGGGCCCCCCGACGCCAGCGCGTCGAGGAACTGATCGCTGCGGTTGATGTCGCTCAGCGAAGGATCACCGCCGTTGGCGTTCCAGCGTCCGAAGTCAGGCATGGTCACGCCCCGCCGCCGTCAGCTCGGCCTTCAGTTTCGCCAGTGCGCGATGCTGCGCGACGCGCACGGCGCCCGGTGTGCTGCCGACCGTCTCCGCGGTCTCTTCTGCGCTCATCCCGACGACGACGCGCAGGATCAGGATCTCGCGCTGCTTCTCGGGCAGGGTCTGCAACAGGACGGCCATCCGGGCCGACGACTCAGAGTCGATCGCCAGCTGCTCGGGGCTGGCGTCGTTCGACGACCGTTCCGGAACGACGTCCATCGGGTCAGCCCGATTGCGTCCGGCGGCACGATGCGCGTCAGCGACCTTGTGTGCAGCGATGCCGTAGACGAAGGCCAGGAAGGGTCGTCCCTGATCCTTGTAGCGCGGCAGCGCCGTGATGGCGGCCAAGCACACCTCCTGTGCAACGTCATCAGCTGACAGACCGCTGCGTTCCGTGGTCCCCACCCGAGCCCGGCAATACCGGACAACGATGGGGCGGATGGTCGCCAGCACTTCCTGAAGGGCATCTCGATCGCCTGCCACGGCCTTGGCAACGACAGCATCGAGACGTTCTCCCGAAAATGTCATCGTGGCCGATATCTCCAGCGTTACGTGCGGGACACATCCCGTTGGTGGGAGGTGATGCTGCCTGACGGCAGGAGCCCGCCTCGGGGCGTGGCTCAGCTAAACAATAACTATTGACATGGGCCCAACCCGCTTACCGTGGACGCCACACGCCGCCCCATCTGGTCACGATTGCGACGCAGTCGTCCCGAATGCCCCGAATCTGAGCTGGTGAATGCGTCCGACTGCCGATGTCGGCGAGCAAGCTGGCCGCCGCCCAGCGCAGCGGAATCAGACCGGCCTGCCCGGCACCGGCGAGCGCTTCGTCGGCCCGGCGGCTCGCGGTGGCCGTCTCGCCCCGACAGCACAGGGCGGCAGCCAGGATGACCGTCGACTTGACGCGGTGCCGGACCGACCCGAAGTCGTCGGCGAGGGCCAGCGCGGTGTCGGCGTGGGCGACCGCGGACCGACCCTCACCCCGGACCATGGCCAGCTCCGCCGACACCCAGGCGTGCCGAACCGGCAGCCGCGGCAATCCGGCGTCGCCCACCAGGCTCGAAGCGCGGGCCAGCGCGCACGCCGAGGCCGCGAACCGGCCGACGCCCAGTGCGTCGGCGGCCAGGCCGATGAACGCGTCGGCGCCGCTTTCGGCATCCGCGCCGGCAAGCGCGAGGGCCTGACCGTCCAGCGGGCGCGCCCGATCATGCCAGCCGAGCTGGCGGTGAAAGGACGCTCGGGTACTGCGCCCCAGCGCCCGGAGCGGCCCGGCGTCGGCGAGGCGGTCGAGCTGATCGAGGTCGGCCAGCGCGCAGCTGTAGCGGCCCTGCCCGGCGGCGGCGACGGCGCGGAGCCACAACTCGGATGCCGTCACCGCTCGCGGCAACGGCCACATCCCGGGGTTGCTGCCGAACGCGACGTCGCTCAGAACGGCAACATTCGACCCGCTGCCGATACTCATCGAAAGGCGAGGCTACCGATTCGGATGGTTTTTGAGAATTGCGTCAGTTAACAGTTGATTGATCGCGTGTTACCGATATGTCAACTGCCTACTCGGCCGCCATGAATACCCGAGCGGTAGGGCGCCGACTGATCAGCACAAACGGTGCGACAGCCACAGCCGGCTCATGCGCGACTAGCACCGAACTCGCTGCGCACGGGTCACGACGATGAACGGAATGTAAATTCTGTGCCCGCCGATATGCGGTTCCGCACATACCCAGAGTATTGACGCGAATTCCGAAGCCCTTCTACGTTGTGTGCACGAGTGGTCATCGGCGACTGTGCTCGGATCTGTTCCACGACTCACGCACCCAGTGAGCAGCGAAATGGGCGTGTAGAGAGGGGTATTCGAAATGCCACAGCCGCAGCAGCTACCCGGTCCGAACGCCGACATCTGGGATTGGCAGATGCAAGGGCTTTGCCGGGGCGTCGATTCCGCGATGTTCTTCCACCCCGACGGCGAGCGCGGCCGGGCCCGCGCCCAGCGTGAGATGCGCGCCAAGGAGATGTGCCGGCGCTGCCCGGTCATCACCCAATGCCGCACTCATGCGCTGGCAGTCGGCGAGCCGTACGGCATCTGGGGCGGCCTGTCGGAGTCCGAGCGCGAATTGCTGCTCAAGCGCGGCATCCGCCGTACCGCCTGAACCGCCCCTTCACCCGAAGTGCCGCGACACCCCGGCCGTTCTTTGCCGCCGGGGTGTCGTCGCGTCTAACGGTGCCCGAGGTCGACGGCGACCTGATCGCCGAGCGCTTCGCGGGCGACCACCTCCTGGGCGCGTAAGCCATCGAAGTCCCTCCTGGCGTCCGGCTGACCGCCGTCCGCTGCGCGGATCTGGATGTCCAGCGCGCGCATCGTGCGCACGATGTCGCGCCAGGTCTTCATCCGATCGAGCACCTTGTCCGAACCGAATGCGCGCACCAGGGCCTCGGTGTGGGCCTGTTCGGCCAGCGGGGGCAGCTCAGGGACCGGCCGGGGCGGGTCGCTGTCGAGTACCGGCCAGGCCAGCTGCGCCCAGTGGCCCACCCGCTCGGCGACATCGAGGAGGCCGACGTAGGCGTTCTCCAGCCGCTGCTGCTGGCGCGCTTCGGTAGCGAGCCGCCGTTCGTGCGCCAGACCCCGGTTGGCGGTGAGCCATGTCCCGACGATGCCCGCCACGCCGACGGTGGCCGTCGCGACGTGGGGCACCCACTCCCATGCCATGGTTGACGATCATGTCAGGCGCGGACCCGATTGAGCCCGTTCCGTCGGACTTCAACTGACCCGGGTCCAGGGCTGGCAGTTGCGCGATTCGAACGCCATGACGGTGGAGTTGATGTTGGCGAACATCGGCCCCATGGAGATGTTCGTCGACACCACGTTGTCCTTGTTCGCATCGGGGGTGCTGTAGGTGAACCACAGGCACATCGATTCCTGTGTCGGGACATCGTTGATCCACACCCCGAACGCCGACGCTGTGCCTGAGGTGCGGTAGAGACCCGGCGCGATGTCAGGCCCGACGAGGAAGAATCCGTTGCCCGGGATCGGATCCAGCGGTTCGGCGGAGGCAGTTGGCGCCGCCGCCGTGACCGCGGTCAGCGCGACGGCCGGGGCGAGAAGCCCGGCCGCCGCGCGACGCCGACGCGTAGCGGGCATGAATCCTCCAGTGACCCGAGTCCACGAGCAGCGTATCCCTGTGCGCGTCAGTCCGTGGCGGGCATGATGATCGTCTTTCCGGGAAGCCGCCCCTCGTCGGCGTCGGCGTGCACGGCCGCGATCGCGCTCAATGGGCGGCGGTCGGCGATGTCGATCTGCAGTTGCCCAGTGTCGACGCGTTGAACCAGATCGCGCAATTGTGCTGCGTCGCTGCGCACGAAGACACGCTGAGCCTGCACGCCGCGCGGGGGTTCGTCAGGTCCCGACGTCATGGTTCCGACGAATACGCCTCCGTCGGTGATGATGTCGATGAGCGCCGCGGTCTGCTCCGCATCCGTGCTGACGAGGTTGAGCACCACGTCGAACGGCTGTCCAGCGACGGCCAACGGCGTCATCCGATAGTCGAGGTAGTCCACGATCCGGTCCGCGCCTCGGTCGCGCAGGCGTTGGGCGTCAGCCGGTTTCGCGGTCGCGGTCACCACGGCACCGACCGCCTTCGCCAGCTGCACGGCGTAGCCTCCGACCGCACCGCCCGCTCCGTTGATGAAGATCGTCTGGCCGTCGTGCAGGCGCGCCACGTCGAACAGCGCCTGCCACGCCGTTAAACCGACGGTCGGTAGTGCCGCAGCGTCGGCGAGGGCGCCCGTTGCCGGTGCCGGCGCCAGCACGTCGGCCGGTGCGATGACGTACTCCGCGGCCGCTCCCGGGGCGGTCATCGGAAGCAGCCCCACGACGGTGTCTCCGGCCTTCCAAGCGGTCACGGCGACGCCGACCTCGGCGACCGTGCCCGCGACGTCGATTCCCGGCACGTGCGGAAAGCTGATGGGGAACGCGTCGGTCAGGTAGCCGCCACGGATACCCGAGTCGACTGGGTTGAACGAGGTGCCGGCCACTTTCACCAGTACCTCTCCCGCACCCGGGACCGGCCGTGCGATGTCTGCGTATTCCAGGACGTCTGCGTCGCCGTAGCGGCGGTACAGCGCTGCCTTCATGATCTCTCCTTCGTTCGCTTGCTTCTAGTTCGAAGCATCTACGAAAGGAGTAACTTGCTTCGACGTTGAAGCATTACCCGGCCGGGCTGTGACAACCGTCTCACTACTTCGACTTCGAAGCACTACTCTCGAGTCATGGCGGCCCCCCTCGAACCGGCTCAGATGCGCACCTACTTCGCGTTGACCGAAGCGGTCAGCCTCTTGCAGCACGCAGTGCAACAGCAGCTGCAGGCCGAGGGTGAGCTCAGCTATGTCCAGTTCGAGATCCTCGCCAAGCTCGTCGACGCCGGGCGCGCATTGAGCATGACCGAGCTCGCCGACGGTGTCGTGTACAGCCGCAGCGGGCTGACCCACCAGGCTGCGCTGCTGGAGAGAACCGGCCTCATCAGTCGCCACCGCGATCCACGAGACCAGCGCGCCACCCTGGTCGAGATCACCGCGGAGGGGCGGGACCGGGTCGCCCGAGTGCTTCCCGGCCACATCCAGGTGGTCCGCCAGCTGCTGTTCGACCCCCTTTCCGACCACGAGGTGTCCACACTGGGCGACATCATGAGCCGGGCTCTGCAGCAGATGCGCGCGCTGCCACCCCGTTCCGCCGTGCCACGGCGGCGCGGAGGTTCCGGGCCGCAATGACGCACCCGACACATGAAAGCGCCCCCGGCCCTGTCGGGACCGGGGGCGCTTGTCGTTGCGCGCTCAGTGGTGGTGATGTCCGTGGCCGTGGCCATGGCCGTCATCTTCAGCCTCTTCCGGCTTCTCGACGACCGCGGTCTCGGTGGTGAGGATCATGCGGGCCACCGAAGCGGCGTTGAGGACCGCCGAGCGGGTGACCTTCACCGGGTCGACGACACCGTCGGCGGCCAGGTCTCCGTAGGTCAGCGTGGCAGCGTTGAAGCCCTGCCCCGCAGGCAGTTCGGACACCTTGTTGACCACGACCGAACCGTCCAGACCGGCATTGGTGGCGATCCAGTACAGCGGCGACGCCAGCGCGCCGGCGAACAGTTCGACACCCAGCGCCTCGTCGCCGCTCAGCGACTTGCGCAGGTCGTCGAGACTGGCCCTGGCCTGCACCAGGGCCGCACCGCCGCCGACGACGATGCCCTCTTCCACGGCGGCCTTGGCCGCGGCAACGGCGTCCTCGACCGCCTCCTTGCGCTTCTTGAGGTCGGTCTCGGTCGCGGCGCCGACCCGGATGACGGCGACGCCGCCCGCCAGCTTGGCCAACCGCTCTTCGAGCTTCTCGCGGTCCCAGTCGGAGTCGCTGTTCTCGATCTCCGCGCGCAGCTGCGCCTTTCGTCCGTCGATGTCTTCCTGGGTGCCGCCACCGTCGACGATCACGGTGCTGTCCTTGTCGACGACGACGCGGCGGGCCGTCCCCAGCACCTCGAGGCCCACCTCGCGCAGGATCAGACCCACGTCGGGATTGACCACCTGTCCGCCGGTGACGACGGCGAGGTCGTCCAGGAACGCCTTGCGGCGATCGCCGAAGAACGGCGCCTTGACCGCGACGGCCTTGAGCGTCTTGCGGATCGAGTTGACCACCAAAGTCGAGAGCGCCTCGCCCTCAACATCTTCGGCCACGATCAGCAGCGGCTTACCGGACTCGGCGACCTTCTCCAGCAGCGGAAGCAGATCAGGCAGCGAGCTGATCTTCTCGCGGTGAAGCAGCACCAGCGCGTCCTCCAGGACGGCTTCCTGCGAGTCGAAATCGGTGACGAAGTAGGCCGACAGGAATCCCTTGTCGAAGCCCACGCCCTCGGTGATCTCCAGCTCGGTGCTCAGCGAGGAGGACTCCTCGACCGTCACGACACCGTCGGTGCCGACCTTGGTCATCGCCTCGCCCACCAACTCGCCGACCTGCTGGTCGCGCGAGGACACGGCGGCGACCTGTCCGATGGCCTTGCTGTCGTTGACCGGGGTGGCCGCTGCCAGCAGCGCTTCGGAAACCGCGTCGGCGGCCTTGCTGATGCCCAACCCGAGGGCGATCGGGTTGGCACCCGCGGCGACGTTGCGCAGGCCGGCCTTGACCATGGCCTGCGCGAGCACGGTCGCGGTGGTCGTGCCGTCACCGGCAACGTCGTTGGTCTTGGTGGCGACCGACTTGACCAGCTGGGCGCCGAGGTTCTCGAACGGGTCCTCGAGATCGATGTCGCGGGCGATGGTCACACCGTCGTTGGTGACGGTCGGTCCACCGAAGGCCTTGGCCAGAACCACATGCCGACCACGCGGGCCGAGCGTCACCTTGACGGCGTCGGCCAGCTTGTCGACGCCGGCCTCCATCGCGCGGCGCGCGGTTTCATTGAATTCAATCTGTTTGCTCATAGATGTCTTTCCCTAGTCGAGGGGTAAAACGGGTACCGCCCCGGACATTGCCCGCACATGCGGGAACGTCCGGGGCGGAACACGATCGCTTACTTGTTGACGACAGCCAGAATGTCGCGGGCCGAGAGGATCAAGTACTCCTCGTTGTTGTACTTGATCTCGGTGCCGCCGTACTTGCTGTAGATCACCACGTCGCCCTCCGACACATCCAGAGGGATCCGCTTCTCGCCATCCTCATCCCAGCGGCCGGGGCCAACTGCGACGACGGTGCCTTCCTGCGGCTTCTCCTTGGCGGTGTCGGGGATGACCAGACCGGAAGCGGTCGTGGTCTCGGCCTCATTGGCCTGTACGAGGATCTTGTCCTCGAGTGGCTTGATGTTCACGCTCGCCACGATGGAGCCCCTTCACTGTTACTGATGTAGGTGTGTGTACGTGGCGGTCGGTGGTCCTCCTCGCGCCGTCGTCGCGGGTGTCGACACGTGGCGGTCCGACTGCCACCTAGCACTCTATACACGCGAGTGCTAGCACTCAAGGCTTGGGTCTGTACATCTCGATTCCAGGGACGGCAGACGCACGAAGGGCGCCCTCTCGGGCGCCCTTCGTCATTGACTGTCCGCTCAGCGGACCCCTGCCTGACTGTCCGCTCAGCGGACGTCGACGTAATAGACCTGACCGGTCACGACACCCTGGCGGTTGTCGTCGTTGTAACCGGCGTTCGGCACGGTGCCACGCAGCGCCGGCCCGGGCCGTACTGCGACAACCTCAGCCTGCGACAACGGCGCGCTCGAGAGCCGGTTGACTATGACGCGATTGCCGTCGGCTTCGAGTTGACTGATGGTCGCCTGGGCGTCGGAGCCGCTGGGCGCGGCGGCAGCCGGAGCGGCCAGACCCACGATGGCGGCGGACAGGCCAGCAGCGGCGGCGGTGGCGAAAGTGATCTTGTTCATGTCGACTTCCCCTTTTCTGATCTTGAGGTCTGCCCGATGTAACCCGCAGGTCAGGCGGTTGATTTCCATTGGCAGAAATTGAGCGGCGGGTGGCAGAAAGCGGTTGTCCCGGGTCGCGAGTAGAAGCCCGCTTGGGGTTATCCCCAATCGCGTTTTCATCCCCAGGTTGGGCGGCGGAAGGCAGATTGCCAGATGCATGGTCGCTCTGCGCCGATAAAATCGCACACATGTTCGACTCGTCGCTTCCTGGTCCGGCCGCGCTGGCCGAGGCCTCGGATCGCGAGTTGATCGAGGCGATCACCGGCTGGTCCAGTACG
>CAXEZH010000168.1:0-2998 GCA_964000695.1 uncultured Mycolicibacterium sp. | reverse complement strand
TAGCGGTACCCGTCCCTCGGGCCGTGAAACCCCGGCCCGACGGGGTCTACGGCACGTTTCGAACGCAGCCGGAACGGCAACGCACCTTGCCATGGTTGAAGCAGACGGCAGCGCCGCCTTCGACGATCTGGTCTCGCTGCTGGACTACCCGATGTTCATCGTGACCACCGCGTCCGAAGGGCACCCCGCTGGCTGCCTGGTGGGGTTCACGTCCCAGACCAGCATCAACCCGCCACGCTTCCTGGTGGGGTTGTCGCGCAAGAACCACACGTTCGGCGTCGCGCAGAGCGCCGACCATCTGGCCGTCCACGTCTTACCCCGTGAGGAGCTTCCGCTGGCCCGCCTGTTCGGTGGCACCACGGGCGACACCTCCGACAAGTTCGGTCAGTGCGAATGGCACACCGGTCCACAAGGCATGCCGATTCTCGACGCCGCGCCGGCCTGGTTCGTCGGTCGGGTGTTGCGCCGATTCGACGTCGGTGACCATGTCGGCCACCTCCTCGAGCCCGTCGCGGGCACTGCGCCCGACACCCTAGGCGAGCTGATCTCGTTCTCCGATGTGCGTGACGTCAGCCCAGGACACAACGCATGACGAACCTGGCGACCGTGGCCCCCGGCACGGCTGTCGAGGACTACGGCTACCGCCCCGCGCCGGCCGGGGTGCGGGCGAACATGATCTTCAGCGCCGACGGCGCCGCCGGGTTCGCCGGGCGGGCCGGCCCGCTGTCCTGCCCGGCCGACCAGCAGCTGCTGCTGGCCCTGCGCGCCTACGCCGATGTCGTGCTCGTCGGGGCGGGCACGGCGCGCGCCGAGATGTACGGCCCGGTGAAACTCAGCGACGAACATCGGCGTCAGCGGGTGGAACTCGGGTTGGGGTCCGAGCCGCCGCCCATAGCCGTGGTGTCCCAGAGCGGACGGCTGCCGGCGACCATGCTGGGCTCTTCGCCGCAGCCGATCCTGCTCACCAGCGCCCGCGCCGCGCACACCGAACACGTGGCCGGACTGCCCTGCGAGGTCGTGGTGTGCGGTGAGGACAGTGTCAACGTCACCGACGCCGTGGCCCAGCTCCGTGGCCGGGGCGACGGCCGCGTGCTGTGCGAGGGCGGTCCGACGCTGCTGGACGAGCTGGTCGCCGCCGACCTGGTGGACCAACTGTGCGTGACGATGGCTCCGGTGCTGGCCGGCTGCCAGCCCCTGGGCCAGGCCGCCGCCCCGATGGCGGCGCCCACCCGGCTGCAGCTCGATCAGACGTTGGTCGACGACACGGGTTACGTCTACCTGCGGTACCGCCGCCCGTAACCCGGGCTAATCAGGGCCGTGGTGCGGATATCCGGGACCCATCATGCCCGGGCCCCAACCACCGTCGTCCCAGTGCTCCGGACCCATCATGCCGGGCCCCCACGTCGGTTGCGGTCCGCAGGCGACATTCCAGCCGTCGGCTCCCCAGCAGTTCGGATCACCCGGCCCCTGAACCGGCACCTCAAGGCGGGCGCCTCCCAGCACGTCGCCACTAGCGACAGCTGGTACGCCCATGCTCACAGCACCAACCAGTATCGCGGCGACGGCGACGCCGACCGCGGTCTGCCGACCGAACATGACATCTCCCTCCCTCGTCGTCTCCGCGCCTCACCGCTGCTCCCGCAACGCACTCATCCGTTCACGGAACTCGTCGCCGTCGATGTCACCGCGGGCCAACCGCTCGGACAGAATCAGCTCCGGAGTCGGAGTCCGGGGAGCCTGCGCTGCGCCGTCCTGCCGATCGCCGAGGTAGCGCACCGCCAGCATGATCGTCGTGACGATCAGCGCGACGAACACGATCCCGACTACGGCAGCGAAAAGCCATCCAGCCCAGCCGTATCCGCCCTGCCACATCCAAGTCTCGTGGTCATGCCAGCCACCCATCGGGACGCTCCCCTCTCGCCTCTGCGTTCCGGGTCAGTACAGAATGCGCCCGACGCTGGGCCGCGCCCCAGAGGCGAAGGTCCCTATCTGCTGACGCACCACGCATCAGCCGGGCAGGGTTTCACCCCCGAGCGGGGCGAGGACCTCGCCGCTGTAGTACGACGACAACCGCCCGGCGGCGAAGAACACGTACGACGGTGCGATCTCATCGGGCTGAGCCGGACGGCCCATCGGCACGTGCTCGCCGAACGACGAAGTGCGCTCGGCGTCCATGGTGGCCGGGATCAGCGGCGTCCATACCGGTCCCGGGGCAACGCAGTTCACCCGGATGTTGCGCGGCGCCAGGGATTGCGCCAGCGAGTACGTCAACGCCGTCACCGCACCTTTGGTCGCCGAATAGTCCATCAGCGTCTTGTTGCCGCGCAACCCGTTGATCGAGCCGGTGTTGATGATGGCCGACCCGTCGGGCAGATGCTTGAGCGCAGCCTTGGTGACGTGGAAGAAGCTGTCGATGTTCACCGCGAAGGTGTGGCGCCACTGCTCGTCACTGATCTCGGTGAAGTCGTCGACCGGCGCCTGGAATGCGGCGTTGTTCACGACGATGTCCAGACCGCCGAGCTGTTCGACGGTCCGCTCGACCACGTCGCGGCAGTGCCCGGGGTCGGCGAGGTCGCCCTCCAGCGGCACGCCCTTCTGTCCGGCGGCCTCGATCAACGACACGGTGTGCGCCGCGTCGGCGGCCTCGGACAGATACGCGATCGCGACGTCGGCGCCCTCCTTGGCGAATGCGACGGCCACGGCGCGACCGATCCCTGAGTCGCCGCCGGTGATCAGCGCGCGCTTACCCGCCAGCAGGCCGGTCCCGACGTAACCGTGCATCTCGTCCATCGGGGGTTCGGCCATGTCGGCGGTGTGCCCCGGGTAGGCGATCACACCGTCCGGGATCACGTTGTCGTTCGCCATTGCGCCTCCCTCGTATGCGGTCGACGCCGCATACCCCCGTCGGCGTGGGCGAAACTACGGGGTCGGCGGCTCCGACTCCTGCGGCGTGCTCGGCTCCGTGCGCCGCATCGCCAACGGCAGCACCAACCAGAAC
>CAXEZH010000167.1:0-9417 GCA_964000695.1 uncultured Mycolicibacterium sp. | reverse complement strand
CCCCGCCGGCTCCGTGGGACGGGTCATCGTGTGCACCATCCTCGCACGCCGCCCGGTTCGGCTATGGTCCCGTCGTGCCGAAACTCAGTGCCGGGCTGCTGCTCTACCGCGGCGACGGCGATCGGCTCGAGGTGCTTCTCGGCCATCCCGGGGGCCCGTTCTGGGCGCGCAAGGACGACGGCGCCTGGTCGGTGCCCAAAGGGGAGTACGCCGAGGGGGAGGACCCCTGGACGGTGGCACAGCGCGAGTTCAGGGAGGAGGTGGGCAAGCCGCCCCCGACCGGGCCGCGCCTGGATCTCGAACCGGTTCGGCAACCCGGCGGCAAGATCGTCACGGTGTTCGCGGTGCATGCCGACCTGGATCTGACCGGCACCGTGAGCAACACGTTCACCATCGAGTGGCCCCGCGGCTCCGGGCGCCTGCGGGAGTTCCCCGAGATCGACCGGCTGGAGTGGTTCGACCTGGCTACGGCGCGGGTCAAGCTGCTCACGGGCCAGCGGCCGCTGGTCGACCGGTTGCAGGAGGCAGTCGGACCCGCCGCACCACCGGCGTCTCGATCGCGTTGACGGTCAGCGCGCGCCCGTGGATACGCCAACCCCGCGACGTCCTGAGGTATTCGTCGTCGTAGCGCAGGTGCCACACGACGTCGGTCACCGTGTCGCCGCGGACGGTCCAGTGGTGGGCGATACAGGTGATCCTGCCCAGCACGTGGTCGGCATCGTCGCCGGGTGCGTACACCTCGCCGACGATGGCGTGCTCGGTGCGGGTCACCCCCGCCAGGCCCGACATGGCCGCCCGCACACCGTGCGCACCGCGGAGGTGGCGCACCGGGTCGAGCCGCCCGGGCGGCTCGGGTAGCCGTAATTCCGCTGTGCCGGTGAACAATTCGACGACGTCGTCGAACCTGCGGTCGTCCACCGCGGCGGCGTAGAGATGGACCAGATCGGCGATCGCCAGGCGGTCGGAAGCCGGGAGGGGCACGGCTAGAGGTCGAGCGTCAGCCCGCGCGCGCCGGCCGCCCGGGATACGCAGGTCAGCATCGTGCCGGCGGCGCGTTCGGGGTCGGTCAGCAACGTGTCCCGGTGGTCGACCTCGCCGCCCAGCACCTGGGTGCGGCAGGTGCCGCAGAACCCCTGCTGACAGGAGTATGGGGCGTTCACCCCGGCCCTGCGCAGCGCCGACAGCAGCGTCTCCTCGGCTCCGACGGCGACGACCTCTCCGGTGCCGGCGACGGTGACCTCGAACGGCGTGCCGTCGACGACGGGCGGGGCGGCGAACCGTTCGAAGTGGAGCTCGACGTCATCGCGGCCGACCAGGGCCGCGCGGATCGCGGTCAACATCGGTGCGGGCCCACATGCGTACACCGCCGTGCCGGCCGGGCAGTCGCCGAGCAGTTCAGCGGCGGTGGGCAGGCCGCGCTTGTCGTCGGTACGGATCGCGACTGCGGCCCCGAATGCGCCGACCTCGTCGAGGAACGGCAACGCGTCACGGCTGCGGCCCGTATAGACCATCGACCAGTCGATGCCCAGGGCATCGGCCGCGCCGAGCATCGGCAGGATGGGTGTGATGCCGATGCCGCCGGCGATGAAGCGAAACGCCCGCGCTGGCGACCCGAAGCCGGGCACCGTGAGCGGAAACGCGTTGCGCGGCCCGTGGGTGTGCACCGTCGCGCCTTCTGCCAACTCGTGCACCTCCAGGGAGCCGCCGCCGCCATCGGGGATGCGGCGCACCGCGATCCGGTAATGGTCGACGGCCGCCGGGCTGCCGCACAGCGAGTATTGGCGGACCAACCCGCTGGGCAGCAGCACATCCAGATGGGCGCCGGGATACCAGCGCGGCACGGTGGAGCCGTCGGCCGGGATCAGCGTCAACTCGACCACGTCCTGGTCGTGGGCGACCACGCGGCGCCGCGCCACCGTCAACGCCAGCGTGCGCGCCGTCCCGGACGGCGCGGCCAACCGGCGTCGCGACGACGCCGCCAGCAGCCCTGAGACGGCGGCGACGGCGACGCTCAGCGGGACATCGTGCCGGATCCGCCCGGAGGCGCTCGGCGGCGTCCTGCGGTAATGGTCGAACAGTCGCATCACAGGTGCGCGGCGCGCGCCGCGGGGGAGGAGGCCAGGTACGCCACCGCCTGGGCGGTCGAGCCGAACTCTTCGGGGGAGTATCCGGGGCGGAAGTACGACAGTGTGGCGGTGCCGAACAGGTAGCGGTAGCGCGGGAGCAGGCCCAGTTTCGAGTCGCGCATCCGCATCCGGTTGAACGTCAACCAGTTCGCGTCGACGTTCGGGTCGGTGCGCATCAGATACCAGGCGGCACGCTGGAAGAACACCGCCAGCATCGTCGCGGCCGTCGTCATCGCCCGGATGCGGCTGAAGTAGCTGTCGTGGAAGTAGACCGCCACATCATGGGCGACGCTGCGGTGCTCGACCTCCTCACTGCCGTGCCAGCGGAACAGATCGACCAGCGTGGGATCGGCCCCGTAGTCGTCCCAGGTGCAGTTCAGCGCGAAGTCCCCCATGACGGCGGTGTAGTGCTCGATGGCCGCGATCAGCCACAACCGGTCGCTGAGGTGGTTGAGCCGCCGAGTCGGATCGGTCGTCGTCGGCGGCGCCAGCGCCTCTCGGAAGAGGTGTTCGACCTGCTCGACGATCGGCGCAGGGTTCACCCCGCGGGCTTCCATGAACGAGTGCAGCACCTGCTCGTGCACGTCGGCGTGGGTGGCCTCCTGCCCGACGAAACCGCGGATGTCGTCGGCCAGTTTGGGGTCCTTGACCATCGGTAGCGCTTCGTTGAAGGTCTGGACGAACCAGCGTTCACCGGCGGGCAGCACCAAATTCAGCACACTGACCACGTGCGAGGCAGCCGGATGCCCCGGAATCCAGTGCAGCGGCGCGTCCGCGACGTCGAACTGGACCTTGCGGGCCTGGATCTGAACGGGGCCGGGATCGACTTCATCGCGGAAACGACGCGGACGCAACATTGCGGGCACTCCATCGGTGGTGAACTCGAGGGTCTACCCGGCAGTCTAGAACCCGCGTGGCCGGTTACCGGGACCGCGGGTCCCGGATAGCTGTCAGGGCTGGGGCGACGTGTTCGCGACGATCGGCGCGCCCATGCCGGGCGGCGGACCCGCCACCACCGGGGAGCCCGCCCCGGGTGCGCCCGGGATCGGCACCATCGGGGTGGGGGTGACAGTTGTCACACCGTTG
The DNA here is from genome assembly GCA_964000695.1 of uncultured Mycolicibacterium sp. Classification (GTDB taxonomy): domain Bacteria; phylum Actinomycetota; class Actinomycetes; order Mycobacteriales; family Mycobacteriaceae; genus Mycobacterium. Next base: position 6,205 of record CAXEZH010000167.1, on the reverse strand, counting down.
GCCCCGACGCGGGGGCCACCCGTCGGTCCCATGGCCGCGATCTGGTCGGCAGCGGCCTGGGTGCAGTCCAACTTCAGCAGCATCCGGCCGCCGCTGGTCACCTTCTGGTGATCGACCAGGCACGAGGACTGCGGCAGCGCGCTGCCCGTCGAACCGCCGAAGTACGCCTTCACGCCCTGGCTCTTCAGGATCGCCAGCGCGCGTCCGTACTGCTCACCGACCACGTTGTAGGGGGAGGTCTCGACCGACGGCTGCGACAGCGCCACGCCGGCGCCCATCAGCGCGGCCGTGCCGGCTACGACGAGCCCGCTGCCGAGCACAGCGACTTTCCTCACGCAGTTCTCCTCGCCTCGTGGTGCGCTGCGAACATATCGCAGCCGTGCCGAATGTGAAACCGCTGCAGAAGCCGTCGGCGTTACAGCGTCGAGCGTGACGAAGGGGCGCAATGTCGCCGCGCGCCGCATGCACCAACGACACACTCAGCGCCCCGAGCGCCATCCGCGTGGCTCGACCTGGTTGCGGCCCGGCGTCATCGGCGTGGCTCGACCGAGTTGCGCATCGCCTCGCACAGCGCAGCCGCCCGGGCGTCGGTGAACACGTCTTCGAGCAGCACCTGCCGTCCGTGCGGCCCACCCAGCGGAACTCGCCAGTTCGGGTACTCGTCGGTGGTGCCGGGCTGATTCTGGGTGCGCACCTCACCGACGGCGTCGGCCAGCGACAGCGCCAGCAGCCGCGACGGGGTGCGGCCCAGGTAGCGGTGCAGGGCCAACACCACCGCGTCGACGTCGGCACCGTCACCGTCGTCGGCACCGCCACCATCGTCGGCACCGTCACCGTCGTTCTCGTCGCGGTCGTCGCCGAGCAGACCGACCCGGCGCAACTCGGCCATCCAGGCCTGCTGAGCGGCCCGGTCACTGGCAAGCTCCTCCTCGGCCGGACGCGTGAGCAGGTCCAGTTCGGCCCGTAGTCGCACGTGCACGCCGGCCAGATACCCCGCCGTCGGCGGCAGGTCGTGCGTGGTGACCGCGGACAGGCAATACTCCCGCCACCGCTCGGCAGGCAACGGGTGTCCCTCGTCGTCCTGCTCGAACCACAGGATCGACGTACCGAACAGCCCGCGCTCGCGCAGGTAGTCACGCACCCACGGTTCGACGGTGCCCAGGTCTTCGCCCACCACCACCGCACCGGCGCGGTAGGCCTCCAGCGCAACGATGCCGATCATCGCCTCGTGGTCGTAGCGCACGTAGGTGCCCTCCGTGGGCGGCGCACCCTTCGGTATCCACCACAACCGGAACAAGCCGATGATGTGGTCGATGCGCACCCCACCCGCGTGCCGCAGCACCGCGGCCACCAGCGCACGGAACGGCTCGTAGGCCGCCTCCGCCAGCCGGTCGGGCCGCCATGGCGGCTGCGACCAGTCCTGACCGAGCTGATTGAACTCGTCGGGTGGGGCACCCGCCGTCACTCCGAGCGCCAGCACGTCCTGCAGCGCCCAGGCGTCAGCGCCGTCGGGATCGACGCCGACGGCGAGGTCGGCCATGATGCCCAGCGCCATCCCCGCCTGCACGGCCGAGCGCTGCGCGGCGCCGAACTGCTCGTCGACGACGAACTGCAGCCAGCGGTGGAAGTCCACCTCCGCCTCATGCTCCACGGCGAAGCGGGCCACCGCCTCGCTGCGCGGGTGCTGCAGCTCGGCGGGCCACTCATGCCAGTCCGCGCCGTGGTGTTCGGCCAGGGCGCACCAGGTGGCGAAGTCGTCGAGGCTGCGACCCTCCCGAGCCCGGAACGCGGCGTAGGCGATCTCACGGCCGGCCGAGAACTCGACGAGGTAGACGCTCTCCAACGCCGCGCGCTTGGCCTTCCAGGCGCTGTCACGGTCGATCTGCTCGGCGCGCGCGGCACGGGACTGCACCTGCTGCCGGGCTTTCCGGATCCGACCCCGGTGACGCAGCAAGGCGTACTCGGGAATCGCCTCGACCCGCACATATATCGGGTTGACGAACCGGCGCGACGTCGGCAGATAGGGCGAGGGTTCCATGGGCGCGGTCGGGGCGGCCGCGTGCATCGGGTTGACCAGCACGAAACCGGCGCCGTGCTGGGCGGCCGACCACACCGCCAGGTCGGTGAGGTCGGTCAGATCGCCGACTCCCCAGGAGTTCTCGGAGCGGACGCTGTAGAGCTGGGCGGCCAGGCCCCAGGCGCGGCCGCCACCGAGCCGGGTCGGCACATCCAGTTTGGTGGGCGCGACGATGACGGGCGTGCTGATGTCGGTGGAACCGACCTGCATGTGCAGGTGGTGGTAGCCGATCGGCACATCTGCGGGCAGCTCGAAGGTGGCCTCGCCGACCGAGCGGCCGTCGAGGTCGAACGGCGGCCGGTTGTTCTCCAGCTGCCGCAGACCGGTGCGCACGCTGCCGTCCTCCAGGCGCATCCACAGCCGGACCGGATCACCGTGGGTGACGTGCACCCAGAACGGTGTCGTCACGCCGTGGCGCCCGACGATCGACGGCGGCAACGACCGCGTCCAGTACTGCCGGTCGTGATCGGCCAGGGCGGCGGCCCGGTCCTCCTCGGTGGCGGCGGGCACACCCAGCGCCTCGAGGACGGCGATCAGCGTGGTCGTGCCGGCGCTGACCCGCCGGCCGGTCCAGTCCTCGTAGTCCGCCGCCACCCCGTAACGCTGGGCGAGGTCGATCAGCGAGGAGGGCGGTTGCGCCGCCACTTCGGTTGCCATGCCGCCAATCTTGCCTGCCGTTGCGCATCTGAGCCCAACATCCCCGCCCAGTGACCCGGGCGGGCGCTGTTGCGCAGGGACGGCCGGTAATCTCGCGGGCATGGCGACCGAACCGCCGATCGGCGGCGAGGTCAACCACCGCCGGGCCCGGCTGGCCGTGGCGGCCCTGTTCTTCTGCAACGGGGCGCTGTTCGCCACCCTGCTGCCGCGCTATCCCGAGATCAAATCGGATCTCGGGATGTCCAATGCCGGATTCGGTGCGGCCGTGGCGGCGTTCTCGGCGGGGGCATTACTGGCCGGCATGGCAGCGGCCGTGCTGATCCGCCGTTTCGGGTCGGCGCGGGTGGCGTTGGTGACGACCATGCTGCTGGCCGGGTTCGTCGTGGCCGCCGGGATGGCACCCGCGCCGTTGCTGTTCGCCGGCGCCCTGTTCGTCGCCGGGGCAAGCGACGGGGTGACCGATGTCGCCCAGAACGTCAACGGACTTCGCCTACAACGACTTTACGGCCGTTCGATCATCAACTCGCTGCACGCGGTGTGGGCGGTGGGAGCCATCGTGGGCGGGTTGACGGGGGCCGCGGCGATCGCGCTGCACATTCCGCGCGGCGGGCATCTGGCCGGTGCGGCGACTCTGTTCTGCGGACTGGTGATCGTGGCCTATCCGCACCTGCTGCCCGGCGCCGACCACGACGAACACCCGTCGGCGGGGCGGGCCGGCGACCGCCCGGTGCCCTCGGCGGTCTGGGTCACGCTGGCGGCGCTGGTCGGGATCGCCGTCGCGGGCGCCACCGTCGAAGATGCCGGCAGTTCGTGGGCGACGCTGTATCTGCGTGACAGCCTGGGCGCCCCGGGCCCAGTGGCGGCGCTCGGCTATGTCGCGCTGGTCGGGTCCATGTTCGTCGGGCGACTGCTCGGCGACCGACTGGTCGATCGCTTCGGCGACCGGGCCGTGACCCGCGCCGGCGGGGTGGTCGCCGCCGCCGGGATGGGTGCCGCGCTGGCATTCCCGTCTGTGCCGGGCACCATCGCGGGTTTCGCCGCGGCGGGACTGGGCGTGGCGACCGTGGTGCCCGCGGCGATGCGCGCGGCCGACGAGCTGCCGGGACTGCGGGCCGGAACCGGCCTGACGGTACTGACCTGGCTGATGCGCGTCGGTTTTCTGGGTGCACCGCTGCTCGTGGGCGTGGTCGCCGACACGGCGAGCCTGCGGGTGGGATTGCTCGGCGTGCCCATCGCCGGCGTTGCGCTGGTGCTGTTGGCGCGGGCGTTGACCGTCCGCCGTGGCACAACGTCCGGCGTTGCGCCCCTGGACACGCCATGAACAGCCACAATGAGGACGCGCCCGCACGCTGGTACAGTTACGTACCATTGTGGCAGTCCGCGCGCTGCCGCACCGTCGATCGAAGGAGCTCGGGATGACTGCGGAAGCCACCACCCGTCGCCCAGCCGACGGCCGCCCGGTGGTCGACACCACCTACGGCCCGGTCCGCGGGGTCGACAACGGCATCGTCAAGACCTGGAAGGCTGTGCGCTACGCCGCCGCGCCCGTCGGCGAACTGCGATGGCGCGCACCCCAGCCGCCGCGGAAGTGGACCGAACCCGCCGACGCGTCGCGCGTGGGTCCGGTGTGCCCCCAACCCACCGATCCCAAGATCCCGATCGACCTCGGCGCACCCCAGGGCGACGATTTCCTGTCGCTCAATGTCTGGGCACCCCCCGACACCCAGCCCGGCGACGGCAAGCCGGTGATGGTGTGGGTCCACGGCGGAGCCTACGTCCTCGGCTCTGCCAGCCAGCCGCTCTACCACGGCGCCGCGCTGGCCACCGGCGGCGACGTGATCGTCGTGACCGTCAACTACCGGCTCGGCGCATTCGGCTTCCTGGAACTGCCCACCCTGGGCGCCGACAGCGAACGCTTCGCCACCAACCTCGGTCTCCGCGACGTGCTCGCCGGCCTGGAGTGGGTCCGCGACAACATCGCCGCCTTCGGTGGGGACCCGGCCAAGGTGACGTTGTTCGGTGAGTCCGCCGGCGGCGGGGTGGTCACCACGCTGCTGGGCAGCCCCGCGGCAGCCGGCCTGTTCAGCGCGGCGATCGCGCAGAGCTCCCCGGCGACGTCCTCCTATGACACCGAACGCGCCAGGCGGGTGGCCGCACGCTTCCTCGAGGTGCTCGACCTCGGAACCGGCGACCTCGACCGCCTGCACGGGTTGCCGACCCAGGCTGTCGTGGAGGCGTCCCGCACGGTGTTCGACGAGGTGCCGGTCAACACGCCGGGCCTTCTCGCGTTCGCCCCGATCGTCGACGGCGACGTGGTCCCGGACTACCCGATCGCCACCGCACGGCGGGGGATGACGCACCCGGTGCCCCTGATCATCGGCACCAACAAGAACGAGGCCGCGCTGTTCCGCTACATGAAGTCGCCGTTGATGCCCGTCACGCCCGAGCGCGTCAAGGCGATGTTCGCCCAGATCGCGTCCGAACAGCCGGACGTGCGGTTGCCCAGCCCCGCCGACCTGGACGGGACCTACCGCGGCCGCGGCAAGGTCAAGGGCATGGGTCTCAGCAGCGACCTGGGTTTCCGGATGCCCTCGATCTGGTTCGCCGACGGGCACCGCGCGGTCGCGCCGGTCTACCTCTACCGGTTCGACTTCGCCACCCCGTTCCTGAAGCTGGTGCGCCTGCACGCCGCGCACGCCACCGAGCTGCCGTTCGTGTGGGGCAATCTCGGATCCGGCCGCAAGGACCCGACGTTCGCGCTGGGTGGGCGCAAGGCCGGGCAGCAGGTCTCCGAGAGGTTGCGCGCCCGCTGGACGAATTTCGCCCGGCACGGCCGTCCCGACGGCCTGGGCGGGGAACCGGCCTGGGATCCCTACGACGCCGAACGCCGGGCCACGCTCGTCATCGACAAGACCGACGCCGTGATCGACGACCTCGACGCCGACGTGCGCCGCGCGTGGGGCGACGACGTGTTGAGTTTCCGGTAGGAAGGCGGTTCCGCCCGTGGATCTCCTGGATGTGCTGCCACCACCGATGCGCGACCCGGTGTTGTTCGCGATCCCGTTCTTCCTGCTGCTGCTGATCATCGAGTGGAGCGCCGCGCGCAAGCTGGAGCATCTGGTCGACGAGACGGGCCGACCGAGTTCGGGCTCACATCAGGCCCGCGACTCCTGGGCCAGCATCTCGATGGGCCTGGTTTCGGTGTTCACCATGGGCGCCTGGAAGTTTCTCGCCCTACTGGGCTATGCGGCGATCTACGCCTACGTGGCGCCCTGGCAGTTGTCGGCGGGGCAGTGGTACACCTGGGTGATCGCGATCGTCGGGGTCGATCTGCTGTTCTACGCCTACCACCGCACCGCTCATCGGGCACGGCTGATCTTGGCCACCCATCAGGCCCACCATTCCAGCCGCTACTTCAACTTCGCGACCGCGCTGCGTCAGAAGTGGAACAACAGCGGGGAGATCCTGATG
>CAXEZH010000166.1:0-7936 GCA_964000695.1 uncultured Mycolicibacterium sp. | reverse complement strand
TCATGCCGTACTCGGTGACCATCGCGCGGGCGATCTTGGTGGCCTGGTCGATGTCGGACGAGGCCCCGGTGGTGGGCTCGCGGAACACCAGTTCCTCAGCGGCGCGACCACCCATCGCGAACACCAGCCGCGCGATCATCTCCGAGCGGGTCATCAGCCCCTTGTCGTCCTCGGGGACCGCCATGGCGTGACCGCCGGTGCGGCCGCGCGCCAGGATCGTCACCTTGTAGATCGGCTCGATGTCGGGCATCGCCCACGCCGCCAGCGTGTGCCCACCCTCGTGGTAGGCGGTGATCTTCTTCTCGTGCTCGCTGATGATGCGGCTCTTGCGGCGCGGGCCGCCGACCACGCGGTCCACGGCCTCCTCCAGCGCCGCCCCGGTGATGATCGTCCCGTTCTCGCGGGCGGTGAGCAGCGCGGCCTCGTTGATGACGTTGGCGAGGTCGGCACCGGACATGCCCACGGTGCGCTTGGCCAGCCCGTCGAGGTCGGCGTCCTCGGCCAGCGGTTTGCCCTGCGAATGCACCCGCAGCACCGCGCGGCGGCCGGCCAGGTCCGGGGCCGACACCGGGATCTGGCGGTCGAAGCGGCCGGGCCGCAGCAGGGCGGGGTCGAGGATGTCGGGCCGGTTGGTGGCGGCGATCAGGATGACGCCCTGGCGGTCGCCGAACCCGTCCATCTCGACCAGCAACTGGTTCAGCGTCTGCTCGCGTTCGTCGTGGCCACCGCCCATGCCCGCGCCGCGCTGGCGGCCGACCGCGTCGATCTCGTCGACGAAGATGATGCACGGGCTGTTCTGCTTGGCCTGTTCGAACATGTCGCGTACGCGCGACGCGCCCACGCCGACGAACATCTCGACGAAGTCCGAGCCGGAGATGGTGAAGAACGGCACCCCGGCCTCGCCGGCGACGGCCCGGGCGAGCAGCGTCTTGCCGGTGCCGGGCGGACCGAACAGCAGCACGCCCTTGGGGATCTTGGCGCCCAACGCCTGGTAGCGGCTGGGGTTCTGCAGGAAGTCCTTGATCTCGTAAAGCTCCTCGACCGCCTCGTCGGCGCCGGCGACGTCGGCGAACGTGGTCTTGGGCATGTCCTTGGAGAGCTGCTTGGCCTTGGACTTCCCGAAGCCGAAGCCCATCCGGCCGCCGCTCTGCATCCGCGAGAACATCACGAACAGGCCGACCAGCAGGAGCAGCGGCAGCATGTAGATCAGCAGGGTGCCGAGCATGCTGCTCTGGTTGACGACCGTGTTGATCTTGGCGCCCTTGGCGCTCAACTGCTCGAAGAGCGTCACCCCGTACCCGGTCGGGTACTTCGTGATGATCTTGGTGCTGTCCTCGGTGTCGCTGTTGCCGTTCTTCAGCTCGAGGCGCAGCTGCTGTTCGCGGTCGTCGATCTGCGCACTGGTGACGTTGTCGTCATTGATCTGCGCGACGGCGACCGAGGTGTCGACGTTCGTGTATTCGCGGGTGTCGTCGCTGATGCGGAAGAACAACCACCCGAGCAGCAGCACCACGGCGATCACCGTGAGTGTGCGGATCACATTCTTGCGGTTCATACGTGAGTTCGGTTCATCGATACCTGACGCCGGTCGGCGGGACCGCCGGCCAAATCCTTCCGATACGCGCAGCTTGAGTAGTCAAGGCTACCGCCTGACCACGCTAGACCAACGTTCGGCGGTTCCCGGTTGTCCCCGCCATGGTTGGGTGAGGGCTGTGCGTTCTCAGATGGTGACCACCAACGGGGTGCGCCTGCGGGTGACCGAGGCCGGTGAACCGGGCGGACCTGTGGTCGTACTCTGTCACGGCTTTCCCGAACTCGCGTTCTCCTGGCGCCACCAGATTCGCGGCCTGGCCGACGCCGGCTACCACGTGCTGGCCCCCGACCAGCGCGGCTACGGCGGCTCCGACAAGCCGGCCGCGGTCGAGGCCTACGACGTGGCCGAACTGTCCGCCGACGTCGTGGGGCTGCTCGACGCCGTCGGCGCCGAGCAGGCCGTGCTGGTGGGCCACGACTTCGGCGCGGTGGTGGCCTGGGCCGCACCTCTGCTGCATCCGGAGCGGTTCCGCGCCGTGGCCGGGTTGAGCCTGCCCCCGGTGCCCCGCCCGAAGGTCCCGACCACGCAGGCCTTCCGGCGGCTGTTCGGCGACCAGTTCTTCTACATCCTCTACTTCCAGGAACCCGGACCTGCCGACGCCGAGCTGGCCGCCGATCCGGCGACCACGTTCCGGCGGCTGTTCGCGACCACACAAGGGGGTGACGAGCTCGCCGCGCAGCGCATGCTCGCGCCGGGGACGCAAGGATTCCTCGCCCGCATCCCCGAACCCGGTGACCTGCCCGCCTGGATCACCCCCGACGACTTCCAGGTGTACGTCGACGAGTTCACCCGCGGCGGATTCAGCGCCCCGCTGAACTGGTACCGGTGCTTCGACCGCAACTGGGAGCTCACGGCCGACCCGCCCGCGCCGACGATCACCGTGCCCGCCCTGTTCATCGGGGGTAGCGCCGACGCCACCTTGGCCTACACACCGCGACACCGGGCCGGCGAGGTCGTCACCGGTGACTACCGCGAAGTGATGATCGACGGAGCCGGCCACTGGTTGACCGAGGAACGGCCCGCCGAGGTGACCCGCCTGCTTCGCGACTTCCTCGGGTCGCTGCCCGCCGGAAGTTAGGGTGGCGGCCATGCCGATCGCCGCGACCACGAAACCTGTCCGGACCCGTCTGCTCGCCGCCGGCGCCGCCGCCCTCGCGATGCTGGCGCTGGCCGGGTGCGACTCGCAGTCGGGGCCGGCGGCCGGCCTGACTCCCGATGCCGATACCCGGCAGGTGACGGTGGTGGGTGCGGGGCAGGTTCAGGGCACCCCGGACACGCTGACGATCAACGCGTCGATGGAGTTCCTGGCCCCCGACGCCACGACCGCGATGAACCAGACCAACGAACGCCAGCAGGCGGTCATCGACGAGCTGATCGGTCTGGGCATCGACCGCACCGACATCGCCACCACGGAGGCCAATCTGCAGCCGCAGTTCGGGCCCGAGGACAACACGATCACCGCCTACCGCGCGACCAATTCGATCAACGTGAAGATCCGCAATCTCGACCAGGCGTCCGACGCGATCGGACTGATCGTGGAGACCGGAGGCAACGCCACCCGCATCAACTCGATCAGCTATTCGATCGAGGACGACTCACAGCTGGTGCGCGACGCCCGCGCACGGGCTTTCGAAGACGCCGAGGACCGGGCCGAACAGTACGCCGAGTTGGCCGGCATGAGCCTGGGCAAGGTGATCTCGATCTCCGAAGCGGCCGGCACCACGCCGCCCATCCCCATGCCGGTGCCACGCGGCGCGATGGAGGCCGCGGTGCCGCTGGAGCCCGGACAGCAGACGGTCGGTTTCTCGGTCACGGTGATCTGGGGGCTCAGCTGACCGGTGCGCCGCTGCGTTCGGCGGCCGGGCCCACGACCACCGGAATGCCGTTGAGCACCGCGGTCCCCGACAGCGGGTCGAGCACCGAGCCGTCGTTGAGCTGATTGGCGTTGACGCCGGGGTGGCTGGCGGCCAGCCGCTGACCGGTGCCGTCGCGGTCGTGACCCCAGCCGTGCGGCAGGGACAGTACGCCGCGCCGGATGTCCTCGGTGACCTCGACGGGCACGACCAGTTCGCCGCCCGGGCCCTTGACCACGGCGGTGTCGGAAACGCCCAACTCGGCGGCGTCGTCGGGATGCATCTGCAGCGTGCACCGGTTGCTGCCGCCCGACAAGGCGGGCAGGTTGTGCATCCAGCTGTTGTTGGAGCGCAGGTGACGCCGCCCGATCAGCACGAACCGCTCCTCGGGCCGGCTCAAGGCATCGCGGAGTCGGCCGGCATCGTCGATGAGCTGCGGCGGAGCCAGCTCGACCAGGCCCGACGGGGTGCGCAGCACGTCGAGCAGTCGTGGCCGCAGCGGGCCGAGGTCGAGACCGTGCGGCGCAGAATTCAGCGTCGCCAGCGTCAGACCGTCGGGGCGGGCGCCGAATGCGTCGCCGTAAGCCCCCAGCCGCAGCATCATGTCGAGCCGACGCTCGTACCCGGGCCCGTCGGCCAGCATCGCGGTCAGCTCCTCGACGGGACGCCCCGCGACCGGGGATCCCGCGTCGGCGCTCTCCTTGGCCAACGTGGTCGCGATCACCTGCTCATCGACCGAACGGGGGTCCCCGTCGTGCCCGATGCCGTAGATCACCAGCGCGATGCGCGACAGGATCTCCGGTTCGTCGGGCCGGTCCTGCAGGGGCAGCGCCGGCGGCGAGTAACGGGCGTTGTTGCGCACGGCGAGGTTGTTCAGCGCGAAGTCGAAGTGCGGGCTCTGTGAGGGCGGCGGCGGGGGCAGGATCACGTCGGCGTGCCGGGTGGTCTCGTTGAGGTACGGGTCCACGCTCACCATGAACCCGACCCCGGCCAGCGCGCGGTCGAGTCGGTCGCCGTCCGGGGCGGACAGCACGGGGTTGCCCGCGATGGTGATCATCGCCTTGATCTGGCCGTCGCCGGGGGTTTCGATCTCCTCGGCGAGTGCGGCAACGGGCAGCTCCGACAGCGCCTCGGGGTGTCCGGACACCCGGCTGCGCCAACGACCGGTCAGAAAGCCGCGGCCGGGCCGGCGACCGCGCGGGGCGGGAGCCACCGGGGACAGCGGGAACATCGCGCCGCCGGGTCGGTCGAGGTTGCCGGTGAGCACGTTGACGACGTCGACGAGCCAGCTGCCCACCGTGCCGAATTCGACGGTGGAGGTGCCCATCCGCCCGTACACCGCCGCCGAGGGGGCCGCGGCGAGTTCCCGGGCCAGCACGCGGATGTCGTCGGCGTCGATCCCGCAGTACGCGGCGACCGCCTCGGGGGCGAAGTCGTCGGCCAGCGCGCGGATCTCGGTGAGGCCGGTGATGTGGTCGGCGAGTTCTCCGAGCTCGACCAGGTCCTCGTCGAACAGCACGTGCACCAGGGCGAACAGCAACGCGGCATCGGTACCCGGGCGCGGCGCCAGGTGACGGTCGGCCAGCGCGGCGGTGCGGGTGTGGGCGGGGTCGATCACCACCAACCGGCCGCCGCGACGCTTCAGCGCGCGCAGCTTGCCACCGAAATCGGCGGCCGTGGCCAGGCTGCCGTTGGACACCAGCGGGTTGGCGCCGATGATCACCAGGTAGTCGGTGCGGTCGAGGTCGGGCACCGTGAAAGCCACCGGACTGCCGAACATCAGACCCAGCGCCACGTGTTTGGGCATCTGATCCAGCGTGCTCGCCGAGAACACCTGGCGGGTGCCCAGACCGCGGATGATCAGCGGCGGATACAACGCACCGGCGACGGTGTGCGCGTTCGGGTTTCCCACGTAGACGCCGACCGAGGTGCCGCCGTGCTCCCGCAACACCGCGGACAGGCCCTCGTCGACCGCGGCGAACGCCTCCTCCCAGGACGCCTCGGTCAGCACGCCGTCGCGACGCACCAGCGGCGCGGTCAACCGGTCCGGATCGTTGTCCAACTCAGCGAAGCTCGCCCCCTTGGGGCAGATGTAACCGGCGCTGAACACGTCTTCCTGGTCACCCCGGGCGCCGACCACCCGGCCGTCCTCGATGGTCAGCGTCAGACCGCAGGTCGCCTCACAGAAGGGGCAGATACGCAGAGCCGTGTGGGTCACACGGAACATACTGCGCTTCTTACGGGTCCTCGTACACCTTCGGGTCGAGGGTGCCGATGTAGGGCAGGTCGCGGTAGCGCTCGGCATAGTCGAGGCCGTACCCGACGACGAACTCGTTGGGGATGTCGAAGCCGACGTAGGTGATGTCGACATCGGCGCGCACCGCTTCGGGCTTGCGCAGCAGCGTGCACACCTGCAGCGAGCGGGGATGCCGGGTGGCGAGGTTGCGCAGCAGCCAGGACAGCGTCAGGCCGGAGTCGACGATGTCCTCGACGATCAGCACGTCCCGGTCGTGGATGTCGCGGTCGAGGTCCTTGAGGATGCGCACCACCCCCGACGACGAGGTCGACGATCCGTAGGAGCTGACGGCCATGAACTCCAGCTGGGTCGGCAGCGGGATGACCCGGGCCAGGTCGGTCACGAACATCACCGCCCCTTTGAGCACGGTGATCAGCAGCAGGTCCTGCCGGGCCGCCGCGTCCTGGTAGTCGGCGCCGATCTGCGCTCCGAGTTCGGCGGTCTTCGACTGGATCTGCTCCTCCGACAGCAACACCGACTTGATGTCCCCGGGGTACAGCTCCGCAGGATGCGCAGGCACGAGGACAGCCTAGCCGGGCAGCTGTGGCCCGGCCGATGCAGTGCGTCGCACCGGCTCGATGTGCAGCGTCAGCGTCCCGGCCCCCCGCCGTGCGAACAGCCGGTGGCCGGGCCGGCTGCCGGGCACCGCCACTCCGCCCTGCCCGTGCCAGGCGCTCACCAACGCCTCGACGCCACGGATGTGGCGTTCGGTGAGCCCGCGGGCCCCGCCCGTCAGCAGCCAAGCGCGCAGGACCCGGCGTCGCACCGCGGGCGCCACGTCGATCAGCTCGGACACCGCGAGGCCGTCTGCACGGCGCGCGCGGTCGAGTACCTGGGCGGCGAGCACGTCGAGTACCTCGCCGTCGGCACGCAGCGCGTCGGCGGTGCGTGCCAGGGCTTCAGCGACGCCACCACCGAGGACGTCCTCGAGCAGCGGCAGCACCTCGGTGCGCAAGCGGACCCGGGTGAAGCGCGCGTCGGTGTTGTGCGGATCCGACCACGGCGTGAGCTGCAACTCTGCGCACGCCGCCGCGGTGACGGCGCGGCGCACCCCCAGAAGGGGCCGACCCCAGGGCGGATCGTAGCTGCGCATGCCCGCAATGGACCGCGGGCCCGAGCCGCGTCCCAGGCCCAGCAGGACCGTCTCGGCCTGGTCGTCGAGGGTGTGCGCGAGCAGTACCGCCGCCCCGCCGCGGGCCTCGTCGAGTGCCGCGTAGCGCGCCGACCTGGCCGCCGCCTCCGGACCGCCGACGGCTCCCACCTCCACGCGCAGGATCCGGGCCGCGACACAGCCCACTGTCAACGCCTGGGCCCGGGCGGTGCGGGCCACCTCGGCCGAATCCTGCTGCAACTGGTGATCGACGATCAGCGCCGTGGTGGGCCGCACCGCGGCGGCCGCCGCGGCCAGCGCCAACGAATCCGGTCCACCGGACAACGCCACGCACCACTCCGAGTCGCGCAGGGTGTGCTCGCCGGCGAAGCGGGTCACTGCGGCCCGCAGTTCGGCTAGAGCACCCGGTCGATCCATCGCCGCGGCTCGTCGATCTCGCTGGGGAGCGGCAGGGTCTCAGCGTTCGACCACACCGTGTTAAACCGTGCCATTCCCACCTCGGCCACCACGGCGTCGACGAACGCCTTGCCCCGGGTGTACTGGCTCATCTTCGCGTCGATGCCGAGCAGCGCCCGCATGAGCCGCTGCAGCGGCGGTTGGTGACGGTGTCGGCGGTCGTCGAAGCGGCGCCGGATGGTGGCCACCGACGGAACCACCGCGGGACCGACGGCATCCATGACATGGTCGGCGTGGCCTTCCAGCAGGGTTCCCAGCACCAGCAGCCGGTCGAGGGCTTGGCGCTGCGGTTCGGACTGCACGGCGCGCAACAACCCCAGCACCCCGGACGAGCCGGGTTCGGCCGGGTGACCGTTGGTTTCCCCGCGGCGTTCACGCACATAACCGGCGACCCGCCCGACGACCTGGGTGACGTCGTCACCGCCGTCCTCGGTCAGCACTGCCAACGACTCCGACATCAGGCCGGCCAGCCACGGATTGGCCCGGAACTGCACCCGGTGGGTGACCTCGTGCAGGCACACCCACATGCGGAAATCGGCTGGGACGACACGCAACTGGCGTTCGACGGCGATGACGTTGGGATAGACCAGCAGCAGCTCACCGCCACCGGCCGCGAACGGATCGTA
>CAXEZH010000165.1:0-37427 GCA_964000695.1 uncultured Mycolicibacterium sp. | reverse complement strand
TTCGACAAGAACTGGTACGGCGACACCGAGCACGCTCGCGGTGAGGCCGACTGCGGCCCCAGCGAGTTCTCCTGGGGACCAGGGCTCAACCCGCCCGGCAAGGAATCCGCCCCGCCGAAAGAGGGCGGGCTGTATCGCGGCACCACCCCGCGCACTGGCCGGCGCAGCGCCCGCGACCGGGCCGCCCCCGGCCACCCCGGCCGTCGAGTCCGTTAGGCCGCTGCCGACGATGACCCCGGCCCCGACCCCCACGCCACACGCGGCAGCCCGCCTACGGGCGTGCAGGGTGCCGGATGGCGGCCCCGAGAACTCAGCCGGGGCGGGCGTCGAGGGAACGGCCGTGGCCCGCGACGGTACCCGCCCCGGTTGAATCTTCAATGCGTTCGACTGCTGGACTCATGCTGATCCTGCGGACCTGACAGGTTAGCTCTCACCTAAGAGCAACCTGATAGTTCCAACATTGAGTCTTGACACCAGGCCATCTTGTCCTCGAATATTTTGTGCAAGCGGTTGCAGGGTGATGACCTGTGGCCAATGTCGAGAGGGAAGCGGAAGCAAACAAAACGCGTAGCTATACGGGAGCAGGAATGCCGCTCGAAGCCACGTTGAACGTGACCGAGAGCCACGCCCGAACCACACTCTCCCAGTGGGACGTCCAGGAACAATATTGCCTAACGGCGATACCTGGGAGTGTAGCTACGGAGACGAACTGCGGCAGGTCGCGCAGATGGTCTCAAGGTATCCCCTGCTTTCGTTTTGTTTCGCCCGTTCCCTAGATCGCTCGCTGGCAGGGGCGGCCTTCCGACAATTGCTTAGAGCGGTCGAATACCTCTAAGGAACCAATCGTGGAAAGCATCATCGCCCTGCTCCCGGCTCTGGTGAAGTTCCAAGGGCATCGAAGGGTTGCCGATGTTCGGCTACTTCGTTACTAGTGCTGTCCTGGTCCTGCTCAGCCTCGCCATGTTTCTGGTCGCCAGCATCGTCATCACCTTTCGCGACTCCGAGAACGCAGCTGACATCATCTCGGCAATGGGTCGGTCGTTCCCCTTGAAGGGATTCTGGTGGCGTCGCAAGGGTTAGCTACGTAGTCGACCTCTGCGCCGAAAGTGCGCCGCTCGCCGGGGTGACGCCGGGGTAAGAGCGATTATTTCACTTACCGAATCAACTGAAGAGGTCTCTACCAGGCTTCGTTGGTGCCCCCAGTCGGACTCGAACCGACACTTGGCGGATTTTAAGTCCGCTGCCTCTGCCAATTGGGCTATGGGGGCTTTGCAGTTTAGAGGGTAATTTAGGCCCTTTCCGCCTCGTGACGATGCTCTGAATACCGCAGTGATACCGCAGTGCTATCGATAGCCTTCCCCAGGGCGTCCGCCACACCGCTCAAATCGTCATTGAGAAGATGGCCGTAGCGGTCGAGCGTCATCGCGGCGGTCGCGTGCCCAAGCAGTCTCTGCACGACCTTGACGTTAGCGCCTGCACTGATCGCCAGTGACGCCGTGGTGTGTCTCAGCCCGTGCGGTACCAGCCCGTCGATGCCGATATCAGCACACGCGTTGTCGAACGCCCAGCGGTATTCGCCGAGTGGAAGGAACCCGCCCTTTCGGCTGGGAAAGACCAGCGCGTTGGGGTCGGCGGGCAGCTCGGCCTTGAGCTTTTTCCAAACCGGTTCGGGCACAGGCACGTGACGATCTCGCTTCGTCTTAGTCGTCGACTCCACGATGCCCTTACCGGTTACGGCTGTTGCGGACGAGCGCACCGTCAGCATCCGATCCCCCACATGCCGGCGGCGCAACGCAACGGCTTCGCCAAACCTCAGTCCGCAGTACCCGAGAACGAGCGTCAGCGTCTCGAACCGATCAGCAGCCTTCGCCAGCATTAGCAGCTCGGCATGGGTCAGGTAGCGCCGCTCACGCTCGCCCTGCTCGGGAAGATCTTCGTCCCGCTTGATCTCGAACGCGACGTTCTTCGCCACCTTCCCAGTACGTTGGGCGTACTTAAGGACAGCGCCCACCAGCTGATGAGCTTGGGTGATCCGACTTGCCGACAGGCCGGTTCCGCGTTGCCCGCCGTCGACTGACAGCGCCCCTAGCCACGTTGAATATGATTCATAGTCAATCCTTTTCAGCTGAACACTTTCCCACTTCGGCAGCACCACAGTGTCGAGCAACGAGCGATATCCGGCAACGGTTTTCGGCTTGCGGTGCTGTTTGGTGGCGAACCACTGCTCGGCCACCGATCCGAAAGTCTCCGCACTCTTCCGCGGATCGACATACTCGCCGCGCTGCACATCGGCGGTCAGCCCATTTAGGTAGGCCTGCGCATCCGGCTTACGCTGGAAACTCTTGGTGCGCTCGGCTCCACTGGCGTCAACCCACCTGACACGCCATCGCGACACCTTGCCATATACCGCAGACCGCTCAGTGCGCATCGCGCCGTCCGGCGCCTTGACTCGTTTGTGCCAGCGGTCGTCAATTCCCGCTCGCTCGTTCCGAGTCGTCATACGCTGAAAGTACCGCAGCACTCCGCTCCCCTCATCCGCTTCGTTGTCCGGAGGCCGGACTATAAGCCCGCCGAAGACGTCACGACCCCCGAGTCATTGAAAGGCTTTTCTTCAAGCGAATGTGGCTGTGGTCGTGGACAGACCGTCAAGTCACCAGTCACTGTTGGCTCAGGCGAACCGACCACAGCTGAGGAGTAATTTGATGGATTTGTTAGGAGCGAAGGAAGTTTCGGACATCACTGGAGTTCCGATGGGGACGCTGAGGTACTGGCGGCATTCGAATATTGGGCCGGCGAGTTTCACCTTGGGACGCCGAGTCGTTTATCGGAGGGCCGAGGTATTGCGCTGGATATCGGAGCGAGAGAGCGCAACCCGCCGCGGAGGCGGCGACGCCGCTTAGTGCCTGCGCACGAAAAAGACCTCGGGGACTAGCCGAGGCCTTCGTTCGAACCACCCGATCACGCCACACGGAAGTTCCTCATGAGAATAGCGCAGCATGCCGATAATCGACAGCACCACGGGCAGGAAAACCCTTGAGCGGCAGGGGGGAGGGGGACAAGAAGTCAGTCGCGGCACGCTTAGTCGATATGGCCCGGGAACGCTATGTTCTCGGAGTCTCCAAGGACGGCGAACCATTTGGCGCCGAACGCAGTCGACCCCACCTCGCGATACTCCTGCGTGGTGGGAGGGCTGGCCTACGGGCAGATCTCGCCGCTCGCTACTTCACCGAGACCGGTGCGGTCGCCGGGGGCCAAGCACTTACCGACGCCACACTGATTTTGGAAGGTCTGGCGGCCACGCAGGCACCCGACAAGTTGAACCTACGCGTTGCCGACCACCACGGGACGATCTACATCGACACTGGAGATCCAAACGGTCAAGTAATCAAAGTCTGCGACGGAAGGTGGTCGATGGCTCCCACTGCGCCGGTGCGGTTCCTCCGAAATACGAAGCTGACGGGGGCGATGCCGGCACCAAGCCCCCGCGGGGATGTGACGAAGCTCTGGGAGTTCGTCAATGTCGCCGTTGAGGACCGCCCAGTTCTTCTCGCGTTCCTAGTAGCTGCTTTGGTTCAGTGCGACGTCCCGCATCCGGTACTAGCCCTGTTTGGCGAGCAAGGTAGCGCTAAAACGACATCGACACGGAGCTTGGTCGAACTCATCGATCCTTCGCCCGCCCCCTTTCGTCAGGCGCCGCGGGACGCGGACTCATGGGCGGTTGCCGCTTCTGGATCGTGGGTCGTTGCTCTGGACAACCTGTCGGCCATCCCGCCGTGGCTGTCGGACTCGTTATGCCGCGCTGCGACAGGCGACGCCATGGTGAAACGGTCTCTATATACCGATGCCGATCTGGCTGTCATCAAGTTTCGTCGATGCGTGATTATCAACGGAATCGACGTCGGCGCCATCCGACCCGATCTGGCAGAGCGGCTAGCGATCGTCGAGCTGCGACGCATCGACCCCAGAATGCGACAGTCAGAGGCCGAGATGCGACAGCGGTGGGAAACAGCTCTACCAGGTATTTTTGGCGGACTACTTGACTTGGCTGCCTCCGTTCACCATCGGTTGGAGACCATCACAGTTGAGGACTCGCCCAGGATGGCGGACTTCTGTCGCACGCTGGCGGCCGTGGACGAGATCTTGTCGACTAATGGCGTACGCCGGTACATGTCGCGCGCCAATCAGTTGTCTGAGGACAGTTTGTCCGTCGACCCGTTTATCGAACAGCTTCGCTCGCGGACATTAGAACCTGCTGTTGGTCAATCCGGCAGTGATTTGCTGATGCTGCTCACACCGGTCAACGACGACTGGCAACGACCGAGGGACTGGCCGAAGAACGGTCGCGACGTTTCTGGGCTGCTGCGTAGGCACGCACCCGCTCTACGCAACCTCGGATGGGTGATCGAAGATGATGGCGCGCGCAACCGCAGGAACGTACTGCTGTGGACAATCTATCCGCCGTACAAAGATGTTGTGGCTCAGCGAGCCTCGCAACCCTCGCGTCTCTCGCTTACGCAGATCAGCGAGAACGCGAACTTCGACCGGAGTCAGCAGAAAGTTTTGAATGCCGACGCGAAGGCTGGCGAGGGTCGCCCGGCGGCAGCGTCGTGACCGTGCGCTGTGGGCAGGGAATCAGGTGCCCAGATAGTTGATTGCATACCGTTTTATCCGGTCTGATGATGCGTCAATACCGGCGAAGCGTCGACGTGTGGCAGCTCGCCTCGGTGGGCCGGCTGGGTCCTAAAGCTCATCCTGAATCGGCAGCAGCAGGGCGATGGCGTGACCATCCTCCGCCCGGATTTCGAATGAATCCCCTCGTTCGACGCTCAAGAGCACTTCGTCGAAGTTCTCTAGGAGGTCCTGCATTGCAATGATCTTCACGATTGGTCCAAGAGTATGAGGTCACCGGTTACATGCCCGAGAGCAGTGAAGCACCGTGAGGCCAAAGACTGCCGCAGGCGCCACTCTGGCATTTGCGTCGGTCTTGTATCAGCCGGCGGAGCAGGTCAGGGCGTGGGAGGGCACCAAACTTCCTGGACTGCTCTGCAATCCGCGACAGCTTGCGGGTCTACGACCTCGATGTCGCGAAGCACGGAATCACAATCACCCAAGGAGCACCCATGGTCGGTCAGTGCCTTCATCCAACTCACCAGCACGGTCATTGAACGAGTTCCATCCTCGGAAGATCCGGTAGCCCACGCACGACCAAACGTGGCGGCCGCACTGTCGAGAAACGCTCTGTGCACCACTCGATATGCTTTGTCGAACTCCGATCGAGCCATCCAACCGTAGGCAACTAGTTGCGGCACACCGATTTCGCGTTCGATGATGCTTGGGCTCGCAAGGCGAAGGGCAGCGCTCCACTGTTCACGAGCGGTAGCCGGGTATCCGGGTGGCGAAGTGGGCTGAAGCATCAGCAGGTACCGACCGCCTTCCGAGTAATCGGCCCGTCGCCAATCTGGGTCTCGCCCGGGCACCGCTATAGCCGGGGGCGCATGCAGGGTCGTGCGGTCCCAGGTCGGCGGCGGAGGCTGTAGCGAAGCAATTGCGCACACTCTTTTTAGTGCTGAGCTGAGCTGTCTCAGCCTGTTCGCGTAGTCCAGCAGGGGATAACTCTTTAGTGAGGTGTAGTTGCCGCACAGCTCAACCCCAGTTTGCACGTGGAACTCGCGCGTCCAGGCACATGCTTGATCGACGACGTTCGCCAGATACGTATGCTGCCGCGCGAGCTCGGCGCGCCAAGCTTCACCATCTACCTCCTGAGGGAGCGAATCCATTATCAGGATGAACCGCCTGCAGCGTCGAAAATTGCAGTGATCCAGCCGGTTCCCCGACTGTCGAGGTAGGCATGTGCTGCGGCGTAGATCATGTCTTCCAGCGGCAGGTCCGCCTGCATTGCCCCGCAGTTGTCGTCAGCTATCCACCCCAGGACCACCTCAAGCGCCCGGCAAATAAGCCATTGCCCCCTGTACTCTGCACAGACGGTGTCAGTGCGTTCATCTTCCCAACCCGGCTGCACCATTCCGATGCTGAACCATTGCTGCTGAACCGCTTCGGCGAAACGGGCGCGATCCGAAGCGTCTACTCTGCCGTCAGCTGCAGCCGGCCACACCGAGTCGAAGTTCGGCGGAATTCGGGGGCCACCGTCGGCGACGATCGCAAGGCGCGCGTCGGAAACGATTGCCTCCGTGACCAGTTTGGCAGCTCGCTGGGTAAGCCCTCTGGCACGAAGTTGCGCTACACGCTCGAAAAGGTCGGGGTACTCCCGCTCCAATCGGTGCGGAGTATTCGCGTTGGCGATAGCGTCACGTTTTCCGATTGAGGCGGGCATGGACATACCGGAGCAGGTGGCCCATTCAGTGCCCCAGCGTTGCGCGGCAGTCATGAGCGCTGTTACGTCCGACCAGGTGGTCGCTGCAGCGGCTAAGCGCCAGCCAGCCGGCTCCGCGGCCTTGACTTCTGCGAAGGCGATCAGTGTCGCAGCCGGATCGAGATTTCCGATCCATCGGCTACGAAAGCCCTCTCCAATAGCTTGGTCAGACCAGAGCATCCGCACGCCCTTAGGGACCACAATCCCCGCGGGGACGTAACCCGCACCGTGATGTGTCAGCGCCACAACATGCCGATCGCCAGCCGCTGAATACATCAGGCCGACGGCCCACAGTGCGAAGGTTCGGCAGGATTCGGTGGCGTACAACAGTTCCCACGCCAACCATTTAACCGTCTGTAGATCACTCGACTCGTTGCGCCGCCGTTCCAAGTCCCGGGCCGCCGCGGCCGCTACCCGGGACGGCAGCGTCGCGGCGGGAGTTGTCAACGCTGCCGTCGCGACCGATGCGCCGGCAGGCGCCATTGAGGTGTGAGCGCCGCCAATCAATGGGACAGCACCGGCGGCCGGTGGAATTGCGGCCGGAACTGAAGGCGGCGGACCCAGCGGCCCCGGGGGCAGCAAGGGTGCTGAAACCGCTGGATAGGGATTAGTACTCGACACTACCTGCGGCCCGGCAATAGACGCTGGCACGGCACCCGTGGTCGCTCCTATTAACGGATGCCAGATTCCACTCGGAGATGCCGCCGGCTGCGCCGGCGTCGCAGTGGCTACGACAGCAGGGAAGCTGGTCGTCTGAGCGCCGGTGACCGATGACAGCGGCGCAAGACCACTTGCAGGCATGACCCCTTGCAGCGCGACAGCAGGAGACGGCGATGCAGATACTGCCGGTCGTACCAAACCCGACTGCGACATTCCTCCAGTGCCCGATCCCGATAGCGGAGATGCTGAACTTCCGAACGCGGCCAACGAGCCGATGGATGAGGAACGTCCTGGTCCGGCGAGGCCTACCCCACTGCTTCCGATGTCACCAACCGCGGCTACGGACGCAGGACTGGCGCTCTGCGCCGGGGGGTGCGGTGACAGCGATGAAGAACCAGGGGTAGGCCCGGTGCTGACCCGCGGCGCAGTGTTACCAGACCTGGATTCGGCATCAGACGGGTCTGGCACCGAAAGACGAGGCTGCGTATCACCGGTCTCCACTGCTGCCTCGGGTGGACGCTCAGGCGATTCGTCGGATCGCTTATCGGTCGACCGATCGTCATCGCCGGTACTAAACGGATCGCCATTCGGGGGTCCCTCCGGCAGAGGCGTAAATCCCTGGACGAATTGCACAGTTAGAGCGCGGATCTCATCGGCTGCCCCTACTGCGATTCCTCGCGCCCGCGCAGCAGCACTGGTGATGATGTTGATAGCGGTGGGACTTCTGCTCGGCACGTGTACCAGTTGTTGATGTGCCTCAGCATCAATCGTGTCAATCATCAGCTCAGCACTCATCTGGATCGCCGCAACACTCTGCATCAGATCAGCGGCAGCCTTATCCGCGTCGGCCTTATCGTCGGCCCGAACCTGAATACGCCTGTAGGCAGCGTGCATTGCTTCGAAACCATTTGAATGCGCCACCCCGACAACCTGCAAGCCATGCAAGGCGACCCGGTGAGCATCTGCTGCAGCCGCAGTCGCCATCGCCAGACGACGTTGAGCAGCAGCCCGTCCTTCAGATTGCTCGCGGGTGACCGGCCATACATCGGGCGCCACGATGAAGCGTGAATAGCTACGAGCGGGTGGTGAAGCGGCCATTAGCCGACCCCCGTTGCTTCGCAGGCACTTTCAGCGGCCCGCAGGGCACTCGAGTACTGATCAACCATGTCGTTGGAAATGGAGGCGGGTTCACGGCGCAAATCTGCGTCGACCACAGCCACGATCGACCGCCGGACATCAGCGAGGGCATCAACAATTTCTCGTGGTGCGCCTGGACCTAGCCGGGTGGCCATATAGTTCAACTCCGCACCCACCGCGCTGAAGTAGTAGCCCTGCACCCCCAGGCTTTCTGATGACTCCCAGTCATTGGCCCGGTCGACGCGATCGATGAAGGCGCCACGCGCAATCCCAACACCGCTCTTGAAGTTCCTCAGGCCAACACACGCCTCAATTGCTGCGTCGTGCTTTTCTGAGGGCTCCGCAGCAGACGTGGACGAGGTCGACGGCCTTATCGCGTTTTCAGACTGCCCACGTGGGAAGATATTGAGACTCACAGCGAGTGACATGATGGCAACCACGGTGCTAACGACCGCGAGGTAGAACGCCAGCTTGCTCACAGTCACTCCACCACGGATCGAAGCTGTGTCGCGTTCAGTTCATCAACGACAACAAGGGAATTAACTGCTGCGGCTGCTGCAGTGCTCAATGCTTCAACCCGCAGAAGAAGCCCCGCCGCGTGACCCTGCTGGGCAGCGATAGAAGTGAAGTCTGCGAGGCCGGCTGCGGCGTCGATGATGGACAGCCTGCCGCTAGCGATTGGACCAGCCGGTTCAACAGACGCGGCGTCTGAACCGGCCACGCCAGCTGCCGCAATTCCGCCCCACGCGGTGGCCGGCTGCAGATCTAGACGCTCCATGACTTCATAAACTACCGCTTGGCACAGACACTTCGCCACAGCTGAGCACACATTCGTTCAGCGTATAGTCCCAGTTCAGTGGGCTGATCTGCACTTTCAAGCAAACAGGACACTGCCAGCCGCGTCATGTCCAGAACGTTTGATTCCAACCGAACTCTCATATGTCAGGATCAGTCACGCTGGGATTGATGCCGCCGCCTGTTTGCATGGCCAGCCATGCCCCATCAAGTGAAGGCGGAACACGACATGCTTCGCATCTGACGGGGTAGCGCCGAGCCAGGGTACGCGTTAACTCCTATTTGGATAGACCACTTTGCCGAGTTCTCGGGCGGCCTCAAATGTGCTGCGGTCCAACTCTTTACGCCGTGCCCGCTCAGCCACACTCGACAATAGTATCTTCATGGCGTCCGCGTTTTGGAGCGCGAATTCTACCGCGTCGCATGCGGAACGAATTACCGGAGCGGTGGCACCGTGTTGTTGCGTACTCGATGCACTTCGGACGGCAGCACGAGGAACCTCGACGATGCGAATCGGTTCTCCGTGCCGCTGTGCTGCTGTACGCGCCGCCGAGGCGTCTCTGCGGCACGTGTCAGAGCAATAGCGACGCGGACGCCCCCGCCGGGAAGTGACTTCGGGATCCAGCATGACCGCATCGCAACGGACGCACCGATTCGGATCGGATGTCGGGTAGTTGTCCGCTGCGATCGGTTGATGATGGTCAACGCCAACTGCGCTATGGCTCCCCAAACTTGCGCCGTTTGCGCTTAGAGCCGCGGCGTTTCGAGACTCCGTTGCACGCTGCGCGCCGCCCGCGTCAGCACGCGCTCTGCGAAGGACATTTTGGAGGTCGCGAACCTCGACCTCCGCGAGAGTAGCGATCGACGCGATCGTCTGACCGCGTTCCCTCATCCGCCCGGTAACCGTTTGCAGGTTGACGAAGTGACTCACACGCTTGCGGGCTGCGTCCATGCGCACGTTTTCATTCACTTGATCGAGGCGCACAGTCTCCCAAGCGTCAACGGCGCGCAGCCGCTGGAGCAGCACACGAACCGAGGCGGCATCGTCTACGTTGGCACGTTCAAGGTTCGCGCGTTTCTCGTTCGCCCTGCGCTGCGCTTCCACCGCACGCTTGCGCGCCCGCAACTTCTCACTTCCGCTCATAGACGCAAACGTAGGCCGGGCCGCGCGCTATCGTCCACCACCACAGCCACATTCGCGAGCAACTAGGGCTGGCTGCTCGGAATCTCCGAACTGCCTACAATGCCACCGCGCCATCTACGCAGGGAGAGTCGGTTACTACACCAGTCAGCGGCAAGCCGATTAACCGTCAGTCGTCGACGGTTGTTTCGACCTCACGGCGGCTTATGTAGTTGCCGCGCGCCGCGCGCCTCTCTGCGTCGGCGACGTCAGCGTTGAACGTGGCGGCGAACTCTGTGTACTTGACGTCGAGCAGGCGCTCGTCAGGCGGCGCGGGTTGCACGGCGGCTGGAATTGTGAGGGCGTAGTAGGCGTAGCGGCTGTCGAGACGGTTTTCCGGCACCAAGGTGATTAGCCGTGGGGTGAGGCCGCACTCTGCCGCCAGGTTCCAAAACTCTTCGATGGTGAAGGTG
Organism: uncultured Mycolicibacterium sp.; assembly: GCA_964000695.1. Classification (GTDB taxonomy): domain Bacteria; phylum Actinomycetota; class Actinomycetes; order Mycobacteriales; family Mycobacteriaceae; genus Mycobacterium. The sequence goes on along the minus strand of CAXEZH010000165.1, from coordinate 26,872 downwards.
GTGGTCGATGCGAAATTTCGGTCGTAGGCTGTCCCGGCGAAGCCGCGGGTCCGACGATCGCTGGTGTGGTACTTGATTTGGACCAGCGCCGTGCCTCCGGGGGCCAACACGGTGCGGGCGATTTTAAGGATGGCCCGTACCGCGTTCGCGCCCGTCGTTAGCTCGATCACGTATAGACACAGGAAGACATCGCAGCTGCCCGCCAATCCGACGGTGGCTTGTTCGGGGCAGGCGAGGTCGATGCGCCGTGTCTCGACGGGTGTCGTGCACGTTGCGCGGACTTGTCGGACGCATTCGTCGAGGTTTTCTTGGGAGATGTCGGCGGCGATGAAGCGCTGCGCATGGGGGGCGAAAGCCACGGCGTTTGCCCCGCCGCCGGCGCCCCACTCCATCACCGTGTTCGGGCTGGGCGAATTAAGGGCTCGGGCGAAGGTTTCATAGATCTTCCAGTGGTCGTCACCAACCTCCAGCCAGGCTTGATCGCCGATTCCGTTGCGCCAGTGTGAATTCGCTTCCCAGGCCGATCCTGTGGGCGCAGACCAGTAGCGGGCGGCTTGCCCGGCGATCCGGTTCCGGAATCGCCGCCTTCCCGCTGCTGCCAGCGCTGCTGCCAGGATTCGCTCGCCTCGCACTGCCACGTCGATACCTCCGGTCAAGGACTTGTTTCCGGTTGGGCTGACAGTAACCGGCCTTCCCTGGACGTGGCCGCCTTCGACGCCGGACCGACCCCGCATTAGTCGCCGCCCTCTAGGACGCGATGATCAGCCCGCCGATTGGAACGGGTGTCGCGTCCACACCAATCAGCTAGTCAACCAGCGCCGACCATCGCTAGCGGCACACCACTGCGCCTCCAGAGACACCTCCGGGCAGCTTGTGGGCCAGCCAGCGCGCGGCCGGCCGAGCGGGCAAGGAATCCTCGGACAGCTATCTGGAGGCTGTTGGCGCTGCTAGAGAGCACCACATTGTGCGGCGCTGAACCCGCGGTGGTGCGCGCATCTGCAATGATCGAGCGAGCGGCATTGTGCAAGGAGGTGGCCATGGCGAGGTCTGACCTGGTGATTGATCTGGTCGAGGCGCAGCAGCGTGGCGACGTCGCCCGCTTTCGCATGCTGGTGGAGGCGATCATCGCCGAGGAGCGCAACAATCAGCACCATCTTGTGGCTGATCGTCTGTCCGAATTGATCACCACTGCCGGTGCTCGCAGCCTGCTCGCCCGTGATGACACCGCCCGCCAGGTCGCTGATCTGGTCACCGAAATTGTGCCTAAACGGCGATTGTCAGAGGTGCATCTGGCGCCTGCCGTCACGGCGGCGGTGAACGAGATCATCGAGGAGCATCACCGTAGCGAGCTTCTCCGCAGCCACGGCCTGGAACCGCGTAACCGCATCCTTTTGGAAGGTCCGCCTGGTAACGGTAAAACCTCGCTTGCTGAAGTGTTGGCAGCGGAGTTGATGGTGCCGTTCTACGCCGTGCGTTACGAGGGAGTTGTATCTAGCTTTCTTGGAGAGACAACGAGTCGAATCGATCACGTTTTCGAGTTCGCAAGGACTCGGCGCTGCGTGCTCTTTTTCGACGAGTTCGACACCATCGCCAAGGAGCGCTCCGACGCGCACGAAACCGGCGAGATCAAGCGCGTCGTTTCGACGCTGCTCCTACAGATCGATCGCTTGCCCTCCCACGTCGTCGCCGTCTGCGCGACCAACCATGGCGAACTGCTCGACCGCGCGGCATGGCGCCGCTTTCAGGTGCGGTTAGCACTGCATCCCCCGTCTCGCATACAGGCCACGACTTTTCTCGAGCAGCTGCGTATGCGGCTCGGCGGGAACCTCGGTATGGCGCCGCGCACCCTCGCCGACAAGCTTGCCGGTGCCAGCTACGCCGACATTGAGGAGTTTGCGCTGGATGTCATGCGGCGCTATGTGTTGTCGCTACCCGATGGCCGTATCGAGGATGTGGTGCGCGAACAGCTCAAGCAGCGCAACGCCATGAGGCAGATGTGACCTCTGTCCTTCGGCGCCCCGCCCGGTGACGCGCGTAGTCCCGTCGACAATCTGAGCCAGTTCCGGACGCGAACAGCGGCGTGCGCTACTGCCGCATCGGCGAGGTCTCAAGAGAAGCCGGTGTTGGTTATCGCCAAACGGCGGTGGTTGAGACTCGCAGACGAAGGGTCGCATCGATCCATCTACGTAGGACGGCAGTAGTTGATGACGAATGAATCTCGGTCGGGTTGAGATGTGGCCTCGTGCAGCCGGTGTCTAGGGTGGCGCTGTCATCCTTGTTCGGTGGCGCCTAGGACAGCGAAGAAGACCGACAGCCGGTTAGCGGCTCGGCTTGCCGCGCTCGCCTCACTAGGCGCTTCTGTCATCCACTTCGCCGTCGTTCCCACGCACTGGCAGGAATGGATGCCAGGGGGCCTGTTTTTCGCTGGCATCGCGCTGTTCCAACTGTTGTGGGCGCGGCTAGTACTCACCCGTACCACCACCCCGGTGCTAGCTCTCGGCATCATGGTCAACCTTGCCGTTATTGCGCTTTGGTCCGTGTCGAGAACCGCGGGAGCGCCGCTTGGGCCCCACGCCGGTCAAGCCGAACTGATCCAAGCCGCGGATCTATGCGCGTTGCTGCTTCAGATCTATGTCGTCATGGGCGCTGGCTGGGTCTGGCACCGCGGCCTTCAAGGAGAACCGGTGCCCGCCTTCGGCAGTGCCATGGTGCTCCTGGGCGCGATTGGGATCGTCACGTTGGCGTCCACAGTGGGCGCTGCCTCTGGTCTACGGCACGGCCACCACGCCCCAGCCGGCGCTGAAGCAGGGGCTCATCACCACGGACCTGGTGCAGAGCAGACTGACGACCATCACAGCCATCCTGAACCATCCCCTGCAGCGCCCGCTGGGGAGCCCGCCTCCGATGATCACGGAACCGGTGCAGAACACGTCGACGACTATCACAGCCACGATCCGGAGCCGACGTCTCCCCCGCCTGCCGTGCGCCCAGCCGAAGCTCCTGCGCCCGGCGCTGGCTCTGGCGGCGCGCCTGAGCAGTCTACGCCCGTGCCCATCAGCGAGCCGCTTCCAGCGGCGACGCCGCTAGACGACCACCAAGACCACGACCATGTGCATTGACCTACGCCTGGGTGGCCAATTCACGGCCTGACGGCTAGTTTCCGCCCGTCAGGTCTGCCCGCCCGATGGCGTCGCCCGGATGACGCACGATGTCGAGGGCCGACATTCCGATGCCGTAGGTGGATAACCATCGCCTCGGCCGGACCGCGATGAAGCACAGCTCAGCACGCTGAGAGACGATGCGCTCCTCGGCGGCGAGAATGCGACGGAGGAACCAGCCCGCGTGGAATGCCCCTCGCGCGTCAGCGTTTTCGTGGTTCAGTATTTCGGCCGACCCCGCAAACTGGACAGCTGCCGGCGGCATCATGGGGAGAAAGCGGTGCGGCACGGGAATGACGAAGGCTACCTGTGGGCGTCGTCGGATGTTTCCCACCTTGACGTTCGTAGTCCGGGTCGTGATGTACAACGTCAGGTTTGTGCCTTCACCGGCCGCTGCGTACGTGACGGCCGTCGCGTGGGGGTTGCCGCTGCTATCGAGCGTCGACAGGGTGCCGAACGACCGTCGTCGAATCGAATTTTCGACAGTGGCGAGGTCGGTCACTGGTGCTCCTTCCTCCGCTTCCCCGGCTCCGATTGGGTGGCTTGTCGCTCAGCTACACGCCGTCTACGGCGCATCCGAAGGTACCGGCGGTCGACGGATAATTGAGAATTCGACCGGCGACTGCATTTGCTTTCTTCGTGCGAAGCTCCACATGGTGGGGAGCGGCGATTCGAACTTCCCATGGTCGCCGGATGCTCCACATGGTGGGCCGTCCCCTAACGGTTGAGAACGGCACGGGTGCTCGCCTCGGGCGCCAAATCGAGGCGGCGCAGAAGTTGCGCGTTGAGCGCTACGACGATCGTTGACAGTGACATGAGGATGGCGCCGACCGACATGGGCAGCACGATGCCGATGGGTGCCAGCACACCAGCAGCCAGGGGCACAGAGATGAGGTTGTACCCGGCGCCCCACCAGAGATTCTGTTTCATCTTGCGGTAGCTGGCGCGGGACAGCTCGATGACCGACAGCACCGAGCGGGGGTCGGAACTGGCCAGGATGACACCGGCGGAAGCGATGGCGACGTCAGTGCCGGCACCGATGGCGATGCCGACGTCGGCCTGCGCCAAGGCGGGGGCATCGTTGACTCCATCGCCGACCATGGCAACCTTTTTGCCCTCGTGTTGCAGGGCAGCAACTTTCGACGCCTTGTCTTCGGGGCGCACCCCCGCGAACACCCGGTCGATGCCCAGTTCGTGGCCGACACTATTGGCGACGGCTTCGGCGTCGCCGGTGATCATGACGACTTGCACGCCAAGCTTGTGCAGCGCATCGACGGCTTCGCGGGATTCGGGGCGGATCTCGTCGGCCAAGCGCAGGCCGCCGAGCACCTCTCCGTCGCGGATGACGTGCAGAATGATGGCGCCTTCGCCGCGCCACGCGGTGGCCGCGGGGACCTCCTGGGCGCCGACTTCTTCGAGAAGTCGGGGGCCGCCCACTCGGATTTCGTGCCCGTCGACCGTCGCAGTCACACCGACGGCAGGAGAGGACGAGAAGCCGCTGGCGCGCGGCACGGTTAATCCCCTATCCTCGGCGGCTTTCACGATGGCCCGCGCCAGGGGGTGTTCACTGTCGGTCTCGGCGGCGGCGGCGAGCGCGAGCACGGTGTCGCCGTCGTCGTCTCCGGTCGCCTCGACGGCGGTGACGGTGGGTTCGCCTTTCGTCAGGGTGCCGGTCTTGTCGAACAGCACGGCGTCGACAGTGCGCATACCTTCCAGGGCCAGCCGGTCTTTGATCAAGACGCCGCCTCTGGCGGCGCGTTCGGTGGCGATGGACACGACCAGTGGTATCGCCAGGCCCAGCGCATGAGGGCAGGCGATGACCAGCACGGTGATCGCTCGTACCACCGAGGCATCGGGGTTGCCGACGATTGTCCATGCCGCCGCGGTGATCGCGGCGGTGATCAGGGCGAACCAGAACAGCCAGCCGGCGGCCTTGTCGGCAAGGCGCTGGGCACGCGAGGACGAATTCTGTGCTTCGGTGACCAGGCGTTGGATGCCTGCTAGGGCGGTGTCGTCGCCGGTGGCGGTGATCTGGACCCGAAGCCCGGAATCGGTGGCGACGGTGCCGGCTGTGACGGGATCCCCGACGCCGCGGGTAACGGGCCGGGATTCGCCGGTCACCATGGACTCGTCCATGTCGGCGCGTCCGTCGACGATCTTGCCGTCGGCAGGGATGCTGCCGCCGGGTCGGACTACAACGACATCGCCGACGTGCAGGTCGGTCGGCGAGACGGTGACGGTGCGGTCGCCGTCGATCTTCTCGGCTTCGTCGGGAAGTAGTGCGGCCAGTGAGTCCAGCGCTGAGGTGGTCTGGGCCAGCGAGCGCATTTCTACCCAGTGGCCGAGCAGCATGATGACGATGAGAAGGGCGAGTTCCCACCAGAATTCCAGCTCGTGGTGGAGCAGGCCCAAGCTCGCGCCCCAGGACGCGAAAAAGGCGACGGTGATCGCCAGTCCGATCAGGAGCATCATTCCTGGTTTGCGGGAACGGATCTCGTTCAGCGCACCGGTGAGGAAGGGGCGGCCACCGACGACGTACATCACTGTCCCGAGCAGGGGCGCGATCCAGCGTGCGCCGGGGAAGTCGGGGACGTCGTAACCGAGCAGCATCGCGAACATGGTTGAGAACGCGACGACCGGTATGGCGATGATCAGGTTGATCCAGAAGAGCTTGCGGAATTGGGCCACGTGGTCACCGCCGTGGCCGCTATGGCCAGTGTGGCCGGTGTGATTGTCATGGCCGTGGTGTTCGCCGTGTGGGTGGGTGTCAGGGTGTGCGCTGGGGAATTGGTGGTGGGCGTGCCCGCCAGGGTGGGATGTTGCGACGCCGTGGTCATCGCGGTTTGTCATGTTCTTTCCTTAGGGGACTTCGCGTTTCAGTCGACGCGCATTGATGATGTGGGTGTTAGGAACGCACCAAGCGGGCGATGGCTTCAGAGGCTTCTGTGAGTTTGGCGTCAGCGGCCGGTCCGCCGGTGGCGGCGGCGTCACGGACGCAGTGGCGAAGATGGTCGTCAAGCAGTGCCAGCGCGACGCCTTGGAGGGCTTTGGTGAGCGCGTCTGTTTGGGTCAGGATGTCGATGCAGTACCGCTCCTCTTCGATCATTCTGCTGATGCCGCGGGCTTGGCCTTCGATGCGCTTCAACCGCTTGAGGTATTTGTCTTTTTCGGTGATGTAGCCGTGGTGGGTGGTGCCTGTTGAGGGGCAGTGCCTGGTGTTGTCGGCGTGGGTCATGACGCTTTCCTTGTGCGTGGTGGTGACTATCTTCGGGTGCCCGGCGAGGAGTGCGCGACGAGGGTCGCGGTCATGCGGCGGAGGCATACTTGTCGGGGTCGCGGTCGAAGCGTGGTCCGCATCCCTTGCAGCAGAACCAGTAACGCCGACCGCGATAGTCACGGAATAGTCCCGCCGCTTCGGCGATCGTCTTGTTCACCGGAGTGCCGGGCATCACGGGGCAGGTGGTCTCGTTCTGCGATCCGAGGTGAAGCAGGTTCCTCGCCGTAGGGTCGATGGGTGAGGTATCGATTTTGTCGGCTGCGCCGCTGCAGCAGCAGGCTGACGTGCGGTTCTGATTCTCGGACATGGGTTCTCCTCACAGGTGGCGGTGATTTAACTGGTGTTGTCGGCGGAAGTGGTTTTGAAGCGGCGCAGGCGCAGGCTGTTGCCCACCACGAAGACGCTGGAGAATGCCATTGCGGCTCCGGCCAGCATCGGATTGAGCATGCCCAGTGCTGCGACGGGGATCGCTGCGACGTTGTAGGCGAACGCCCAGAACAGGTTGGTTTTGATCGTCGACAGTGTTTCGCGGGACAGCCTGATCGCGTCAACGGCGCTGCGCAGGTCACCGCGCACCAGGGTGATGTCGGAGGCCTCGATGGCGACGTCGGTGCCGGTGCCCATCGCCAGACCGAGGTCGGCTTGGGCGAGGGCGGGCGCGTCGTTGACTCCGTCGCCGACCATGGCGACCGTCTTGCCTTCGGCTTGGAGGCGTGCGATGACGTCAACCTTGCCTTCGGGCATGACTTCGGCGATGACGTCGTCGATGCCGACTTCGGCGGCGATCTGTCGAGCGACGGCTTCGTTGTCGCCGGTGAGCAACACGGGGGTCAGACCGATGTCACGCATCTGCGAGATTGCCTGTGCGCTTGTCGGTTTCACGGTGTCAGCGATGACGAGTACACCGCGCGCCTGCCCGTCCCACCCGACCGCTACCACGGTCTTTCCCTGGGCTTGCGCGCGGGCCTTGGCGTGGGACAGATCCGGGCTGAGGTGTTGCGCCCAGTCGGCCAGCAGTGATTCGCGCCCAACGACGACGGCGTGTCCATCCACGATGCCGTGGACGCCTTTACCTTCGACATTCGCGAAGTCCTCCGGAACGGGCAAGGCCTGGAGTTCCTCGGCCGCCGCGGCGGCGACGGCTTGGGCGATGGGGTGCTCGGAGGCGTTCTCCAGGGCGCCGGCGAGTCGAAGCAGCTCCGCGCGTTCGGTTTCCGGCGCTGTAACGACATCGACCAGCGTCATTTTGCCGGTGGTGACGGTTCCGGTCTTATCCAGCACCACGGTGTCAACCTTGCGGGTGGATTCGAGCACCTCGGGACCTTTGATCAGCACGCCGATTTGCGCGCCGCGACCGGTGCCCACCAGCAGGGCGGTGGGCGTGGCCAGCCCGAGGGCGCAGGGGCAGGCGATGACGAGGACCGCGACCGCTGCGGTGAACGCGGCGGCGACTGAGAATCCCCCGCCCAGCCAGGCGCCGAGGGTGATCACGGCGATAGCGATGACGATCGGCACGAAGACGCCGGAAATGCGATCGGCCAGGCGTTGCACTTCGGCCTTGCCGGTCTGGGCGCGTTCGACCAGCTGGGCCATCTGCGCGAGCTGGGTGTCCGAGCCGACGCGAGTGGCCTGCACCACCAGCCGACCGCCGGCGTTGACGGTGGCACCGACCACGGTGTCGCCGGCAGCGACTTCCACGGGTACCGCTTCGCCGGTCAGCATCGAGGCGTCGACAGCCGAGGAACCGGACACCACCACGCCGTCGGTGGCGATCTTCTCCCCCGGACGGACTATGAACTCGTCGCCAACCACGAGTTCTTCGATGGCGATCTTGGTTTCCGTCCCGCCGCGCAGGACGGATACATCTTTGGCGCCTAGGTCGAGCAGGGCTCGTAGTGCCGCTCCGGCCTGCCGTTTGGACCGCTTCTCGAAGTAGCGTCCGGCCAGGATGAACGTGGTTACGCCGGCGGCGACTTCGAGGTAGATGTTGGCGGCGCCATGCGACGGCGCCAGGGTGAACGCGAAGGGATGCTTCATACCCGGCGTGCCGGCACTGCCCAGAAACAGCGCATACAGCGACCACAGGAACGCCGACACGGTGCCCAGAGAAATGAGCGTATCCATGGTCGCGGTGCCGTGTCGCAGGTTGGCCCAGGCGGCCCGATGGAATGGCCATGCTGCCCACACGACGACGGGGGCAGCCAGCGTGAGCGACGCCCACTGCCAATAGGTGAACTGCAGCGCCGGGATCATCGCCATCGCGACGACCGGCACCGTCAGCACGGCCGAGGCCCTCAGGCGGTGCCGCAGCGAGGCCAGTTCGGGGTCGGCGGTGTCCACGGCGTGCGGGGTGTCACCGGATGCGTCGGAGGGCACCGGCGTGCGCGGTGTCGGGAGCGCGGCGGTGTAGCCCGTCTTCTCCACCTCGGCGATCAGCAGCGCCGGATCGTATCCGTCAGGCACCGTGACGGTGGCCTTTTCCGTCGCATAAGTGACTGTCGCGGCCACGCCGGCGAGCTTGTTGAGCTTGCGCTCGATGCGGTTGGCGCAGGAGGCGCAGGTCATTCCCCCGATGCGGAGTTCCACACTCGGGCCAGACACCGGTGTCGATGTCGTCATGAAGCCACTGCCTTTCAGTTTCTGATTCGGACGGGATAGCTCAGTGCCCGCCGGCATGGCCGGCGTCACGCGACGGCTCTGGCGCGCGCTCGTTGGTGCCACCGGGTGCGGCGTCGACGACGAAGCTGGCGGTGTGCACGGTGTCCTGGACTTTGAAGTCGAGGTAGAGCAGGTAGCGCCCGGCAGTGGGTGCGGTCGCCGCGAACGACACCGCAGGCCCACCGGTGCCGCCCGGTACCGGCTCGGCCCCCTCAGGGTGCACATGTAGATACGCCAGGTCTCCCTCACGCAAGGCGACGAGATGGCCGTAAGCCCCCAGGTAGGGCTGCAAGGTCATCACCGGCCGGCCGTCGCGCGTGACTGTCGCGGTGAGTTCGTGGGATACGCCCGCGGTGAGTGCACCGTCCAGTTTCACGGTGTATCCGGCGATTTCATCCACGGTGCGTGTGGCACTCGCCACCGCCGGGACGAACGCGCCGGCCACCTGCACGGTTCGGGTGAGGGTGAGTTTGGCGCTGCCCGCCCCTGCGGGTTGGAAGTCGGCGAACACGCGGTAGGTGCCGGCGGCGTTCCACGTCCACGGCGTTGACCACGTGCCGGTGGCCGCGTCCAGCCTTGGGTGTACATGGGCGAAGTGCTGGCCGTCGGAACGGACCACGATGAGGTGCAGTTGCTTGTCGTGCACGGTCGCGTAGTCCAGCAGCGGCGTGCCGCCCGGGTCGACGATGGTGAAGCTCATCGTTCCCCGATCGTTGGGTGCGCTGGGGGACCGCACCGGGCTCAGGACGTATCCGTCTTCGGCCAACGACAACCCCGGCGGGTCGGCGAAGGGAACGACTGGCGACGCCTGCTCGGTCGGCGGCGCGCTGTGATCCGCTGCAGCATCGAAAGTTTGGGTCTGGGGAGATGTCGCCGCGGTATCAGGGACGACCGCCGCGGCGGTGACGTATGCAGCCGTGAACGCCACTGCCAGTCCGGCACCAAACGCTGTCAATCGTCCCGCGGCGTTCATGCGACACGCACCGCCGAGTAACCGGCCTCGTCGACGGCGTTGAGGATCTGCGCGTCGTCGACGGGACGGCTCGACGTCACGATCAGGGTGCCGGTTTTGGCGCTAACTTCGACGTCTTCAACTCCGGCAACCTCGCTGACCTCTTCGCGCACCGAGAGCTCGCAATGTCCGCAAGTCATTCCTGTGACGGCGTACGTGCTCGTGCTCATCACCGATCTCCTATCCTCGACGGGTGTCGATACCCCTACCGGGTATACGTAAGAGAGCATATACCCCTTGGGGGTATGCTTCAAGGGTTACTTTCCGGGGTCGTTGGCGTGGTGTCGACGCGCGTAGCGCTATCCCGGAACGACGGGAGGGATCGATTGGTGGTGCGCACGTTGCACGTCGGAGATGATGGCTGGCCCCTCATGGGGGAGGTCGTTGGCCGCGGCGAACTGATCATCATGCTTCATGGTGGGGGTCCGGATCACTACAGCATGCGACCGCTTGCTGACCGGCTCGCTGGCCGGTATCGCGTTGCGTTGCCTGACATTCGAGGGTACGGAGCATCGCGTTGTCCCGACCCGACGTTGCACCGATGGGATCAGTACGTCAGCGACGTCATTGCGATTATGCACGCGCTCGATGACACCTGCGCCCACCTTGTCGGCGCCGGACTGGGCGGCACCATCGTTTTGCGGACGTGCCTCCAGCACCCCCGTATCGCCCGGTCGGCGGTGGTCATCAGTGCTGAAGCGATCGAGGACGATGCGGACAAAGCCGCAGACACCGATCTGATGGATCGTTTCGCCGAGCGTGCCCGTTCCCGCGGTCTGCAGGCCGCCTGGGAATTGTTCATTCCTGATCTTCAGCCGCTGATCGCCAACCTGGTCGCTGAGGCTATTCCGCGCGCCGACGCCCACAGTGCGGCGGCCGCGGCGTCAATCGGTCATGACCGCGCCTTTGCAACGGTCGAGGACCTCCGGCGCATCGACACTGCGACGCTCGTCATCGCCGGCGACGACATCCGTCACCCCGAGAGCTTGGCACACAGCCTCGCCGATGTCCTTCCACGAGGGGTCCTCGCCGAAGTTTCGATGTCCCGCCAATTCGTCGACGCTGAGGACATGGCACACGCTTTCGGCCCAGCGATCGAGAACTTCCTTCGCAGAACATCAAACCGGGACACTCGGGTCCATAAAGACTAGGCACGAAGGACGGCGGCCGCAGTGAGGGGCCTGACGCTGCGGCGGCAAGCCGCTCGGGGGCAGCCTGTCGCGGTGCTGTCAGCCGCAGCAGGACTTTCCCTCGCCGGCCTTGCCTGAGCGGCGCCCACTAGTGACACGACCCACCGCGCACACAGCGATGCATTTGGCGATCGACCGTGCGGTCTGGCTTTGGACGAGCTGCCGAAATCTTTCTTGTACGGTCACCAGCGATACGCCTTCCAGTCGTCGGGCTACCCGCCCCGGGTGATACAACGAAGGTACCCCTGAGGGGTATACGGTACAAGGGCGCCCGAGCTAGGCGCGGCGGTGGGTGACTGGCCAATGGCGCAAATCCTGCATTACCCGTGGCGGCGGATGGCTGGCCACGCCTGATTCGATGTTCCCCGTTGCTGGCGCCGCGGTAAGTTGATTAATGGAAGGACGTAGCATCGTTTCGTGGCGATGATGCGGGATGGCGGTGGTATCACCGGTGAACCGCACTGGGGCGGGACTGCACTGCTGCGACCTGGGGTGTTGGCGTTCACCGGATCGATTGGCACCACCGACCTACACGCCCACCATGCCGTCCAGATTGTCACCGCAACAACACCTTTCACGATGCGTGACGAGCACGGCAACCAGCATCGCGGCACCAAGGTGGTCGTGCCCGCCGATGCGCCACACCGGGTCGAAGTCGGCGCGCCGGAGGGCACCGTGGTGTTCTTGGAACCGGAGTCTGCCCCAGGGCGCTCGGCGCACCTGCGCGCGCTTCGGTCCGGCTGGACTGTTGCTCCGGTGTTGACGTTCACCCGCCGACGTCCGTTGGCCGTCGTGGTCGACGAGCTGATCGAACACCTCGCACCCGCCATGGCAGCTGATGAAGCAGTGACGCGCCATCGCGCCGTCGACGAGGCGTTGCGGCTGCTTCCCGACCTTGTGACTGCAGGCCCAGTCAGCGGTACCGAACTCGCGGCCCAGGTCGGTGTGTCTGCGAGCCGATTGACCCATCTGTTCACCGAACAGGTCGGCATTCCGCTGCGCCGCTACGTGCTGTGGTTACGGCTGCGGCTCGCCATCATTTGCGCGCACGCCGGCGATGACCTGACCGGCGCCGCACATAATGCGGGGTTTTCCGACAGCGCCCATCTGACCCGCACCACGCGGGAGATGTTCGGGCTGGCGCCCTCGGCGTTGAGCCGGCACGTGTCCTGGGACCTCGGGCCGAAATGTAGCCGGATCGTTCAAGCAGATGAGCCCTGAGCCACGCTGACCATAAGCCGGTTGACACTACGCATGAGCACTCCATCAGAGGACCAAGTGTGATCCGGGTTCCGCCGAAAGCGTACGTCCTGCCTCTAGTCCCCGAATGCGAGGCCGCTGACCAAGATGAAGATGCCCAGACCGATCAAGACAACCGGGAACAGGACGTGTTCCCAGCGTTCGAGGACTTCGGCGATCGGCTGGCGGGTGGCAACGAATTTGGCGGTCAAGACGAGAACCGCAACCAGCGCGAGGAAGACCAAGCAGTAGGCCACCACGGCTGCGGGTCTCACGCTCAAGAAGACCGGAACATAGACGCCGATGTTGTCTCCGCCGTTGGCGAAGGTGACTGCTGCGACGGTCCAGACGCCGACGGTCCTGCCAGCAATCCTGCTGTCGTCGTCATCGTCGTTGTCGCGCCAGGCTTCCCATGCCGCCCTCAGTCCCAGGGCCAAGGGTATGAGCCCAAAATACGGGATGACTTTCGGGGGAAGGAACGCCCCCGCGCCCAGGGTGACGAGCACAGCCGCACCCAAAATTCCCGCAAAACCCAGGTATTGGCCTGCAGTGATGCGGGCTGTTGTTCCGCGTTGTCCCGCGCCGCGAGCGAAGAACAGTGAGAGCACGATGATGTCGTCGATGTTGGTGACGATGAACAGGCCGATGGCGGGCAGAATCGACGACACGATCATGCGCGTGACCTCGTATTAGCGGTGTCGCTGGCGCGGCAACTGGCGACAACGAGAACGGCTGCGCTTGTGACGACGAAGACGTCAGCGAGGTTGGAAGTGGGAAACCAGCCGGTGTGCAGGTAGTCAGTGACTAGACCGTCACCGGCGCGGTCGAGGAGGTTGGCGATCGCGCCGCCCAGCATCGCCGCCAGTGCCAGCATCACGGGCAGCGAGGTGGCGGTGCGCGTGACACGCACGGCGAACACCGCCAGTGCGACCAACACTACGCCGGTGATACCGAGCAGGGCCACTGGGGGAAGGGCGTCTCCGAGGCTGAATGCCACCCCCGGGTTGAACGCCAGCCGCAGCTTGAGAAGCCCGAGATCCGTTGCGCTGCCGTCATTTAGCGCCTGTCGGGCCCAGTTCCTCACGCCCAGGTCGAGTGCTGCGACGAAGACCGCCGTGGCGATCAAGGTAATCCGTGCCCGCGTCAGTATGGCCGCGGGGCTGGTGTGGCCGGTGGTCACGACGGCGCGCCGACCGGCGCTGCGCGGGTAGGGCTGGTTGCTGGATCGACCGGCGGGGCGGACATCGGTGTGGTGCGCCCGGCGCGCACACCGTTGGCGATGACCACAATCTCGGCGAGTTCGTGGATGAGCACGACGGCGGCCAGTCCGAGCACACCGAACAGAGCCAGCGGCATCAACACGATGATCAGCCCCAAGGACAGCCCGACGTTTTGCAGCATGATCTGCCGCGCCCGGCGCGCATGGCCGAACGTCTGCGGCAGGTGGCGCAGGTCTTCGCCCATCAACGCGACGTCGGCGGTTTCGATGGCCACGTCGGTGCCCATCGCGCCCATCGCGATCCCCACGTCGGCGGTGGCCAGGGCGGGAGCGTCGTTGACGCCATCACCGACCATCGCCGTGGGGCGCTGGCCCCGGAGCTGCTCGATCAGCCGCGCCTTGTCTTCGGGGCGCAGCTCGGCGTGCACGTCCTCGATCCCGACATCGCGGGCCAGTGCGGCGGCGGTGGCCTGGTTGTCGCCGGTGAGCATTGTCACCTGGTAGCCATCGCGGCGCAGTCGGGCGACCACCTCGGCCGCCTCGGAGCGCAGCTCGTCGCGCACGGCGATGGCGCCGATGACCTGGCCGCCGTCTTCGACGAGGACCGCGGTGGCCCCGGTCCGCTGCATGCGGGCGACGTCCCCGGCGAGCGGGCCGGGGTCCAGCCAGCCAGGACGGCCCAGGCGAATGGTGTGCCCGTCGCGGTGGCCGGTGAGCCCGGCGCCGGTGACGGCCTCGACGTCAGTGGCCGGGGTGACGTCATCGACGGCGGCGAGGATGGCCGCGGCCAGCGGGTGCTCGCTGCGCGCTTCCAGGGCCGCCGCCACATCCAGCACCTGGGCGCGTGTGGCGCCATTAGTGATGGCCACGTCGATGACGGCCGGCCGGTTCGCGGTGAGTGTGCCGGTCTTGTCCAGGGCGACGCCGCGGATCTTGCCCAGCCCTTCCAGTGCGGCGCCGCCCTTGACGAGGGCACCGAGCTTGCTGGAGGCGCCGATGGCGGCCACGACGGTGACGGGCACCGAGATCGCCAGGGCGCACGGTGAGGCGGCGACCAGTACCACCAGGGCCCGCTCGATCCAGGTGGCCGAGTCGCCGAGCAGGCTGCCGATCACCGCGATCAGCGCCGCGACGATCATGACCCCAGGTACCAGCGGTTTGGCGATGCGGTCAGCCAGGCGTTGGGAGGCGCCCTTGCGGGACTGTTCGGCTTCCACGATGCGCACGATGCGGGCCAACGAGTTGTCCTTGGCGGTGGTGCTGACCTCCACCTCGAGTGCACCGGTGCCGTTGATCGACCCGGCGAACACCTCATCACCGGGGCCGACCTCCACCGGTACCGACTCGCCGGTGATCGCCGAGACATCCAGCGCGGTGCGGCCGTGGCCGACGATGCCGTCGGTCGCCACGCGCTCACCGGGCTTGATCAGCATCCGATCGCCGATCTGCAAATCCGAAGGCGCGACGATCTTTTCGGCGCCATCACGCAGCACCGTGGCCTCGTCGGGGACCAGCGACAATAGCGCGCGCAGTCCGCGGCGCGTGCGGGCCAGCGAGTACTCCTCCAGCCCCTCGCTGATGGAGAACAGGAAGGCCAGCATGGCGGCCTCACCGACCTCGCCGAGGATCACCGCGCCCACCGCGGCGATGGTCATCAGCGTGCCCACCCCGATCTTGCCCTTCGCCAGCCTCTTCAGGGTGGACGGCACGAAGGTGTAGGCGCCAGCCAGCAGCGCCACCGCTTCCAGCGCCAGGACGACCGGCTCCGCGGCGTCGCGGAACCCTGTGACCACCGCTGCCAGCAGGAACACTCCCGAGAGGGCGGCGAACTGCAGTTCTTTGATCTGCCAGAGCCGCTCGGGCTCACGCTCCTGCTCCTCCGCGCTACGCGGTTCGTCGTTGCCGCAGCCGCAGGCATCGCTCATCGGCCAGTCTCCTGCGCATCCGTCGTCGCGCCGGCGCGGGAGCGGGTTCCATAGGTGGGACACAGCGCCACCTGGCTGCCTGTGGCAGCCAATAGCGTCTCGGCCGCGGCCATTAGGTCCATCAGCTCTGGTCGGGTCAGCGAGTAGAACACCTGTCGGCCTTCGGGACGGCCGGTCACCAGGCCGCACTCGCGTAGACACGCCAGATGCGCCGACACGGTGGACTGCGCCGCGCCCAGTAAGCCGGTCAGGTCGACAACGCGGGCTTCGCCTTCGGCGAGTCGCTCCAGGATCGCCAGTCGTGTCGGGTCGGACAGGCTGTGAAACAGCGCCACCGCCGGAGCGAGTCCTGTGGCCGGTTGCGTCGAGGATTCCCCCGTTGTGATCGCCATTTAGCGATGATAGCGTCAACAGGGCATTGATCGTCAAATTTCGGTATTAGCGGTTTCAAGCGTTCATGCACGACGTAACCAGCGGACGACACATGAAGCAAGGGGAATGACTCGACGATCGTTGGCGACCAAGAAAGGGGGTATCGGCGATGTTGATGAACCGCACCGAAACCGGGCTGGTGAATTCGCCGCCGCGGCGCTGGCTGCAACGTACCTATGAGGTGCCGGTGTTGCTGCGGTTTGGCGGCCGCCTTCTGCCCGGCACACGAGCCTTGGAGATCGGCTGCGGGTCCGGGTACGGCTCGCAGCTGATCTTGGAACGGTTCGGGGCAGACACCGTGGACGCGGTGGACTTGGATCCAACGATGATCTGCCGCGCCGCCCGCCGCCTGGCCCGCTACGGAGATCGGGTCCGGCTTGCCCAGGGCAGCGCGACCGATTTACGAGCCGCGCTGGATGCCGACGACGAAAGCTACGGCGCGGTCTTCGATTTCGGGATCGTGCACCACATCCCCGACTGGCGTAAAGCCACCGCCGAAGTCGCCCGGGTGATCGCACCGGGTGGGCGGTTCTACTTCGAGGAGGTCACCTCCCACGCCCTAGCGCGCCCCGCCTACCAACGACTGTTCGATCACCCCGCCGACGACCGATTCAGCGCCGAACAGTTCCTCGATGAACTGACCCGCAACGGTCTGGTGGTGCTCGGATCGCTCACCCGAATCCAAGGCGACTATCTGCTCGGCGCCGCCGCCAAGCCGGTGTCCACCGGGGGCGAACGATGATGGCGATTGCTGTGCTGGCGCTATTCGCCGCGATGATGCTCCTGATGGGTGCCCTGCGCGCAGCGATTCAACGACGCCACACCGGTGAGATCGGCACGCGGCGCACACTGCGCCCAGACGGCTCACTGGAGTGGTGGGCCCTGGCCGGGACCGACCTCGGCTGGCTGGCAGTGGGCGTCGGCGCACCCGTCGCCGACCTGGCCGGCATGTCGCCGCTGGCGACTTTGGATCATTCGGTGCTGCGCGGGGTCGGTGTGGCGGTAGCCGTGCTCGGCATCCTCTTTGCCTTCGCCGCTCAGATGGCCATGGGCGCATCCTGGCGGACCGGGGTCGACGAGGCAGAACGCACGACTCTGGTCACCAACGGTGCCTTCCGGGTCGTTCGCAATCCAATCTTCGCCGCCGCAACGGGCGCGTTTATCGGCCTGGCGCTCATGGTGCCCAACGCGGTGGCAGTCGCCGGCCTTGTGGTCTCCGTGATCGGCCTAGAAGCACAGGTGCGTTTCGCCGAAGAGCCTCACCTCTGTCGAGTCCACGGCGTGGCCTACACCGAGTACGCCTCCCGCGTGGGTCGCTTTCTACCCGGCATCGGACGCCTGCAACCCGAACACCAGCACCGGAGCTAGAGCCGATAGGGGCGAAACGGCGCGGTCCGCTGCCTCACTCACCGCGAATCTCGGGCTGCGGCCCGGACACCACTCGCGGTTGAAAACCTATGCAGCGTCACAGCTGGATGATCTGGCGATCTGATTGCTGCGATGACGGCGCCTGCCTGCCGGGGCTTGCTGTACCAACGCTGCTGCGCCCGTGCGGCGTGATGCCGCTGCCCCGCCAGACAGCGCATCTGATAAATGATGAAGGGACGATCAGGTGACCGATTGTGAAAGTGTCGAGGCGACGTTCGCACTCGTCGACCTGTCCGGATTCAGCGTCCTGACTGAAATGTGCGGTGATGAACAGGCGGCCAGTCCGGCGGGCCGCCTGCTGGCCGTGACCCGTGAGTCGCTCGGGCCGGGCGTCACCATCGTCAAGACGATGGGTGATGCGGTCATACTGCGAGCCAGCAAGCCCGCGCCGATGGTGGCGACCACCCTGCAGCTCGCTGACCGGGCCGCCGATGAGGACGGCTTTCTTGCGCTGCGGGCCGGCATTCACCACGGCAGCGCGGTGCACCGCGACAACGACTACTTCGGACACGGCGTGAATGTTGCCGCCCGCATCACGGCGCTGGCCGGTGCAGGGCAGGCTGTGGTCACCGATGAAATTCGTCGGGCCTGCGCGCAGCTCGGTCTCTCGCCAGATCCATTAGGGGCCAGGGAACTCCGCAACATTGCGACACCGATTCAGGTGTACGCGGTGGGCCTTGCGGCGGCCCGCTATCCCACCGACCCGGTGTGCCGCGTGCGCGTCGACCCTGCCAGGGCGGCCAGCCATCGGCGTCACGCCGATCGCGACTGGTGGTTCTGCTCACCTCAGTGCGCCATACGATTTGCCGCCGCACCCGCGCAATACGCAAGCGTCGAAACAGTTAGCGATCGACACCCGCGCGGAATCACCCAGGACTGAGCACAGAGTCAGGCTCACCTGGGCGCCGGGTCCAGATCGATCGGCGCTGCTGTCGTTCACGCTGCGGCGTGGGCCTGCGCCCATGCGTTGTAACCGCCGACCAGATCACTAACGTGTCCGAATCCGTCGGCCCGCATTAGTGAGGCGGCCACACTGGAGCGCCAGCCTCCTGCGCAATGCACCACGATCGGCTTGTCGCTAGGAACATTCGCCAACTGGGTGCGCAGCTCAGCCAGCGGGATCTGCAACGCGCCCGGAATGGTGCCGACGTCGCGTTCGCCGGGGTTGCGGATGTCGATCACCGTCACCGCATTCTCGGCCCGTACCCGGTCGAGCTCAGCGACGCTGACCCGTGGCGCCGGTTGAACAAGATCGGCCAGCTCCGCCGGGAAGGCACCCACAGTTTCGACGGACAGGTAACCGATCACGTTGTCGCAGCCGATGCGGGCCAGCCGCATGGCCGCGGTCTGCTCGTCACCGGGATCGGTGATCAGCGCGATGCTCTCGCCCACCTCGGCGACCATGCCGCTGGTTTCGGCGAAGCGGCCGTCGAAGCCGACGTTGACCGATCCGCGCAGATGACCGGCCGCGAAGTCGTCGACCGACCGGGCATCCACCACCCGGACACCGGACGCCAGCGCAAACCGCACCTGGGCCGCGGTCAGTTCGGGAATGTTGCGGTGCTGATCCAGCAGCGGGTGAACCCGCTTGTTCATCGCCGCGTCCATCGAGAAATAGGCGGGTGCCGCGGGCTGTCCGCGGGTGATCAGCTCAACGAAGTCAGCCTCGGTCATCGGCTGCACCGACGGATTGGTGCGGCGCTGCTCACCGATCGTCGAGGTCAGCTCGGCCGAGAGGTTCTTTCCGCATGACGAACCCGCGCCGTGGGCGGGCATCACCGTCACCTGATCGGGCAACCGCAAGAGCTTGTCGTGAATGCTGTGATACATCGCCCGCGCCAGGTCGGCTGTCGAGCCATCACCGAGGTTGACAAGATCCGGACGACCCACATCACCGACGAACAACGCGTCACCGGTCAGCACCGCGACCGGCTCGGCGCTCAGACGTTCACGCACCAGAACGCTGATCGATTCCCAGGTGTGCCCCGGGGTCGACAGGATCTCCAGGTCGACCTCACCGAGGGACAGGTGCTGCCCGTCAGACAACCGGCGGATCGGGTAGTCGGTCTGGGCGGCCGCGCCGAAGCCGATCCACCCGCCGGTCGCCTCCACCAGCTCCAGATGACCCGAAACGAAGTCCGCGTGGAAGTGGGTGTTGATGACGCCTTGGATCGTCAACCCGTACTTGGCGGCGTCGTCGAGGTATTCGGTGATGTCGCGGCGCGGGTCCACAACCACTGCGCGCCCGGTGGTTTCGTCGCCAATCAGATACGACGCCTGCGACAGGCACTCGATGTAGTACTGCTCCAGAATCATCATCTTTCCTTCTCTAGGCGGGGCCCTGCTGCCTCAACCCAGGACCCTCGTTCCTTCAGTAGGAATACCCCTGAGGGTATTTTATTCCGCGATGCAGATACCCCGCGGGGTATGTGTAGCATGTTCTAACATACCCCCGGTGGTATCGCACGGCAAGGTGCGGCTACTTAAGGAATCGACTGGAAGGACGACATGCCGGTGTCGAACACCGCGATGAGCGCTTCGGCGGCGAGCTCGCCGACATGACGGCCCTGACCGTTGCCCTGGCCGCGGTCGTCGGGGTCTCGCTGGGACTGCTGGGCGGGGGTGGCTCAATCCTGACCGTCCCGATGCTGACCTATGTCGCAGGACTGGATGTCAAAGAGGCGATCGCAAGTTCGCTTCTGGTCGTCGGCGTCACCAGCATGGTCGGCGTGATCGCCCATACGCGGGCCGGGCGCGTGCGGTGGCGCGTCGCTCTACCGTTCGGCGCGGCGGCCATGACCGGGGCCTTCTTCGGCGGCCTACTGGCCGGCGTCATCCCCGAAACGGTGCTGCTGATCGCCTTCGCGGTGATCATGATCGCCGCCGCGATCGCGATGCTGCGCGATCGCAAGAACACTCCCGCCGGCGACGAGTCCCGGCAGGTGCAGGTGGCCAAGGTGGCAGCGCTCGGCATCGCCGTCGGGGCGTTGAGCGGACTCGTCGGCGCCGGTGGCGGATTCTTGCTGGTACCTGCGCTGACCCTGCTGGCCGGACTTCCGATGCCCGCCGCGGTCGGTAACTCGTTGGTGGTGATCGCGATGCAATCGTTGGCCGGTCTGGCCGGCCACCTGACCGGTGTACAGCTTGACTGGCGCCTGGCAGCGATGGTCACGGCCGCCGCAGTCGCGGGTGCTCTGATCGGCGGACGGCTAACCGGCAGAGTCAACGCCGAAGCGTTGCGCACGCTGTTCGGCTTGCTCGTACTACTGATGGCGTCGGTGATCCTCGCCCAGGAGACCACTCCAGTGTTCGGTGTTGCATCGGCAGTCCTCACCTTGATCGGCGCCGGCGGCTATGTCACCTGCAGCCGCACCAGGTACTGCCCGCTGCGTCGGATCCTCGCCCACAAGAACCCGGCTGCGGTTGGCTAACCCGCGGAGAGCGCCGGGAAGCATACCCCCACGGGTAATGTTGCCCATGATGAAATCCCAGGAAAGGAAGCCACGATGGTTGGCGACGAAGACAGCATCGCCGCAGTGTTAAATCGGCTGCGGCGCGCTCAAGGGCAGCTCGCCGGCGTGATTTCGATGATCGAGCAGGGACGCGACTGCAAAGACGTCGTCACCCAACTCGCCGCCGTCTCACGAGCCCTGGACCGCGCGGGATTCAAGATCGTTGCGACCGGCCTGCGGGAATGCATCACCGGTGACGGCAGCGAGAGCACCCAGCCGATGACCGAAGCCGAACTCGAGAAGCTCTTCCTCGCACTCGCCTGACGAGTCAACTCCACTTCCGTCACCGATCCTCAAGTACTGCCTACCGACACACAGGGTCGTGGTCAGATTGGGCCGGTCCAAGGTGGCATCCCCCGTCGCGGGTGAAGGGGTAGATCATCTGGCGTAGGTAGCTGCTGGGGTAGTCGGGTTTGGCGGCCATGCCGAGCTGGGTGGAGTCGAAGCGGCGGGTGGGGTCGTAGGAGAAGGTGCGCATCAGGTGGTCCCACACCAGGGTGAACAGCCCGAAGTTGACGTCGCCGATGCCGGCCCATTTGAGGTGGTGGAAGCGGTGTCCTTCGTTGAGGGCCAGGACGTATTTGGCGGGGCCGATGCGGTAGTCGGCGTTGGAGTGCTGCAGCAGCAGCTGGATCGCCACCGCCAGGGCCAGGGCTGAGGCCACGTTGACGGGCAGCCCGATCAGGATCAGGGGTGCGACACCGGCGGCCATCTCGACGGTTTGGTGCAGGGGGTGTTTCATTAGGCCGTTGAGGCCGTAGAAGCGGGTGATGCTGTGGTGCACCGCGTGGAAGCGCCACAGGATCCCGATTTTGTGGCTGGCCAGATGCACCACGGTGATGCCGAAATCGGCGACCAGGACCGCGGCGAGGACCTGTGTGACGAAGGGCCAGCTGTGCGGCCACAGCTGGGGTGCCGGGACGATGGCGGCCAGCAGCGGGATGGCGGCGACGCTGGCCAGGATGAGGGTTTCGTTGACCGCGACGTGGATGCGGTCACGGGTGGTATCGGCGCGGTCGTGGTTCCACTGCGGGTCATAGGGGATGATCCGCTCCACCACGAACGCCGTGGTGATCGCGATCCCCAGAATCCCGAGCAGCCAGAACTTGGGTGCGCCGGCGGCGGCGACGGCGATGCCCGCGCCGTTGAGGCCGATCAGCATGAACGGCACGTAGCCGTAGCGGGCCACCGCCTGGGCCGCGGTAACCGCCGCCGAGGTCGAAGTAATCGTGCTCATGCCCTGAATCGTCGCGGTCGCCGCCTTGACGAGGCTTGAATGATTCGGCTACCCGCCTGTCGAGGTCCCAGGAGACGTGGCGGCTCAGCACCGAGGGGGGTAGGCCGAACATCTCACGGGTGGTCCGGGTCAGGTGGGCGCTGTCAGCGAACCCCGCCCCGTGCGCCGCGCCGGTCAGATCATCCCCGGCCTGCACGCGGGTGATCGCGATCCGTAACCGCGTCCACAGCACGTAGCGCCGTAGCGGGATGCCGACCTGCCCAGTGAACAGATGCGTCAGTCGGCTCGCCGAAAGGCCGACCAGCCCCGCGAGTTCGGTGCCGCTGACCGGGCCCGCCGACACCAGGTCAGGCAACAGCCTCAGTGCATCATCGATGGCGGGATGCCGCCCCGCGGTGGCGTTGTCGGCCGTGGCGGGCGCCAGGTGCGCGATCAGCTCGTCGACCACCGTGGCCAAGGCTCGTCGCCGGGTGAAGGTCAGGACTGGGGTGACGGTCCACCCGGAGCGCACAGCGCGGGAGTGTGCGGCGTGCCCCGGCGCGGATTCCGGCTCCAGGAACACCACCGTGCCCTCCTGGGCGCCGACCTCGACCGGTGCGGCGCGTCGGCGGGCACGACGACCTTCGTGCCCCGATGCCGGTCGCCGTGCTCGTCGAGCACCGTCAAGGCCGTCG
The DNA here is from genome assembly GCA_964000695.1 of uncultured Mycolicibacterium sp. Lineage (GTDB taxonomy): Bacteria > Actinomycetota > Actinomycetes > Mycobacteriales > Mycobacteriaceae > Mycobacterium. Next base: position 3,911 of record CAXEZH010000165.1, on the reverse strand, counting down.
TCGCGGTGACGATCTGAACGGCGTGATGCGCGTGAACATCAGTGGGGCCGATCGAACCGGTGAAGGCCAACACCCCGGGCCGCAGAAGCGCCGCCCCGCCCCAGCGCGACGCGGCAGCGGCATCGCCGCCAGGACTATCGCTCGCCACAAGCGATGTTAGCGTTTTGACACCGGGGTGCCGCTTGCCCGGAACACGCTGCAGTGGTCACCGCGCGCCTGTTTAGGTGGGTGAGCAAACCCATCTTCTTCGCGATGCGTAGCCCGCCTCGCCCGAGTGCTCATGGCCCCAATCTCCTTGCTCTCATCGGCTGGGGCCTGCCCGTAGCCAGCATCCAGACGTAAACACGGCTGACCGAAGAGCCCCACCTGCGCAGTCTTCGCGGCGAACCAAAAGACCGCTCCGTCGCTACAACCGGACGCTTACTGCCTGTAACTATTGCGCGCCCTGGCGCCCACGAGCGCGAAGACGTGCTATCGACCAAGCCGGTGAAACTCACCCAGTCGGGCTTTATCGAATCTTCATCGAAGAACTACGAAAGCCAAACGACTGACGAGAAGACTTCGAGCGTGAACGGTCCACCGTCGCCCGCGTCCGACCAGTGCGGCGCGCACACCGCGGTGCTCAGCCCGTTAGCCGGTGACAACAAACCGATTCGGAGAATTTCGTACATGCCGCAGACAGGCCGCCTACCCATGTTTCGAGCCACGGCGCAGTGGCTGCGGACGGCCGTCCTGGCGATGGCGGTGCTGCTGATCGCGGCCGCGTGCAGCTCGTCGCCGGCCGCCGCGCCCCAGCCCGAGGTCATCACTGATAAAGGCACCCCGTTCGCCGACCTGCTAGTGCCCAAATTGCAGGCGTCGGTGACCGACGGAGCGATCGGCGTCGCGGTGGACACCCCTGTTACCGTGTCCGCCGGTGACGGCGTTCTCGGCCAAGTCTCGTTGACCAACGAAGCCGGCGAACTCGTCGACGGCCAGCTCAGCCCCGATGGCGTGTCCTGGTCGTCTGCCGAGCCGCTGGGCTACAACAAGCAGTACACCCTTCATGCCCAGGCCCTTGGACTGGGCGGCGCGACCACTACGACAGCGACCTTCGAAACCCACTCGCCCGACAACTTAACGATGCCCTACGTCCTGCCCAACGACGGGGAAACGGTTGGCGTGGGCCAACCCATCGCGATCCGCTTCGATGAAAACATCACCGACCGGATTGCGGCGCAGCAAGCGATCAACGTGGCCACCAACCCCCCGGTCGAGGGAGCCTTCTACTGGCTCAACAATCGCGAAGTACGGTGGCGCCCAGCCGAATACTGGACACCGGGAACAAAAGTAGAGGTGGCGGTCAACGCCTACGGCGTCAACTTCGGTGACGGGCTGTTCGGTCAGGATGACGTCACTACCCGGTTCACCATCGGTGACGAGGTCATCGCCACCGCCGATGACGCCACCAAAACGATGACTGTGCGGCGCAATGGCCAGATCGTCAAGACCATGCCCATCTCCATGGGTAAAGCCAAGACCCCGACCGATAACGGCGCCTACATCATCGGAGATCGTTACTCGTTTCTGGTGATGGATTCGTCCACCTACGGAGTCCCGGTCAACTCACCTGACGGATACCGCACCGAGGTGGAGTGGGCGACCCAGATGTCCTACAGCGGGATCTACGTGCACTCTGCACCGTGGTCGGTGGGCAGCCAAGGCATCGCCAATGTCAGCCACGGATGCCTCAACGTCAATCCGGCCAACGCCCGTTGGTTCTACGACAACACCCGACGCGGCGACATCGTTGAGGTCATCAACACCACCGGCCCCACGCTATCGGGGACAGACGGTTTAGGTGACTGGAACATCCCTTGGGATCAGTGGAAAGCCGGCAACGCCAACCTCTGAAGCTCAGATCAGAAGCGGAGACTCACAACCGCCGCCTCCCAGTCACCTCGTGGCACCAGTTACGCGTGTCGACAAGACGTTTCGCATCCACCGAACCGGATGCGAACTGCCGAGTGTCACCCAACCATCGCGCGCCGCGGGGCCCACGCAGCACAGGTAGCGCAGTCCTTTCCGCTACGGCACTTTTGGGTTGCCGCCCCCAGGTAAAGGCGTTTTCACATGTCCGGACCACCGCTTATTTCGTAGTCCCGTCATCGACGATCGACACTTTCAAGCACCCATTCGCAAAACACCATTAGCAATTTCAGCCGCCGAAATTCCAGCATTGTAATTATGTTGCTGGCGTTACTGATGAGGCATATGTGAGTTAGGCTGATCTACGTATTCGCTACGTACATCGTTGCTGCACAGTACGGAACGCTCTGTTTCGCATTTCTTGGCGAAACCAATCACCGGCGCTCCGACAGCCGAAAGAAAGAACGCCATATGGAACCGATGGCCCGATGCGTTTGCCCAGAGGAAGGCCGCGTATCTGCGGTCGGCTTTCGCCTGACTGGGGTGATCGTTGCCGTCGTCGCGACGGTACTTTTGGCGTGCACGCCAGCAGCCTCCGCCGAGCCGACAGGCGGTCCGTGGGATCCACTCCTGCCCAAGATCCCGAGTGCGGGAGCGCCCGGCGATCCGGTTGCCATCGCCAACGCGTCCTTGCAGGCGACGGCCGTTGCCACCCAGACTGCGATGGATTTGGGGCGTAGCTTCCTGAGCAGTCTCGGACTCGTCAGTCCCGCGGCAAGCCCCCAAACGAGCGTCCGCGGCAACCGTCTCTACGGTGCCCAGGCGATCGAATACGTTATCCGCAGGGCAGGAACGCAGATCGGCGTTCCCTACTCCTGGGGAGGGGGCAGCCTCACCGGCCCTAGTCGCGGAGTCGACCAAGGCGCAGGCACCGTCGGTTTCGACTGCTCAGGACTGACACGATTCGCCTTCGCCGGCGTCGGCGTACTGTTGCCGCGATGGTCCGGCGACCAGTACAACGCTGGCCGCAAGGTACCTCCCGCGCAAGCTAAACGCGGTGACCTCCTGTTCTGGGGGCCCGGCGGAAGCCAACACGAAGCGATCTACCTCGGCGGCGGAAAAATGATCGAGGCGCAACAAACCGGCGTTCCCATCAAGATTTCACCGGTGCGTACCGCCGGGATGACACCCTACGTCATACGGATTATCGAGACCTGACCCCGAACGCTTCCTCCCACCGAAAGCCTTGTCCGCACCGGGTAACGGTTCAGCCGGCCAGACAGTAGCCGATGCCGCGGACCGTCCGGACATAGCGCGGACAAGACGGGGCGTCACCGAGCTTGCGACGAAGATTGCCGATGTGCACGCCCAGTGCCGACCGCCCGCCGGGCTGCGTTGCCCCCCAAAGGGCTTCCTGAAGTCGTCGGCACGTTACGGGCTCCCCTGGATCATCGGACAAAACCCGAAGGATCGCGAACTCCGTTCGAGTCAGCGATATGACGTTGCCGCGCTGATAGACCCGCCGGACCCCCACGTCGATGACCAGATCGTCGACGTGGCGTCGCTGCGCGCCGCCGTCCTCGCTGCGCCGGTGAGAATGCCTGAGTGTCTTCCGGATTCGCGTGTTGAGTATGTGGCGGGAGCCGATGGGAGCCACTCCGACGCGTGATATCAGTGGCGCCATCTCGGTGTCGGCGAGCGCGATGACGCCGCACTGGGCGGCCTGGCGAACACGGTCAAGGACGACGGCGCCGTGCGCGGATGATCCCAGGCACACCACCACCACGTCGGGGTCATCGTCGCGCACCGCGGTGAGCGCTGCAGCATCTGAGCGTGCGACGTCGACGGCGAACTCTTCGGCGCGCAGGGTGCCGGCCAACATGTCGGCGTAGATGCGCCGAGGTTCAACCAGCAGAACGCGAATGCGCCCAGCGGCTACCGCCGGAGAGGCAACGCTGCCCGAAGCGGGGTGCGGCTCGATGGTCGTGGCAGTCTCCTTGCCA
>CAXEZH010000164.1:0-1598 GCA_964000695.1 uncultured Mycolicibacterium sp. | reverse complement strand
GCCGCCGCGCGTGCCGGCCGCGCCGTCCTCTACTACCCCTTTGGCGACCCACGCGCGTCCGGGCTGCAGCCGACCGCCGATTTGATTCCATACTCCTCCGCCGAGGACCTCACCACGGCCCTCGTGCAGGCAGAACTCGACGGTGAACGACTGACGTCCGCCGAGGTGGCGTCGTTTTTCATCCTGTTGGTGGTGGCCGGCAACGAGACCACCCGCAACGCGATCAGCCACGGCGTGTTGGCGCTCAGCCGCTATCCCGAGCAGCGCGACGCCTGGTGGTCCGACTACGCCGGGGTGGCACCGACCGCGGTGGAGGAGATCGTGCGGTGGGCCTCGCCGGTGGCCTACATGCGTCGAACCGCCACTCGCGACGTCGAATTGGGTGGAGTACGCATCGCCGAGGGTGACAAGGTCACGCTGTGGTATGGCTCGGCGAACCGCGACGAGTCGAAGTTCGCCGAACCCTGGTTGTTCGATGTGCGGCGCCATCCCAACCCGCACGTCGGGTTCGGTGGCGGCGGCGCACACTTCTGTCTCGGCGCGAATCTGGCTCGCCGGGAGATCACCGTGGCGTTCGAGGAGCTGCACCGGCGGGTCCCCGACATCCACGCCGTGGAAGAGCCGGACCGGTTGCACTCGGCCTTCATCCACGGCATCAAGAGGTTGCCGGTGACCTGGTCGCCGGTGAGCTGAACCCGGTGCTTTCGATTGCGGCGCGGGGTCAGCGCGCCGTGGTGTCCCGAGGTGCGGAGGCGTCGGCGGCCGAATCGCCGGCGGCGGCCCGGGGCATGTCGGCCGCGTCATTCTTGCGCGTTCCGTCCGACTTCACCCGCGGGTCCAGCTTGTCGGCATGCTCGCGCCGGCTCGCCAGCTCGTCCTGCGAACTACTCAGCGCATCGCGGCGGGTCGAGGCGGTGTCGGCCAGGCGGGCGGCCTCGGCGGCCTTGGCCTCCGCTTCGGCCTGCGCGGCACGCGCTTTGGCTTCGCTCTCTTCGACCAGCGAGGCCTGCCGGTTGACACGCGCACTGTCCTGCTCCACCTCGGCGCGCAACTGATCGGCCTGCTCCTGCTTGCGCCGGTTTCCGGCTTTGCGGGTGAAGAACACGACCACCCCGATGACGGCGATGGCGACGACTGCCGCGATCACGATCCACAGCACACTGTTGCTATCCATGCCGACTCCTCAGGTCACGGAGGTCGGTCAGGTGTGCCGACCCCATCCATTGCCTCGACCGCACGGATGCCCGAGGGCGCCCCGCGTTAAACCGCGGGGGCTGGTCACAGCGTCGCGGTGAGGGGCCCGTTCTCGGAGCAGACCTTCTGGGGCGGATTGCCCGTCGCTGCGCACCCGCGACCTGTGGCGGTGTACGTCGCACCGGGACGGTACGGCTGGAAGAACACCTGCGCCGGGACGATTCCCGAGCCCTGAGCACACCGGCCCGGGCTGGGCTCGCCGTCCATCGCGATGCAGGCGACGGTCTGGAAGGTCACCGCGCCCTCGCAGGCGCCGGTGTCCACCGTCGCGGTCACCATGTCGACACCGGCCACGTTGACCACGGAGGGCGCGGTCAGTGAGTAGGTGCATCCCGTCGGCTCGG
>CAXEZH010000163.1:0-13123 GCA_964000695.1 uncultured Mycolicibacterium sp. | reverse complement strand
CGGGGAGTGTGGCTGGCGGTCGTGGACTCGCGACCGTGCCCAGCGGCGGTCCGCTGAACATCGGGGGAGCGGACGGCCTGTGTATCGCGCGCGACGGCACCATCCTGGTGGCGACGCTCGGCGCGGGGGGTGTCACCGCCTTCTCGCCCTCCGGTCGACTGCTCGGAGCGCTGACGCTCGACGATCCGATGACCACCAACATGACACTCAGCGACGACGAGGCGACGCTGTACGTCACGCTCGCGTCGGCTGGGCGCCTGATGGCCGTCGACGATTGGCGAGCGGCGCTCGACCTACCGCAGTGACCGCGTGGTTCGGCAGGCAGTTCGCGGTGCGCCCCGGCGCTCGGGCGGCGCTCGCGCTGGGGACCTTGCTCCCGACCGTCTGCGGCGCTGCGGTCATCGGTGTCATGGTCTCACTCGGCTTGCCGACCGGGATGGCGGTGGGGGACCTGTCGGTGTTGCACACCAACGTCGGCGTCGCGATCGTGTACGTGGCGGTCTCGATGCCGCCGGCCTGCGCCCTGGGCCTGTGGTGGACCACCGTGCCTGCGGCATCGCCCCCCTTGTCGCGGCACACGGTCCTGATGAGGATTCCGGCACGCCTCACCCTGATCAGTGCGGCGGTATGGACGGTTGCGGCAGCGGTGTTGGTCGCCGTCAACGCGCGACGGCCCTGGCTCGCCACGACATTGGGCGTCTCGACATTGCTGGCTGCGACCGTGACGGCGGCACTGACGTACTGGTGGTGCACCCGGGTACTGCGCCCGCACGTCGCCCCGGCCCTCACGCGGAATCCACCGGTCCGCCGGCAGCGGCCCGGACTTCGCATCCGAGCGGTGTCCGCGTGGGTGGTGGGCACCGGCGTGCCGTTGCTGATGCTGATGTTCGTCGCGGTCAGTTCGCTCGTCGTCGAATACCCGGGGGATCGCCTCGCAGTGGTGGTCCTCGGCCTCGGCGGCGCAGCGGCGTTGAGCGGCTTGTTCGTGACGATCTTCACGGCCGTCACGACGACAGATCCGATCGAGGAGGTGCGCCGGGGGATGTCCCGGATCGCCGACGGGCATTACGACGTCACTGTGCCTGTGTTCGACGCGTCGGAATTGGGGCTACTGCAGGCCGGTTTCAACACGATGGCCGAAGGTTTGCGGGAGCGCGAGCGACTGCGTGATCTGTTCGGTCGGCACGTAGGTCGCGACGTGGCGCGACTGGCCGAGGAGAATCGGTCACCTCAGCTCGTCGGAGCCAAAACAGAGGTGGCGGTGCTGTTCGTGGACCTGGTGGGGTCGACGAAGATGGCACTGGGCATGGCCCCCGAGGAACTCGTGGCGATGCTCAACAGCTTCTTCGCCTTGGTCGTCGACATCGTCGAACGCCACGACGGCTGGGTCAACAAGTTCGAGGGCGACGCCGCGCTGGCGGTGTTCGGCGCCCCACAGGGCGTTGCGGACCATGCCGGCTCGGCTCTCGCGGCCGCCCGGGAGCTGGCGGCGGCGATTGCCTCGGGCCACCCGCGGTTGGCGGCGGGCATCGGTGTGTCCTCGGGAATGGCGGTGGCCGGCAACATCGGCGATCCGCGCCGCTACGAGTACACCGTGGTCGGTGACCCGGTCAACGAAGCGGCGCGGCTCTCCGAACATGCGAAGAGCCACGGTGGCATCGCGGCGTCGCGATCGACGCTGGAGCGGGCCGACTCCCGAGAGGCGGCCCGCTGGCGCGTTGTCACTTCGTGCGTGCTCAGGGGCCGGGCCACCGCGACCGATATCGCGATGCCCTCGGCCTAGAGACTGCTGGTGGTTGCGGTGGACAGCTACCTCGTGCGACGTCGGCCTAGTTTTTGTGCTCCTTGTTGGCCATCTGGTTGGCGAGGTTCTCGATGAAGGCGCCGTAGCCGACGCCGCCGTGGTCGGACATCACCGCGTCGTAGTCGTATTCCGGCGGCTCGCCGTTGTTCGGTCGCCAGCCGCTGTCAGCGGTGGCGGACTTGAAACCCTCTTCGGGGAATGCGTACCAACGCCGGGCGTTCAGCTCGACGATCTTGGCGGCCTCGTTGTCCGGCACGGAGGCCAGCATCTCCTCGGCACGGGCCCGGCTCTTGGGCCAGAACGAGTCGGAATGGGGGTAGTCGCACTCCCAGGTGATGTTGTCGATGCCGATCTGATGGCGCATCGCCACACCCACCTCGTCTTCGATGAAGCAGCCGGTGATGTTGCGGTGGAACAACTCCGACGGCGCGATCGTCGGGTGGATGTTCTGGTAGTACTTGTGTTTGCGCCACACGTAGTCGGCGCGTTCGACGAGGTAAGGCATCCAGCCGATGCCACCCTCGGAGAACGCGACCTTGAGGTTCGGGTGCTTGTGGAAGACGGGGGAGAACACCAACTCGATGGCGGCGGCCATCGAGGTCGTGCCCATCAGGGTCACCATCACGGCAAACGGCGCCTCGGGCGCGGTGGACGGCGGTAAGCCGCCGGAGCCGAAGTGCATGACCGCGGTCATGTTGGTCTCCTCGAGGGCGGACCACACCGGGTCCCAGTGCGTGGTGTGGAAGCTCGGCAGCCCCAGATTCATCGGATTGTCAGGGAGCCCGACCGCGCGGCATCCCTTGGCGGCGTTGCGTTCGATCTCGGCGACCATCAACTGCGTGTCCCACAGCGGGCTGATCATCATCGGGATGAAGCGAGCGGGATCGGTCGCGCACCACTCGTCCAGAGAAAAGTCGTTCCAGGCCTGGACACTGAGCAGGGCGAGATCCTTGTCCTCACCCTCCAGGAACACCGTGCCACAGAACCGGGGGAACGACGGGAAGCACAGCATGGCGTGTACGCCGTCGATGTCCATGTCGGCGAGGCGGGCCTTCGGGTCGTAGCACCCGGGGATCATGTCGTCGTAGCGGACCGGGTCGACCCCGAATTCTTCGGGCGACTTGCCCGCGACAGCGTTCAGCCCGATGTTCGGGTAACTGCGCCCCTCGTACACCCACTGATGCATCGGCGACTTTCCCTCGCGGGGAAACTCCACGATGCGGGGCCCGTCTTCGATGTACTTTTTCGGGAGCCGGTCGGTCCACACGTGCGGCGGTTCGATGAGGTGGTCGTCGACGGACAGGAGCTTCATGGACGGTTGCAGCGGCATCGTCGATCCTTCTCGGTCTCAGCTGTTAAGCTGGCGGTCAGAGCGGAACAATTGAACAGTATCTGCTTATTTGACTATAGCGTGGTCCGACAGGAAGAGCGAGCATGGATCCCGGCGACCGTATTCCCCATGACGACTGGGTCGATCAGGACCTGCTGACCCGTGACGAGGCCTCGGAGCGGCTGGTGGCCGAGATCGCCGAAGTGACTCGCAAGATCGAGGCGGGCGAGGGCGACGAGTTGATGCAACGCCGGTTGTCCGGCATGAAGGAAGCGCTCGAGCACTACCGAAACCGCTGAACCGGCCTCACCGACGGGGCAGTCCGAGTACCCGCTGAGCGACGATGTTGCGCTGCACCTGGGCGGTACCGCCGTAGATTCCCGCGGCGCGTGACCACACGTAGATGTCCCACTCCAGTCCCTCGGCCACGACCGGCGCACTTCCGCGCAGATCCATCATGGTGTGGCCGAACGTCTGGTCGGCGCGCGCCATCAGCAGCTTGTCCACCGAGCCCTCGGCACCTGGGAGTGCGCCGTTGACACGGTCGGTGAGTGACCGCTGCACCTTCACCTGCAACGCCCTCAGCTCGGTATACGCCTCACCGAGTCGGGTTCGTACCGAAGGGGTGTCCGGCAGGCGGCCGGACCGCACGTCGTCCTCGAGTGCGCGCAGCTGCACGGCGAGACGGCTGATCCAGTTGATGTCACTGGGGCCGCGTTCGTAGGCCAGTAGTTGGTTCGCGATCGACCAGCCCTGGCCCCGCTCGCCCAGCAAGTTCTCGACGGGTACGTCGACGTCGGTGAACGTGACCTCCGCGAACTCGCGATTGCGTGCGGCATTCACGATCGGGACCACCTCGATGCCCGACGTCGACATCGGCACCAGCAGAACGGAGATGCCGGCATGCTTGGCGGCCTCGGGTTCGGTGCGGCACAGCAGGAAGCACCAATCCGCCACGGCCGCGAAGCTGGTCCAGATCTTGCGACCGTTGATGCGGAAAACCGATCCACCGTCGACCTCGACCACCTCGGCCCTCGTGGTGAGACTGGCGAGGTCCGAGCCCGCTTCAGGCTCGCTGAACCCCTGACACCAGCGCACCGCGCCGGACAGCAGGCCAGGAAGCAACTCGCTGCGCTGGCGGTCTGAGCCGAACAGCCGCAGAGCGTTTGACAGGTGGCCGACACCCTCGATCGGCGGAGCACCCGAACGGCCGAGTTCGTCGTTCAAGATCGCCTCGTAGATGGGGGACAGGCCGTGGCCGCCGTACTCGGTGGGAAACGACAGCCCGATGTAACCGGCTTCGTGCAGCCGCCGATGCCACGCGTTGGCGGCATCGGCCCGCTCACCGGGGTCCTCAGGAATCACCGCCTCGGCGGCGTGTGCAGCCAACCAGGTCCGCAGGCGGTTACGGAACTCGGCTTCCTCAGGGGTATCGGTGAAATCCATGATCCTCGTCTAGCTCAACTCTCGATCGGCGAGTCGCATATCCGCAATGGCTGCGTACTGCGCGGATTCATCGCCGAACAACCTGCGGTTGAGCAGGGTTCGGCGCAGGCGCAGATGTGACGCGTGCTCCCAGGTGATCGAGATGCCGCCGAGCACCTGCATCGCGGTCTCGACGACGTCGCGACCGGAGGCCGACGCATACGCCTTCGCGGTGCGCGCGGCAAGCAAGGCCTGGTCTGCGGGCAGATGGTCGACCGCCCAGGCGGCATGCCACACACAGCTGCGTGCGCCCTCCAAACGCACCAGCGAGTCGGCAAGCAAATGTTGAACCGCCTGGAAGGTGCCGATCTTGACGCCGAACTGCACACGCTCGCCCGCGTACCGAACGGCATCGTCGAGCGCGCCGGCCATGACCCCGGCGAGATCTGCCGCCACCGCGGTCAGTGCCATCGCCTGCACCGACATCCACCGCTCGGCAGTGATCGGATCACCCAGCGGCGCCGCAGTTTCGAGTTCTCCGGCGGTTATCGTGCGCACGCACCGGGTGAGATCGAGGCCGGCATCGGACTCCGCCGGGCGCAGCGCCGCCGACGTCAGGCGCCGGGATTCACCGTCTCGGACGGCGAACAGCACGCTGGTCGCACCGGCTGTGTCGACGGCGATACCTGCGTCGACGGAGTCGGCGAAATCTGCCAGATCGCGGGCCAGCACGGGCGCCATCCGCAAGGTGCCTTCGGCGACCAGCTCGACTTCCTTGTCGGCGCCCGCGGCGTGCAGGAGCTCGGTGGTCAGCACCGCCTGCCCGAGCACGGGTACCGCGGTCAGGCTGCGCCCCAATTCCTCGAGTGCTACCGCGATCTCGACACCGCTGGCGTCCAGGCCGCACGACTCCGGTGCCCGCAGCGCGGGCAGGCCGAGGTCGACGATGCGCTTCCACTGGCCGTCGAGACGGTCGCCCGATGCGACATCATCGGCGGTTTCGGTCGCCATCGACCTCGCCAGCCGCGCCGTGGTCTCGCGGAGCATCTCCTGTTCAGCGGTCAACCCGATGTGCATCGTCTCGGTGCCTAGCCGTCCTCGCACAGCGTCAACGCGATCTTCGGGCACAGTTGCACCGCCGAACGCACATCGTCTTCGCGGGCCGGGGGCACCTCGTCCACAGTGACCACGGCCAGGTCCTCGTCGTCGAGGTCGAAGACGTCGGAAGCGATCCCGACACAGACGGCATTCGACTCGCAGAGATCGCGCTCCACCTCTACTCGCATCTCGTACCCCTTCCTGGTGTCGAGCCGTAGCGGTCTGCCATGATACTGAATGATAGAACGAATACTGTTCAACTGTTACATCCAGGAGGAACCATGGGCCGCCTCGACGATCGAAACGCGCTGGTCACCGGCGGGGCGCAAGGCCTGGGCCGGGCTATCGCGCGGCGCCTCGCCGGCGAAGGGGCAAAGGTCACGATCGTCGACCTGAACGAGGACAAGGCCGCTGAATGCGTGGGCCTCATCGAGCGCGACGGCGGTGCCGCCACTTTCGTGAAGGCCAACGTCGCCAAGCGTGACGACATCGCCGCGGCGGTCGAGGCCGCTGCTACAGGTGGTGCACTGCATGTGCTGGTGAACGCGGCGCAGTACTTCGCGATGCCGAAGGCTCTCGAACTCGTGTCCGACAAGGACTGGGAGTTGTCCGAGGCGACCGGTCCGAAGGCCACGTTCCGCTTCATGCAACTCGCGCATCCGTTCCTCAAGGCGGCGGGGAAGGCTTCGATCATCAACTTCGTGTCCGGCTCTGCGCTGGGCGGAATCGCCTACACCGGGCCTTATTCGGCGGCAAAGGGCGCGATCGGCGCGTTGACCAAGGTGGCCGCCAACGAGTGGGCGGCTCATGGCATCCGGGTCAACGCGGTCTGTCCGTTCGCATTGACCGACGTGCAGCGCGACATGATCGGTACCGAGTGGGACAACTACACCCGCACCGCGGAGGCCTCACCGATGAAGCGCGGCGCCGATCCGGACGCCGAGATCGCACCGGCGGTGGCGTTCCTAGCCAGTGACGACGCCACTTTCGTCACGGGGACCGTGCTGCACATCGACGGCGGGATGACCGAATTGTCCACCGTCGATTACTCGAAGTCGCCTGGAGTGTTCGAATAGTCCACGGCGACGTGACAATCGGGTCCGCCCGCTTCTCCTACGATGACCGGTACCCCGAGCTCAGTCTCCGAGGAGTGGTGAACAGAGATGCCGAACGTGGCAGTGGTTGCCGGCGGTGCCGGAGGGATGGGGCTGGCTGCGGCGCATGTCGTCGGCCGTGACAGCGCGGTTGTGATCAGCGACGTCGATCCCGACCGTCTACGCGCCGCAGAACGCGAACTGAGCGAAGCTGGGATCTTGTGCACGGCCACCGTCTGCGAATCACCGACCGTGGCTCGGTTGCCGCGCTCCTCACCGAGCTGGTCAGATTGTGCAATCTGGGCCCATGGGCGCGACGACCGCAACTGGCCTACGTGCTGAGCAAGAACTTCGTCATCTGGCACAGCAAGGCGATGGCGGCCGACTTCGGGGCGAAGGGGGCGCGGGTGCTCTCGGTGTCGCCGGGATCCTTCGACACCGCCATGGCCAGCTCGAGAAGAATGTCGCTGCGGGTGCGTTGGCGCAGCTCGGGGCCTTCAAACGGTTCGGCCATCCTGCCGAGATCGCCGAGTTCCTGGTGTTCTGCGCCAGCGACAAACCCGGATACCTCACGGGAACCGAAATCGTCTGCGACGGTGGCGTCATGGCCGCCATGAGGATGGCGGCCATGCTAGAACTGGCTCGCCGTCAGTGATTCACCGAAGCTGTCCGGGATCGGGCCTGCGCACCGGCGCCCCGGCCGGCGCTGCGGTATCGGGTCACCGCAGCATCATCTCGACGCTGGTGTAGCCACGGACCGTGGCGGTCAACACCCGTTCGTGCGCGCCGATCGCGTAGTTGGGGAACTTCTTGGCCACGGCCTCGAACACCATCTGCGCTTCGCGGCGAGCCAGCCACTGGCCCAGGCAGATGTGGATGCCCCAGCCGAAGTAGACGTCGGTGCCACGCGGCCGATCGAGGAGGAAGCGGTCGGGGTCGTCGTAGCGGCGCTCGTCACGGTTGGCGCTACCGAGCAGCAGCAGCACCCAGTCACCCGCTTCCATCGTCACACCGTGCAGTTCGACGGGCCGCGTCAGCGTGCGCGCCACCCAGTGGCTCGGCGTGTCGAAACGCAAGGCCTCGTTGACGGCGGTTGGAATGAGGCTGTGGTCGTCGACGATTCGATGCCATTGGTCGGGGTGGTCGTGCAGGGCGACCAGGCCGTTGGAAATCAGCTTCTGGGTGGTTTCGGACCCGGCGGCGGACAGCAGGTTGCAGAACATCAGAACTTCGTGCGGCGTCAGGGCTCGATCGTCGCCGACCTCGGGATCGTGGAACGTGGCCTGCAGCACGATGCTGATCAGGTCGTCTCCGGGATCGGTGCGCCTCGCCTCGATGAGATCGCCGATGTAGGCACTGATCTTGCGGTTGGCCTCGATGGCGCTCGGTGGCATCGTGACCTCACCCTCGTGCCGGGTGAGGAATGCCTCCCACCAGACGCGAAGCTGTTCGCGATCGGCGTGCGGGACGCCGAGCAGGTCGCCGATGACATCGGTGGGCACGGAGAAGGCGAACGCCTCCATCGCATCCACGGTCGTTCCCGGCTCCAGCCGGTCGAGGTGATGGTCGACCACCCGCTGCAGTGCGCCCTCCATGGCTGCGACCGCCCGCGGTGTGAAGAAGCCCTTCAGGACTCCGCGGATGCGGTCGTGGCGGGGCGGGTCCATCGAGATGACCGAGTATTTGCGTCCGTCGTCGTCAGGGTTCTCGGGTGCCGGTCCCAGTTTGGAGGAGTAGGTTTCCCAGTCGCGCAGCGCACCGGCGACGTCGGCGAAGCGGGACAGCACCCACCAGCGGTCTCCCGGGTCCCGGTAGACGGGGGCTTCGGTGCGCAACCGGCGGTACACCGGGTAGGGATCGTCGAAGATCGCCTTGGAGAAGGGGGAGTAGGTCAACTCGCTGGTCGCGGGCACGGGGGCAGTCTATCATCCGACTGAACAATCGGACGAATAGTGACTAGTTGACTAGCACGGTCTCGGGGTGCGTTCGATCAGCTCGAGCAACGTGCCGTCAGGGTCGGTGAGGATCAGGCCCCGGTTACCGCCGTCGAAAACGACGCTGCGCTCGGCCAGGAGGCGCCCCCCATGAGCGACGATCGCGGCGCTCAACGCGTCGACATCGTCCACCCGGAACGACAAATGGGTGAAGCCGAGTGCATTCATCGCCCGAGGCTCGGCTTCGCCGCTGCTGCCGGGTCCGGTGAAGCCGAGGAGTTCCAGCCGGAACCCGTCACGCTGCAAGTAGACCAGGTCCAGGACGAGTCCGTCGACATCGAGGAGTCGGGCACTGGCGTCATCGGCCACGTGCATGTCCCCGATCCTCTGGAAACCGAGTGCTGCGCAGTAGAAGTGGCTGGATCGTTCGACGTCGCGAACACACAGGCCGACATGGGTGAGACGGTGTCCGGACGTCATCGCGCGATGTCGTCGGCGAGGCTGTGCACGATGCCGTTGTGCTCACCGAGCAGGGGGGCGCGGGTCGGTGGCGTGAGCGGACTGCCGCCGAACACGTAGGGGGCGCCGGGATAGATCACGGTGCGGTCCAATTCTGGGTGGGCGACGGGTACGTGCATTCCGCGCGCGACCGAGTGCTCGTCATCGAACGCCTCGTGGGGAGGCAGGATGGCGCCGGCAGGGAACCCGCGACGCTGACTTGCCAAGAAGAACTCCTTGGCCGGCAGGTGAGACGCGATGAGCCTCATGGCATCGCGGGCCGCACTCAGGATCGCGGTGGTCTCCTCGTCTTCGCCGATGGCCGCGAGGTCCACCGGTTCGTCGCGCCCGGCGGCCAACTCCAGGAAGAACGCCTCGGGAAGCTCCTCGGTGAGGCCCAGATCGGACAGCCACTGGAGCAGGCGGGTGAATTCGTCGGGCTTGCGGGGCAGCACCCCTGTGGTCGCGTAATGCCCATCTGCACAAAGTACTTGCACAGGAGAGCTGCGCCTCGGGTACGCATGTCGTCCGGTCTGGCGAAGACAGACGGCTTGATTCACCAGCCAGTGATAGGTCGTCTGCTCACACGTCACGTTGCAGGCCGCGGTGACGTTGACGTCCACGATCTGGCCCACGCGGGTGTGGTCGCGGTGAGCGAGGGCGATGAGTGCGCCGATGGCGCCGTACATTCCCCCGATGTTGGCCGACTGGTCCCCGGAGCCCCGCATCGGCGGAATCGTGTGGTCGTCGTAGCCGCAATTCCATATCGGCCCGCCTCCGGCAAGGACGGTCAGATCGGTGACGGGATCGTCGGCACGCGCACTCCCGATGCCGAAAGGCGAGATCGACACCCAGATCAGGCCGGGGTGCTCTGACGACAGCTCGGAATACCTGAGGCGGTCACCGGCCACCCGGTCGCTGCCCGCGAGCACGACGTCAGCTCCGGCGATAACCCGTCGCAGCAACTCGAGAGCAGCCGAGTCGTCGACGTCGATGGTGACGCTGCGCTTCCCCGCGTTCGCGCCCCACCAGCGGAGGCTGCGATCGAGGCCCGGATCGCCGTCCACGAAGGGCGGACGGCGTCGGTGCGGCGAGCCCTCCGGCGGCTCGACGACGATGACGTCGGCGCCCAGTTCGGCCAGCACCCGGCCCGCGATCGGCGTGTACTGATCACTGATCTCGATGACCCGCAGGTCGGACAACGCGCTCAGATCACACCTCGCTCGGCCCAGTCGGCCAGCGACTGGGCGTCGTGACCCAGTAGCTTGCCCAGAATTTCGTCGTTGTGCTGACCCAACTTGGGTGCGCCGGCGTCGAGATGCCATGGGGTGGCGGAGAACGTCATCGGGATGCCTTCCACCCGTACCTTGCCGATATCCGGGTGGGTGACGCTGGGAAACAACCCCATTCGGGTGAGATCGGCATCGCCGTCGATGCGTTCGACCGGACTCTTCACCACACTGGCGGGCACCCCGGTGGCCACGAGGTCGGCGGCCAGCGTGGGCGCGTCGCGTGACGCGGTGGCTGCGCCGACGACCGCATCCAATTCTGTGACCGAGGCCAAGCGTTGTGGGAGCGTCGCAAATCGGTCGGCAGTCAGTGTTGGCTCATCCAGCACCTTGGCCAGCAGAGCGACCTCTCTGTCGTCGCGACACGCGATCGCGATCCACCGGTCCGCGCCCGCGCACGGGTAGATGCCGTGTGGTGCGTACTCGTCGAAATCGGCGCGATTGCCCGAGGGCTGGGTCATGTGGCGGTTGACGGTCCAATCGAGGATCTCGGTCGGCAGCATCGCCATCCCGGCGGGTACCGTCGCCAGATCCACATGCTGGCCTTCGCCGGTGCGTTCACGGTGGTGCAGCGCGGCCATGATGGCCACGGTCATGTAGAACGCGGACCCGTGGTCCATGTAGGAAAACCCCCAGCCCGCAGGTTCGGTATCGGGCAGGCCGGAGGTATAGGTCAGCCCGCTGACGGCCTGCACGATCGGCCCCCACGTCTTGAAATCGCGATAGGGGCCGCTGTGGCCGAACCCGCAGTTGGACACATAGACGATGTCGGACTTGATGCGCTGCAGGTCTTCGTATCCGAAGCCGCGGTTCTCCATCACGCCTGCGGCGAAGTTCTCACAGACGACGTCGCTGACGGCGACGAGTTCGCGCAACAGCTGCTTGCCCTCGTCGGTACGGAGGTTGATCGTCACGCCGTACTTGCCCGCATTGTGATTGTTGAACCCGGCGCCGAGGTCGACGCCCCGGCGTTCGTCGACGTACGGTCCCACACCGCGCAGCGCATCCCACAGGCCGCGGCTGACCGGGTCTTCGACTCGGATGACCTGCGCACCGAAGGCGGCCAGGATCTTGGTCGCTCCGGCGCCCGCCAGCTGCCCACTGAGATCGCACACCCGGAGGTGGGACAACGCACCCGTCACTCGGTAACCATATCGCAAATAAACATTTTCTGTTCTACTGTACAGGCAGTAGCCGGCTGGGATCTCGCCGGACCTGGGCGCTGAACCGCTAGGTCGACGGGTCTGCAGGTGATCCTCGTCTGCCGACACGCGAGTTCCGGCCGGGCGCTTTCGTGCCGAGAGAAGGAGACTCGAACCCATGATTGGACCGATGTCCGGAGTGCGTGTGCTCGAGGTGGCCCAATGGACGTTCGTGCCGGCTGCGGGCGCCGTTCTGGCGGACTGGGGAGCCGACGTCATCAAGATCGAGCATCCCCAGACCGGTGATTCCCAGCGCGGGCTCCGCCAGCTCGGTCACATCACCGTCGACGGTGATCGGAACCCGGTCATGGAGCACGCCAACCGCGGCAAACGTTCAGTGGCGCTGGACATGTCGACCCCCGACGGGCACGAGCTGCTGATGGACATCGCGCGCACGAGCGATGTGTTCCTGACCAACTTCCTGCCGGACGCCCGCGAGAAACTGCGCATCGATGTCGATGACGTGCGCGCCGTCAACCCCGACATCATCTACGCGCGCGGAAGCGCGTACGGACCACTCGGCGACGATGCGGGCACGGGTGGATATGACATGACCGGATTCTGGAGCCGTGCCGGGGGAGCGCTCGGATCCACGCCGTGTGACATGGACGGTGTGGTGCCGCAGCCAGGCCCGGCCTACGGCGATTCGATCGGTGGGATGACGATCGCCGGCGGGATATCCGCAGCCCTGTTCGAACGCGAGCGGACGGGCAATGCCCGGATCGTCGACATCTCGCTGCTGGGCGTGGGGGTCTGGGCATCCGGGGTGGCGATCAACGCGGCGCTCGTCAGCGGCGAGCCGTGGCAGACGAATCCGGCCGGCGCCAATGTCACACCGAACAATCCGCTGGTCGGCTTCTACAGGACTGCCGACGGTCGCCATCTAGGGCTGTCGATGCTGCAGGGCTTCCGGTACTTCGCGGAGTTCTGTCGCCGGGTCGGTGCCACCGATCTCGCCGCCGACGAACGGTTCGCCAGCCACGCGTCACTCACCGAACATGCACCTGCCGCCATCGAGGTGCTGCGGGCCACGATCGCCGCCCATCCCCTCGAGCACTGGCGCGAAGCGCTCGAGGGGTTCGACGGACAGTGGGCGCCGGTGCAGAACACCGCGGAGGTCGCCGCCGACCCACAGGTCCGCGCGAACGGCAACATCGTCGCGGTGGAGCACGACGGAGACACCTTCGATCTGGTAGCCAGCCCGGTGCTCTACGACGAAACTCCGCTGACGTTGGCTCCGATGCCCGAATTCGCCGCCCACACCGAAGAACTGATTCTGGAGCTGGGCGGCGACTGGGATCGCATCCTCGCGCTCAAAGAGAGCGGTGCGATCGCCTGATCACACCGGCCTGATCTCACACGCGTGATCTCACACCGCGAGCACTGCGGCAGCACAGGACCCGCCGCCGCCGACGGCCTGCACCAGCCCGAAGCGAGGCTCGCGAACCT
>CAXEZH010000162.1:0-15815 GCA_964000695.1 uncultured Mycolicibacterium sp. | reverse complement strand
GCTAGTTCTCGTTCAATGGCTTCGGTCAGTCGCTCACGCACTGCGGGCACGGCGATCTTGGCGATGATCTCGTTGAAGAAGCCGCGCACGACCAGCCGCCGTGCCGCTTCCTCGGGAATCCCGCGCGAGCGCAGATAGAACAGCTGCTCGTCATCGAAACGGCCGGTGGCGCTGGCGTGACCGGCGCCGGCGATCTCGCCGGTCTCGATCTCCAGATTCGGCACCGAGTCCGCCCTGGCTCCGTCGGTGAGCACCAGGTTGCGGTTGACCTCGAAAGTGTCGGTGCCG
Source organism: uncultured Mycolicibacterium sp. (assembly GCA_964000695.1). GTDB lineage: Bacteria > Actinomycetota > Actinomycetes > Mycobacteriales > Mycobacteriaceae > Mycobacterium. Next base: position 15,527 of record CAXEZH010000162.1, on the reverse strand, counting down.
GTCGCCGCGGCGCGGATCAAGACATCGCCGACCCAGACGGTGTGTGCATCGGGCTTGGCCGAGTCAGGGTCACCCTGCAGCGCACCCTTGTAGAGCACGTCGGATTTGCAGTTCGGGTGGGCGTGGTCGACCAGGAGTCGCGACTCGAAATGTTGTCCGTCGTCGGCGAAATAGGTGCCCAACATCTGGGCGTCCCCGCCGGGGGCGGTGTAGCGCACCGTCGCCGTGGTCCGCACCACGTCTCCGCCGAGGGTGACGTTCACATGCCCGATCACGGCATCCTTGCCGAGCGTGGCGTGATGGGAACTGACGTGGACCATGTCATCGGCCCAGTCGGCGATCCAGATCACTCCGACGCCGGCCGAGTCGCCGACGAGAATCTCCACGTTGTCGGCATAGGTCCCGCTCCCACGCAGGTCGACCACGACGATGGCACGCGAGAGTTCCTCGACGCGGATCTGGAGGTGGCCGTAGGCCACGGCGCCCTCACCGGGACCGGTGATCGCGATCTCGATCGGTTCGCTCACCTCGGTGTCGCGGGCGACCGTCACCACGGTGGCGGTGTCGAACGAGGAAAACGCCTGCGCGGCAACGCGGTCGGTGGGAGCACCGGCCTGGCCCAGCCGTTCGTCATCGCGTCCGACGGTTTCGACGGTGACGCCGGCACGCTCGGTGACGGTGATGCCCGCCGAACCGGTGGCCCGGCCATCCGATCCCGCCGAGCCGTCATGCAGTCCACGCAACCGCTTGAGTGGGGTGAACCGCCAGATCTCGTCTCGACCGCCGGGCACCTCGAAGGCGTCGACGTCGAAGGACGAGAAGATCTCACCCTTGTTGACGGCAGAGAGAGCCGAACCCTCCACTGCCTCAGTCACATTGCTCATCGCTAGCCGACCGCACCTTCCATCTGCAGCTCGATGAGCCGGTTGAGCTCCAACGCGTACTCCATCGGCAGTTCCTTGGCGATCGGCTCGACGAACCCGCGCACCACCATCGCCATGGCCTCGTCCTCGGTCAGGCCGCGGCTCATCAGATAGAACATCTGATCTTCGCTGACCTTGGACACGGTGGCCTCGTGGCCCATCGTGACGTCGTCCTCGCGGATGTCGACGTAGGGGTAGGTGTCGCTGCGGCTGACCGTATCGACGAGCAGCGCATCGCATTTCACGCTCGAGCGGGATCCGTACGAACCCTTGTTGACCTGGACCAGCCCGCGATAGGACGCCCGCCCGCCGCCGCGTGCCACCGACTTGGACACGATGTTCGACGACGTGTGCGGCGCCAGGTGCAGCATCTTGGCGCCGGTGTCCTGGTGCTGCCCCTCGCCGGCGAAGGCCACCGAGAGCACTTCACCCTTGGCGTGCTCACCGGTCATCCACACCGCCGGATACTTCATCGTGACCTTGGAGCCGATGTTGCCGTCGACCCACTCCATGGTGGCGCCGGCCTCGGCCCGGGCACGCTTGGTGACCAGGTTGTAGACGTTGTTGGACCAGTTCTGGATCGTCGTGTAGCGGCACCGGCCACCGGGCTTGACGATGATCTCGACCACCGCCGAGTGCAGCGAGTCGCTCTTGTAGATCGGCGCGGTGCAGCCTTCGACGTAGTGCACGTAGGCGCCTTCGTCGACGATGATCAGCGTGCGCTCGAACTGGCCCATGTTCTCGGTGTTGATCCGGAAATAGGCCTGCAGCGGGATGTCGACGTGCACGCCCGGCGGCACGTAGATGAACGAGCCGCCCGACCACACCGCGGTGTTCAGCGCGGAGAACTTGTTGTCCCCGGCGGGGATCACGGTGCCGAAGTGCTCCTTGAAGACCTCCGGGTGCTCACGCAGCGCGCTGTCGGTGTCGAGGAAGAGCACACCCTGCGCCTCGAGATCCTCGCGGATCTGGTGGTAGACCACCTCGGACTCGTACTGGGCCGCCACGCCGGAAACCAGGCGCTGCTTCTCGGCCTCGGGGATGCCCAGCTTGTCGTAGGTGTTGCGAATGTCCTCGGGCAGGTCCTCCCAGCTGGCGGCCTGCTTCTCCGTGGAACGCACGAAGTACTTGATGTTGTCGAAGTCGATACCCTCGAGGTTCGATCCCCAGGACGGCATGGGCTTCTTGTCGAAGGTGCGCAACGCCTTGAGCCGGATGTCGAGCATCCATTCCGGTTCGTTCTTCTTGGCAGAGATGTCGCGGACCACGGCCTCGGACAGCCCCCGCTGCGCACTGGCGCCTGCGACATCGGAGTCGGCCCAGCCATAGCCGTACCGGCCCAGGGACGCGATGGTCTCTTCCTGGGTCAGCGCCTCTGGCTTGACCTCCGGTGTGAGTGTCATTGCGACACACTCCTTTTGCTCTGGTGGTTACTCCGGCGCGGGCTGTGCGCCGGAGGTCGTGCGGGTGGGCGTACGGTCACCGTTCCTGTAGCGCGCCCGAACTCAACGGGACGTGGGTGGTGCAGGCGCAGTCACCGTTGACGATGGTCGCCAGCCTCTGGACGTGGGTACCCAGAACCTCGGACATCGCCTGCTGCTCGGCCTCGCACAACTCCGGGAACTCTTCGGCCACATGCGAGACCGGGCAGTGGTGCTGACAGATCTGCACGCCGCGCAGCGGACCGCCCACCTGGGTGGTCGTGGTGGCGTAGCCGGCCTGACTGAGCGCCTCGGCGACCCGCTCCGCGGCTTCTTCGACGTCACCGTCGGCCGGCTCGACGCCGGCGAGGATCGCATCGATGCGCCGGCGCGCGAACGTGCGTACGGCGTCGTCCCCGCCGATCTCGCGCAGTTGCCGCATGGCCGCAGATGCCAGGTCGTCGTAGGTGTGTTCGAGCTTCGCCCGACCTGCCGCGGTGAGCTGGTAGCGCTTGGCGGGCCGACCACGCCCCTCCTGCTGCCAGGCCGCCGCGGCGTTGGCCTGGGCATCGCCGGCCTCGATCAGCGCATCGAGGTGCCGCCGTACACCCGCCGCCGACAGGCCGAGTTCGTCGCCGATACGACCCGCGGTGGTAGGACCGGATTCCAGCAGGAGCCTGATGATCGCGCCACGGGTGTGACCGTGGGTGTCACCGTCGACAGCATGCGACGGCACCGGGTTCGGTGCGGTCGAGCGCTGCGTACGGATTTTCACAACACCAGTGTGACGCAATTCCCCGACCGGGTCTAGGAAGGGCACCCTTATCGGTGGGTGTCGCAATGCTCACATCGACTTACCCCGACCGTCCGGGAATATTCGGCGGTTACGCTGCCATCGTGGCAGGCCGCCTCTCCTCGTTGAGCACCTCGATCGCCGGTTGGCACGGCGACGAGCGCGCGGTCGGCACACCACTGAACGATGCTGAGCTCATCGCGATGCGCCGCACCCGGCTGTTCGGCGCGACCGGCACCGTGCTCATGGCCATCGGTGCGCTGGGCGCCGGCGCCCGGCCGGTCATCCAGGATCCGACGTTCGGGGTACGGCTGCTCAACCTGCCGTCGCGGATCCAGACGGTGTCACTGACGATGACCACCACCGGCGCGGTGATGATGGCGCTGGCCTGGCTGATGCTGGGCCGGTTCGCGCTCGGTGAGCGACGCATGACGCGCAGCCAACTCGACCGCACGCTGCTGTTGTGGACGCTACCGCTGCTCATCGCTCCGCCGATGTACAGCAAGGACGTGTACTCCTATCTGGCCCAGAGCGAGATCTCGCTGCAGGGCAGCGACCCCTACCGGGTCGGACCGGCGACCGGCCTGGGGTTGGACCACGTCTTCACGCTGTCGGTGCCCAGCCTGTGGCGGGAGACGCCGGCGCCCTACGGTCCGTTGTTCCTGTGGATCGGGCGGGGCATCTCGAGCATCACCGGCGAGAACATCGTCGAAGCCGTGCTGTTCCATCGTCTGGTCGTACTGGTCGGCGTCGGACTCATCGTCTGGGCCACCCCACGGCTGGCCCGCCGCTGCGGCGTCGCGGAGGTCAGCGCGCTGTGGTTGGGCCCCTGCAATCCGCTGCTGTTCATGCATCTGGTGGCCGGCATCCACAACGAGGCGCTGATGCTGGGCCTGATGCTCGCCGGCACCGAGTTCGCGCTGCGCGGCATCGAGGCCATGCGAGCCGCCAACCGCGGGTCGTCGTCGCGACCGCCGCACCTGTCCTTCGGGCTGACCCGCTGGTCCCCGCTGGCGATCGTGGTGCTCGGCGCCGTCCTGATCACGTTGTCGTCGCAGGTCAAGTTGCCCTCGCTGCTGGCCCTGGGATTCGTGGCGATGGCTCTGGCACATCAATGGGGCGGCACGGTGCGGGCGTTTGTGGCCGCCAGCGGCCTGCTGGGCGCAGTGGCGCTGGCGGTGATGGCGTTGATCGGCTGGGCCAGTGGGCTGGGCTTCGGCTGGTTGTTCACGCTGGGCACGGCCAACGTCGTGCGCAGCTGGATGTCACCGCCGACGCTGCTGGCCCTGGGCACCGGACAGGTCGGCATCCTGCTCGGACTCGGTGACCACACCACCGCGGTGCTGGCGCTGACCCGTGCGATCGGCGTGACGCTGATCGCGGTCATCGTGACCTGGCTGCTGCTGTCGGTGCTGCGCGGGCGCCTGCACCCCGTGGGTGGGCTGGGTGTCGCGCTCGGTGCCACGGTGCTGCTGTTCCCGGTGGTCCAGCCCTGGTATCTGCTCTGGGCGATCATTCCGCTCGCCGCGTGGGCCACGCTGCCCAAGTTCCGGGTCGCGGTGATCGTCGTCACGCTCGTCGTCGGCATCTTCGGGCCGACCGCCAACGGCGACCGCTTTGCGCTGTTCCAGATCGTGCTGGCGACGCTGGCCAGCACGGTGATCGTGGTGGTGCTGATGGCGCTGACCTACCGTCGCCTGCCGTGGCGTGCGCTGCCCGATCCGGATCCAGACCCAGCCGGCGAGAACACCACTCCGCCATCCGGCGACCCCACCTCACCACCGGCGCGGCCTGCACCCAGGAGCGACGCCTACGCTGAATCCCCGTGACCCCGCGCGAACGCTCGTCGACGCCGGTGCGGCTGCGTGGAGTCAGCAAGCGCTACGGCTCGCTGACCGCTGTGTCCGAGCTGGACCTGGAGGTCGGGTCGGCCGAGGTGTTCGCCCTGCTGGGCCCCAACGGCGCCGGCAAGACGACCACGGTGGAGATGTGTGAGGGCTTCCTGGCACCCGATGGCGGCTCCATCGAGATCCTCGGGCTCGACCCCGTCGCCGACAACGCACAGGTGCGGGCCCGTACCGGGGTGATGCTGCAGGGCGGGGGGGCCTATCCCGCCGCCAAGGCCGGCGAGATGCTCAACCTGGTGGCCGCCTACTCCGCCCACCCGTTGGACCCCCAGTGGCTGCTGAGCACTCTGGGCCTCAGCGAGTCGGCGCGCACGCCGTACCGACGGCTCTCCGGCGGCCAGCAGCAGCGGCTCGCATTGGCCTGTGCCGTGGTGGGACGCCCTGAGCTGGTGTTCCTGGACGAACCCACTGCCGGCATGGACGCCCACGCGCGCATCGTGGTCTGGGAGTTGATCGACGCGCTGCGCCGCGACGGGGTCACGGTGGTGCTCACGACACACCAGCTGGCCGAGGCCGAGGAACTGGCCGACCGCATCCTGATCATCGACCACGGAACCGCGGTGGCGACCGGCACCCCGACGGAGCTCACACGCAACGGCGCCGAGAACCAACTGCGGTTCCGGGCCCCGCGCAAGCTCGACCTGAGCCTGCTCGTCACCGCGCTTCCCGAGAGCTACCGGGCCGTCGAAGCCGCGCCGGGCGAATACCTCGTGGAGGGCCGGATCGACCCCCAGGTGCTGGCCACCGTCACCGCGTGGTGCGCCAGGTTGGACGTGTTGGCAACCGACATGCGCGTGGAACAGCGCAGCCTCGAAGACGTGTTCCTGGATCTGACCGGCCGGGAGTTGCGATCGTGACCGAGAACAGATTCGCCCCCGGCACCTTCGATCCCGATCCACGCCCGGCCCCCGTCCCGCGCATGCTGGCCGCGCAGTTCGCACTGGAGCTTCGCCTGCTGCTGCGAAACGGCGAGCAGTTGCTGCTGACCATGTTCATCCCGATCACCCTGCTGGTCGGGCTCACGTTGCTGCCGCTGGGATCGTTCGGAGCCAACCGAGCCGCCACGTTCGTGCCGGCGATCGTCGCACTGGCGGTCATCTCGACGGCGTTCACCGGCCAGGCCATCGCCGTGGCGTTCGATCGGCGCTATGGTGCGCTCAAACGCCTGGGTGCCACCGCGCTGCCGGTGTGGGGCATCATCGCGGGCAAATCGCTGGCCGTGGTCACGGTGGTGATCCTGCAGTCGGTGGTCCTCGGCGCCATCGGCGCCGCCCTGGGCTGGCGGCCGCCGCTGGCGGGCCTGGCGCTGGGTGCGGTGATCATCGCGGCGGGCACGGCGGTGTTCGCCGCGCTGGGATTGCTGCTGGGCGGCACCCTACGCGCCGAGATCGTGCTGGCACTGGCCAACCTGCTGTGGTTCGTCTTCGCCGGGCTGGGCGCCCTGACCGTCGAGGGGCAGAGCGGCGAGGACGCCATGGTGCCGTCGGCGGTGGCCTGGGTCGCCAGACTGACCCCGTCCGGCGCACTCACCGAGGCGCTCTCGCAGGCGATGACGCTGTCCGTGGATTGGTTCGGGCTGGCCGTGCTCGCGGTGTGGGGGGCGGTCGCGGCGGTGTGTGCGCTGCGCTGGTTCCGGTTCACCTGACCGCCCCTACTACGGGGCGTAGTTAGCGAGCCTCTACCATCACAAGGTGCCCGTGAAACGACTCTTCATGCGGCTCGTCGACCTGCTTCCGGAACCGAGCCTGCGCGTGCAGCGCATCATCGCTGCGGCGGTGATCCTCACCCAGGGCGGGATCGCGGTGACCGGTGCGATCGTGCGGGTGACCGCCTCCGGGCTGGGTTGCCCGACCTGGCCGCAGTGTTTCCCGGGTAGCTTCACCCCTGTTCCCCATCCCGAGGTGCCCGGCATCCACCAGGCTGTCGAGTTCGGCAACCGACTGCTGACGTTCCTCGTCGTGCTGACTGCCGCCGCCGCGGTGATCGCCGTGGTGCGGGCGCGGCGCCGCCGGGAGGTGCTGTTCTACGCCTGGCTGATGCCCGCGTCGACGGTGGTGCAGGCCGTGATCGGCGGCATCACCGTCCTGACCGGATTGCTGTGGTGGACCGTGGCGATTCACCTGCTCGCATCGATGACGATGGTCTGGCTGGCGGTGCTGCTGTACGTCAAGATCGGACAACCCGACGCAGGCAGCTATGTCGCCTGCGTCCCCGCCCCGCTGCGCCGGTTGACGGCGCTGAGCGCCGTAGCCCTCGCAGCGGTGCTCGTCACGGGCACCATGGTCACCGGGGCCGGCCCGCATGCCGGCGACAAGAGCCTGGACCGCCCCGTGCCCCGCCTGCAGATCGAGATCACCACGCTGGTGCACATGCATTCGTCCCTGCTGGTGGCCTACCTGTCGCTGGTGATCGGTCTGGGCTTCGGGCTGCTGGCTGTGCGCGCCCCGCGCGACGTACGCACCCGGCTGGCCGTGCTCGTGGTGCTGGTCGCCGCGCAGGGCCTGCTGGGCACCATCCAGTTCTTCACCGGCGTGCCCGCCGCACTGGTGGCTCTGCACGTCGCCGGTGCGGCGGCCTGCACCGCGGCCACCGCGGCGCTATGGGCGTCGATGCGAGAGCGGACCGAGGCCGAACCGCTCCAGCGCTGACTCCACACCCAGCGCGAAGACCCGCTGTTGGCGCAGCCGGCTGGCCTCGTCCAGCTGGCGCCAGCCCAGCGACGGCTCCACCAACTCGAGCTCGAGCAGCACGGGCGCCTCAGGACCGCCGATGACGTCCACCCGCGCGTACAACAGTTCCGTCACCGCGATGCCCAGGTGCGCCGCGGCCGCCGACAACGCCGCGTGACCGAGATCCCACAGCTCGAAATCCGGTTCCGCGGGCGACAGCCGCTCCTGCGCGTAGGTGCCCGACTCGTCGAACACCGGCGCACCCCCCGGCGGCGGGAGGATCGGGCCCTTGGTGAACGCGTGCGACGCCTCGCCGCCGAGAAACACCAGCGCCGTCTCCCCCTCCTCGACACGCGCGTCGAACGGCTGCACCAGCACGGTGTGGCCACTGGCCTGCAGCATCGCCGCATGCGCGCGCGCCGGCGCCGACTCGGAGAACCGCAGCGCTCCCGAGGACCCCGCACCGACCGCCGGCTTGACGACGACCTCGCCGCCCCCGGACAGCGCACCCTCGGGCAGCTCGAAGCGTTGGCCGGGCGCGATGAAACGACTCGGCACCGTCGGCACCCCGGCACCGGCGAGATCGGCCAGGTAGCGCTTGTCGGTGTTCCAGGCCACCACGTCGGGCGAGTTCAGCAGCCGCGGCACTCGGCGCGTCCAGACCAGGAACTCGTCCAGCCGTTCGGTGTAGTCCCAGGCCGCGCGCAGGATCACCAGGTCCGCCTCGAGCGCCGCCGGGTCGTCCCAGGACATCCAGCGCGCGTGCAGCCCGCGGCGGCGCAGTGCGCCGACCAGTCCGGCGTCATCGCCGTCCCCGTCGGGCAATGCCGGACACCCCGCGAACACGATCCGCGGGTGGAACAGGTCGGGACGGGCCGTCGTCATGGCGAAGCCATGCTACCGACGGGGCGCCCAGCACCGCGGCGGGCATGATGGGCCCTATGTACGCCATCGAAGTCGCCGAGACCGGCGGACCGGAAGTCCTGTCCCACGTGGAGAAGCCCCGACCCGAGCCCGGCCCCGGCCAGGTGCTGATCCGGGCGGAGGCGATCGGCGTCAACTTCATCGACACCTATTTCCGCTCCGGGCTGTATCCGCGGGAGCTGCCGTTCGTCGTCGGCAGCGAGGTATGCGGCGTCATCGAGGCCATCGGCGAGGACGTCGCCGCCCTGACGGTCGGCGACCGGGTCGTCACCGACAAGGCGTCCGGCGCGTACGCCGAGTACTGTCTGGCGCCGGCCGACTTCGTCGCCTACGTACCTGACGGCGTGGCTCCGGACGCGGTGGCCTCGGCCCTGCTCAAGGGCATGACGGCGCACTACCTGCTCAAGTCGACCTACGCGGTGCAGCAGGGCGACACCGTGCTGATGCACGCGGGCGCCGGCGGCGTCGGGCTGATCCTGACGCAATGGGCGACCGCGCTGGCTGCTCGTGTCATCACCACGGTGTCGACACCGGACAAGGCCGAACTGTCGCGCCGGGCCGGCGCGATCGAGGTCCTGGACTATCCCGGCAGCGACGCCAACGACGCGCAAGCATTCGGCGACCGTATCCGCGAGCTCACCGACGGCAACGGCGTCGCCGCGGTGTACGACGGCGTGGGGGCGTCGACGTTCGACGCGAGCCTGGCGAGCTTGGCGGTCCGAGGCACGCTGGCGCTGTTCGGCGCAGCCAGCGGGCCCGTCCCCCCGGTCGACCCGCAGCGACTCAACGCGGCCGGATCGGTCTACCTGACTCGACCCAACCTCGCGCACTACACCCGCACCCCCGACGAGTTCTCGTGGCGGGCCGGCGAACTGCTCACCGCCATCGCCGACGGCACGCTGTCGGTGACCGTCAGCCACCGCTACCGGTTGCACGAGGCGCAGCAGGCCCATCGCGACCTGCAGGGCCGACAGACCGTGGGGTCGGTGGTTCTGGTCCCCTGAGTCAGACGCTGAACAGCGCGGGAAGCGCCAGGGCCGAGTCGACGGCCAGCGCGAGGAACACGACCGCGAGGTAGTTGTTGGACTGCAGGAACAGCCGCAGCGGCTTGACCGGCTCGCCGCGTCGTACCCCGGCGTAGAGCTGGTGCGCCATCACCAGGAACCAGGTGCCGGCGACGATCGCCACCGCGGCGTACAGCCAGCCGGTGGCCAGCGCCAGCGCCAACGTCGCCGCAACGGTCAACCAGGTGTAGATCAGGATCTGCTTGGTGACCTGCTGCTCGGTGGCCACCGCGGGCAGCATCGGCACACCGGCGGCCTTGTAGTCCTCCTTGTAGCGCATGGCCAGCGCCCAGGTGTGCGGAGGAGTCCAGAAGAAGATGATCAGGAACATCACCAGCGCGGGCCACTGGATCGTGCCGGTCACCGCGGACCAACCGATCATCACCGGCATACAACCGGCGGCCCCGCCCCACACCACGTTCTGCGAGGTGCGCCGCTTGAGCAGCAGCGTGTAGACGAGCACGTAGAACGCGATGGTGGCCCCCGCGAGGTGGGCCGAGAGCATGTTGGTCGTCCACCACAGCCAGAAGAACGAGGCCACCGACAGCGTCAAGCCGAAGATCAGCGCGTGGCTGCGCGGCACCGTGGCGCGCGCCAGGGCGCGGCGTTCGGTGCGCTTCATCACCTTGTCGATGTCGGCGTCGGCCACACAGTTCAGCGTGTTGGCGCCGGCGGCCGCGAGCAGGCCACCGACCAACGTGTTGAAGATCAGCACCGGGTCGACGGTGCCGCGGTGCGCAAGCAGCATGGCCGGGATCGTCGTGACCAGGAGCAGTTCGATGACGCGCGGCTTGGTCAACCCGATGTAGCCGAGGATGCGGTCGCGGAAGCGGACGGATCCGTTCGGGGTGTCGTCGACGAGATGGCCTTCGCGAATCCTCACGCAACCCACTCCTCGACGACGAACAACGGACTTCTACTACAGAGGATGGTAGACCGCCGGGGCGGGTACTCGGAACCGCAGGGTCCCCACCGACTCCCCGGCCAGGGATGACCCCTGCGTCGCCGCAGCGTTCCGCACTAGGGTGGTTGGTGCGGATCACCCACTCACAACCGGATGCCCACCGCTCAAGTCAAGGAGTGCTCCTCGTGACCACGCTCGAAGAGATCAACGCCCTCACCCGGCCGAACCACCCGGACGACTGGACGGAGGTGGATACCCGGGCCGTCGACACCGTGCGGGTGCTGGCCGCCGACGCGGTCCAGAAGGTCGGCAGCGGACACCCCGGCACCGCGATGAGCCTCGCACCGCTGGCCTACACGCTGTTCCAGCGGCAGATGCACCACGACCCCAGCGACACCAGCTGGCTGGGTCGCGACCGGTTCGTGCTGTCCTGTGGGCACTCCAGCCTCACGCTCTACATCCAGCTCTATCTCGGTGGCTTCGGCCTGGAGCTGTCCGACATCCAGGCGCTGCGGACGTTCAAGTCCAAGACCCCCGGCCATCCCGAGTTCCGCCACACCCGAGGTGTGGAGATCACCACCGGCCCGCTCGGCCAGGGGCTGGCCTCGTCCGTGGGCATGGCGATGGCCTCACGTTACGAGCGCGGCCTGTTCGACCCCGACACGCCGTGGGGTGAGAGCCCGTTCGACCACTACATCTACGTGATCGCCTCCGACGGCGACATCGAGGAGGGCGTCACCAGCGAAGCGTCGTCGCTCGCGGGCACCCAGCAGCTCGGCAATCTCATCGTGTTCTACGACAAGAACCAGATCTCCATCGAGCACGACACCAACATCGCGTTGTCCGAGGACGTCGCGGCGCGCTACCGGGCCTACGGGTGGCACGTGCAGGAGATCGAGGGGGGCGAGAACGTCGTCGCCATCGAGCAGGCAATCGCCGAGGCCAAGAAGGTCACCGACAAGCCGTCGTTCATCGCGCTGCGCACCATCATCGGCTATCCCGCACCCAACAAGATGAACACCGGCGGCGTGCACGGCTCCGCGCTCGGCGAGGACGAGGTCGCCGCCACGAAAAAGGTGCTCGGGTTCGATCCCGACCAGACCTTCGAGGTCAGCGACGAGGTCATCAGCCACACCCGCAAACTCGTCGACCGCGGCCGCGAGGCACACCAGAAGTGGCAGTCGGCATTCGACGCGTGGGCCGAGCGCGAACCCGAGCGCAAGAAGCTGCTGGACCGGCTGCTGGCCCAGGAGCTGCCCGACGGTTGGGACGCCGACATCACCTACTGGGAGCCGGGCTCCAAAGCGATGGCCACCCGCAAGGCCTTCGGCGAGGTGCTCAACGACGTCGCTCCCAAACTGCCCGAGCTCTGGGGCGGTTCCGCCGACCTGGCCGGCAGCAACAACACCACCATCGACGGGGTCAAATCCTTTGGGCCACCATCGATTTCGACCGACGACTTCAAAGCCGACTGGTACGGCCGGGTGCTGCACTTCGGGGTGCGCGAGCACGCGATGGGCGCGATCCTCTCCGGGATCGTGCTGCACGGACCGACCCGCGCGTTCGGCGGCACGTTCCTGCAGTTCTCCGACTACATGCGGCCGTCGGTCCGACTCGCCTCGTTGATGGACATCGACACCATCTACGTCTGGACCCACGACTCCATCGGCCTCGGCGAGGACGGCCCCACCCATCAACCGATCGAGCACCTGGCGGCGCTGCGGGCGATCCCCAACCTGTCGGTGGTCCGGCCCGGCGATCCGAACGAGACCGCCTACGCCTGGCGCAGCATCATCGCCCGGGGCAACGGCAGCGGCCCGGTCGGTTTCATCCTGACCCGTCAGGGAATCCCGGTTCTGGAGGGCACCGATTCCGAAGGTGTCTCCCGCGGTGGTTACGTGCTGGGCGGCGGCTCAGCCCAAGCCGACGTCATCCTCATCGCGACCGGCTCCGAACTTCAGATCGCGGTCGAGGCCAAGAAGATGCTGGCCGACAAGAACATCACCGCCGCCGTGGTGTCGATGCCGTGCATCGAATGGTTCGAGTCGCAGCCTCAGGACTACCGCGACAGCGTGCTGCCACCCACCGTGTCGGCGCGGGTAGCGGTCGAGGCCGGGATCGCCCAGAGCTGGTACAAGCTCGTCGGCGATTGCGGCGAGATCGTTTCCATCGAGCACTACGGCGAGTCCGCCGACGACAAGACGCTGTTCCGCGAATTCGGCTTCACCCCAGAGGCTGTGGTGGCCGCCGCGGAACGCACGATGGCCAACTAGACGGCCGACCAGACGGCCGATCAGACACAACGAGAGACCGAGGATCCGACCATGACCCAGAACCAGAATCTGGCCGCACTGTCCGCTGCGGGCGTATCCGTGTGGCTCGACGACCTGTCCCGAGACCGGCTGCAGACCGGCAACCTGCAGGAACTGATCGACACCAAGTCGGTGGTCGGCGTGACCACCAACCCGTCGATCTTCCAGTCCGCGTTGTCCTCCGGCGACGCCTACGACGACCAGATCAACGAGTTGGCGGCGCGCGGCGCCGACGTCGAGGCCACCATCCGCACCGTCACCACCGACGACGTCCGCAACGCCTGCGACGTGCTGGCCAAGCAGTACGAGCAGTCCGACGGGGTGGACGGCCGGGTGTCCATCGAGGTGGATCCACGGATGGCGCACGACACCGACAAGACGATCCTGCAGGCCATCGATCTGTGGAAGACCGTCGACCGCCCGAATCTGCTCATCAAGATCCCCGCCACGATGGCCGGCATTCCGGCGATCACCGCAGTCCTCGCCGAGGGCATCTCGGTGAACGTGACGCTGATCTTCTCCGTCGAACGCCACCGCATGGTGATGGACGCCTACCTGGCCGGCCTCGAAAAGGCCAAGGAAGCCGGCCACGACCTGTCGCGCATCCACTCGGTCGCCTCGTTCTTCGTCTCCCGCGTGGACACCGAGATCGACAAGCGCCTCGAGAGCATCGGCTCCGAGGAAGCAATGGCGCTGCGCGGCAAGGCTGCCGTGGCCAACGCCCGGCTGGCCTATGCCGCCTACGAAGAGGTGTTCCTCGGCGGCGACCGCTTCTCCGCGCTGCAGTCCTCCGGCGCCCGGGTGCAGCGCCCGCTGTGGGCATCGACCGGCGTCAAGAACCCGGACTACTCCGACACGCTCTACGTGACCGAGCTCGTGGCACCCAACACGGTGAACACCATGCCGGAGAAGACGATCGACGCCGTCGCCGACCACGGGGTGGTCACCGGCGACACCGTGACCGGCCGTGCCGCGGAGGCCCAGGAGGTCTTCGACAAGCTCGCCGACATCGGCATCGACCTGCCCGATGTGTTCAAGGTGCTCGAAGACGAAGGTGTCGAGAAGTTCGAGAAGTCCTGGCTGGAGCTGCTCGACGCCACCAAGGGACAACTCGACGCCGCCGGGAAGTGACCTCCCGGCCGTGACGACTCCATGGCACAACCCGCTACGGGACAAGCGCGACAAGCGCATGCCCCGCATCGCCGGCCCGTGCGGCGTGGTGATCTTCGGAGTGACCGGTGACCTGGCACGCAAGAAGTTGATGCCGGCCATCTACGACCTCGCCAACCGGGGCCTACTGCCGCCGTCGTTCGCCCTCGTCGGTTTCGCGCGCCGAGACTGGGCCGACGAGGACTTCGGCCAGGTGGTCTACGAGGCGGTCCAGCAGCACGCGCGCACCCCTTTTCGTCAAGAGGTGTGGGACCGGCTGGCCGAGGGTTTCCGCTTCGTGCAGGGCACATTCGACGACGACGCAGCCTTCGAGCGGCTCGCCGAAACGCTGAACAAGCTCGACGCCGAACGCGGCACGGGCGGAAATCACGCCTTCTACCTGTCCATCCCGCCCAAGGCGTTCCCCGTCGTGTGCGAACAGCTGCAGAAGTCGGGCTTGGCCCGCCAGCAGGAGGACCGGTGGAGCCGGGTCGTGATCGAGAAGCCGTTCGGCCACGACCTGGCCAGCGCCCGCGAACTCAACGCGGTGGTCAACAGCGTCTTTCCCGAGGAGTCGGTCTTCCGTATCGACCACTACCTCGGCAAGGAGACGGTGCAGAACATCCTGGCGCTGCGGTTCGCCAACGAGCTCTACGAGCCGATCTGGAACGCCCATTACGTCGATCATGTCCAGATCACGATGGCCGAGGACATCGGCCTGGGCGGCAGAGCCGGCTACTACGACGGTATCGGCGCAGCGCGCGACGTCATCCAGAACCACCTCATCCAGCTGCTGGCGCTCACGGCGATGGAAGAACCCGTCAGCTTCGGTCCGCACGAGCTGCAGGCCGAGAAGATCAAGGTGCTCTCGGCGACCCGGCCGCTTCAGCCGTTGAACCTGACCTCGGCGCGCGGCCAGTATTCCGCGGGCTGGCAGGGCAACGAGAAGGTGCCGGGCCTGCTCGACGAGGGCGGCTTCTCCCCCGACTCCACCACCGAGACGTTCGCCGCGATCACGCTCGAGGTGGACACCCGGCGTTGGGCCGGGGTGCCGTTCTTCCTCCGAACCGGAAAACGGCTGCCACGCCGTGTCACCGAGGTGGCGCTGGTGTTCAAGCGTGCCCCGCATCTGCCGTTCGATTCCACGATGACCGAGGAACTCGGCAAGAACGCACTGGTGCTGCGGATCCAGCCGGACGAGGGCATCACGATGCGGTTCGGCTCCAAGGTGCCCGGCAGCGCAATGGAGGTCCGCGACGTCAACATGGACTTCTCCTACGGTTCGGCGTTCGCCGAGGACTCCCCGGAGGCATACGAGCGGTTGATCCTCGATGTCCTGCTCGGCGAACCGTCGCTGTTCCCGGTCAACGCCGAAGTCGAATTGTCCTGGGAGATCCTGGATCCGGTCTTGGAAGCCTGGGCCGGTCAAGGGCGTCCGGAGCCCTACGAGTCGGGCACGTG
>CAXEZH010000161.1:0-16518 GCA_964000695.1 uncultured Mycolicibacterium sp. | reverse complement strand
GTGGCCGGCGCGGCCGCCCTCGACGCGGTCTTCCCGCCGGGCAGCCTCGATTTCCTGCACTTCACCGCCTCCGCAGGCACCGTGTTCGGTGTGCCCGGTCAGGGCGCCTACGCCGTAGGCAACGCCTACCTGGACGGACTGGCCCGGGCCCGGCACGCGCAGGGCGACGCGACGGTCAGCCTGGACTGGGTGGCCTGGCGCGGGCTCGGATTCGGGTCAGACGCCCAGGTCGTGGTCGACGAACTCGAGCGACGCGGATCGCGGCCGGTGACGCCGGCCGAGGCGTTCGACGCCTGGGAGTACGTGTCCCGGTTCGACATCGCGCACGCCGTGATGGCCCCGATCGTCCCCGAGAACGACCCGGACACCGCCTCCGGGGGCACCGGTGTCGCACCGGCGCGGGCCTGGTCGGAGATGTCGGCTGACGAGGTACTGGCCGAACTGCAGAACGGTCTGCGCACGATCCTCGCCACCGAGCTGCGTACCCCCGAGAGCGAGGTCGACACCGACCGCCCGTTCGCCGAGATGGGGCTGAACTCCGTGATGGCGATGTCGATCCGTCGCGAGGTCGAACAGCTCACGCGCGTCGAATTGTCGGCGACGATGCTGTGGAACCATCCGACGATCGCCTCGTTGGCGACTCATCTCGCCGAGAAAGTCGCACCGCACACCGTGTCGCAGGCCGACAGTGACGTCGACAGCGCCTCCGATAGTTTGCTGGACAGTTTGTTCGACAGCGTGGAATCGAGCTCCGCCAGCAGCGAGGGCAGGATTTGATGCCATCGGCGTTTCGCCGGGTAGCATCCTGCGTGCCGGGCGGTACCGCGTCGGGTCTCGACGCCGGCCGCTCGGTTCTCGTTGCGGCGCGTTTTCGCGCATGAGCCGAAGTGAAAGGATGCTGCGATGTCGATGACCGAAGCCTCCATCCCCGCGGTACTCGCCGACCGCGCCGAGCGGCAGCCTGACGACGTCGCCTACACGTTCGTCGACTACGAGGCCGACCCCTCCGGCGTCGTCGAGAGCCTGACCTGGTCCGAGGTCTACGAGCGGGTGCAGGTCGTCGCCGAGAAGCTGGCCGGCCTCGGCTCGCCCGGCGACCGCGCCGTGATCCTGGCGCCGCAGAGCCTGGAGTACATCGTCGGGTTCCTCGGCGCGATCCAGGCCGGTTTCATCGCCGTTCCGCTGTCGATGCCGCAGACCCGTCACCACGACGAGCGCGTGACAGGGGCGATGAAGGACTCGACACCGGTCGTGGTCCTGACCACGTCCGCGGTCGTCGACGACATCCGCAAGTACGGGCAGGCCGACCCGACGCAGCGCCCGCCGAAGTTCCTCGAGGTGGACACGCTGGACTTCGACACCCCGCCGCGGTCCACGGCCCAGCCGACGCTGCTGAAGACCGCCTACCTGCAGTACACCTCGGGGTCCACCCGCAGCCCGGCGGGTGTCGTGGTCACCCACCGCAACGTCGTCGTCAACCTCGGCCAGTTGCTCACCGACTACTACGAGGCCTACCCGGACGGCGCCCCCGAGGACACCACGGTGGTGTCGTGGCTGCCCTTCTACCACGACATGGGTCTCATCGTCGGAGTGTTCATCCCGATGGTGCTGGGCCGGCCGGCGGTGCTGATGAGCCCGGTCGCGTTCATGCAGAAGCCGTCGCGGTGGATGCAGCAGCTCGGCTTGCACCCCAGCGCGTTCACCGCCGCACCGAACTTCGCGTTCGAGTTGGCCGTCAAGCGCACCTCCGACGAGGACCTCGCCGGCAAGGACCTCAGCACCGTCAAGGTGATGATCAACGGCGCCGAGCGCGTGCACGGATCCACGGTGCGCCGGTTCAACCAGCGCTTCGCCCAGTTCGGCCTGCCCGATTCGGCGATGCGACCGTCCTACGGGCTGGCCGAGGCCACCGTCTACGTCGCGGCCTCGGCCGGGGGGCAGCCGCCGACGGCGGTGCGCTTCGACTTCGAGAAGCTGGCCGCCGGGCATGCCGAGCGCTGCGACGACGAGGCGGGCGCTGAGCTGATCGGCTGCGGTGCGGTGCGGTCGACGACGGCGCGCGTGGTGGACCCGGACACCCTGGTGGAGAATCCCGCCGGCAAGATCGGCGAGGTGTGGCTGCACGGCGAGCACGTGGCCGCCGGGTACTGGCACAACCCCAAGCTCAGCGAGTTGTTCGCCGCTCAGCTCGGTGAGCCCACCCCGGGCACCCCGAAGGGGCCGTGGCTGCGCACCGGCGATCTGGGCGTGATGTTCGACGACGAGCTGTTCATCGTCGGCCGGATCAAGGATCTGCTGATCGTCGACGGCCGCAACCACTATCCCGACGACATCGAGGCCACCGTTGCCGAGTTCACCGGCGGCCGGGTGGCCGCCATCTCGGTGCCCGATGACGCCAGTGAGCGGCTGGTCGTCGTCGCCGAGCTGAAGAAGCAGATCGAGCCGGCCGCGCTGGAGTCGATCAAACAGCAGGTCACATCGGCGATCTCGATGACGCACAGCGTTCGGCTGTCGGACTTCGTGCTGGTCGGTCCCGGCTCACTGCCGCTGACCACCAGCGGCAAGGTGCGCCGGGCGTCTTGCGTGGAGCTGTACCGCACCGACGGTTTCAACCGGTTGGACGTCACTGCATGACCTCAGCCGTCGACGAGGCTGCTGTTCGGAGGTGGTTGGTCGACTACCTCGTCACGAACAACGGCTGCAGCCCTGAGCAGATCGACGCCGGCGCCTCGATGCACGACCTCGGGGTCGGATCGCGCGACGCGGTCGTCCTGACCGGGGTGTTGTCGGAATTCGTGGGACGCACGGTGTCCCCGGTGGATTTCTGGCAGTACCCGACCGTGGACGCGCTGGCCAAGTTCCTCACCGGCGGGGAGGTCGAGCCGGCCACCCCCGACGCGGGCGGGGAGCGCCCTGCCGCGCTGGACGAGCCCGTCGCCGTGATCGGGCTCGGGATCCGGTTTCCCGGCGGTCCCGACGCCGACGGCAACATCGAGGGTCCCGACGCCTACTGGGAGTTCCTGTCCGAGACCCGTTCTGCGGTCGGTGAGGTGCCTGCGCAGCGGTGGGCGCATTTCGACGACGGCACGCCGGCGGGCGCGGCGGCGCTGGCCGGGGTCACCCGGTGGGGTTCCTTCCTGCGCGACATCGACGCGTTCGACGCCGAGTTCTTCGAGATCATCCCTCGCGAAGCCGCCCGGATGGACCCGCAGCAGCGGCTGTTGCTCGAGGTCACCCACGAGGCACTCGAACACGCCGGGATCCCGGCCGACTCGCTCGCCGAGACCCGCACCGGGGTGTTCGCCGGAGCGAGCGCCGGCGACTACGCCCAGCTGGGCGCCACCGATCTGAGCCAGGTGGACGCCTGGTACGGAACCGGCGGGTCGATCAGCATCATCGCCAACCGGGTGTCCTACTTTTTCGACTTCCGCGGCCCGTCGGTGACGATCGACACCGCATGTTCGTCGTCGCTGGTTGCGCTGCACCTGGCGTGTCAGAGTCTGCGCACCGGCGACTCGGACGTCGCGTTGGCCGCCGGGGTGAACCTGCTGCTGTCCCCGGCCGGCACCCGCAGCCTGGACCAGGCCGAGGCGATGTCGCCCACCGGCCGCTGCCACGCCTTCGACGCCGCCGCCGACGGGTTCGTCCGCGGCGAGGGCTGTGGTGTCGCGGTGCTCAAGCGGCTGTCCGACGCCCAACGGGACGGCGACCGGGTGCTCGCGGTGATCCGCGGATCCGCGGTCAACCAGGACGGCCGCTCCAACGGTCTGATGGCGCCCAACCCCGCCGCCCAGATGGCGGTGCTGCGCGCCGCGTACGCCGCCGCCGGGGTCAACCCGCGCGAGGTCGACTACGTCGAGGCCCACGGCACCGGCACGCTGCTCGGTGACCCGATCGAAGCCCGCGCCCTGGGCACGGTGCTCGGCAAGGGGCGGCCCGCCGACGCACCGCTGCTGCTCGGCGCGGTCAAGTCCAACCTGGGGCATCTGGAGGCCGCCGCGGGCATCGCCGGGTTCGCCAAAGCGGTGCTGGCCCTGCAGCACAACCGGATTCCCGCCAACCTGGGCTATCGGGACCCGAATCCGCACATCCCGTTCGACAAGCTTCGACTGAAGGTCGTCGCCGAGCACACCGAGTGGTCACCCGCCGGCCGGCCGCGCCGGGCGGGGATCTCGTCGTTCGGATTCGGCGGCACCAACGCCCACGTCATCATCGAGCAGGCACCGGTCCCGGTGCCGACCGAAGGTGCACCGACCGTGCTCACCACGCTGGTCGTCTCCGGCAAGACGGCCGAGCGGGTCGCCGCGCAGGCTCAGATGCTGGCCGACTGGATGGCCGGCGCCGGCGCCGACGTGTCGCTGCAGGAGATCGCGCACACCCTCAACCACCACCGCACCCAGCACGCCAAGTTCGCCACGGTCACAGCCCGCGACCGCGAGCAGGCGCTGGCCGGGCTGCGATCCCTGGCCCTGGCCCAGAGTGCCCCGGGCGTGGTCGGCGTTCCGACGCGCATCCCGAAGCCGGGCACGGTGTTCGTCTACTCGGGGCAGGGTTCGCAGTGGGCGGGCATGGGGCGTCAACTGCTGGCCGACGAACCGGCCTTCGCGGACGCGCTGGCCGAGATCGAGCCGGTGTTCGTCGCACAGGTCGGCTTCTCGCTGCGCGAGATCATCGAGGGCGGTCTGCCCGTCAGCGGCGACGCCCAGGTTCAACCGGTGCTGATGGGTCTGCAGCTGGCGCTGACCGAGCTGTGGCGCTCCTACGGCGTGCATCCGGACGCGGTCATCGGCCACTCCATGGGCGAGGTGACCGCCGCGGTCGTCGCCGGCGCGCTGAGCCTGGCCGACGGTCTCAAAGTCATCGCCGCCCGATCGTCGATCATGTCGCGGCTGGCCGGCCAGGGCGCGGTCGCGCTGCTCAATCTCGACGAGGACGCTGTTCGCGCGCTCATCGCCGGTCAGTCCAGCGTCGAGGTGGCCGGTCATCTGTCGCCGCGCCAGACCGTGGTGGCCGGGCTGCCCGATCAGGTCGACGCCGTCATCGCGGCGGCCACCGCCGACAACGTCTTCGCCCGCCGGGTGAACATGGTGGTGGCGTCACACACCGCGTTGATGGATCCGGTGCTGGGCGACCTGCGGTCGGCGCTGGCAGACCTGGAACCGAGCATCCCGACGCTGCCGTTCCTGTCCACCGTCACCGCGCCGAGCGCCACGGCCACGTTCGACGCCGACTACTGGGTGGCCAACGTGCGCCAGCCGGTGCAGTTCAGCCGGGCCGTCGCGGCGGCAGCCGGTGAGCACGGCACCTTCATCGAGATCAGCCCGCACTCGACGCTGGGGCAGTCGATCGCCGACACGCTGGCCGACCTCGACGACCCCTCGCCCTACCTCACCGTCGGCACACTGGCGCGCGACGGCGACGACACCGTCACCTTCCACACCCACCGCAACGCCACGCACACGTCGCGGCCGCCGCACACCGCGCGGCACGGCGAACCGCACGTGCCGCTGCCCACCACCCCGTGGCGCCGCACGCGGCACTGGGTGGAGGTACCGCCGCTGCGCCGCGCCCCGGTCGGTCGCGGTGGTGCGCTGCCCGCGGACAGCGCGGTACCGCCGGAGTGGTTCTGCGAACTGACCTGGCCGGAGAAGCCGCTGCCGAGCACCACCGAGGGCGTTGCCGTCGATGGCCGCTGGCTGGTGATCGCCGACCCCGCGGTGGGCGAGGCGATGGCGCGCCTGCTCGACGGCGAGGGATCCTCGGTCACCACGCTGCCCGCGTCCGCCGCCGCCGAGACCGTGGTCGAGGCCGTCGGGAACGCCACCCACGTGCTCTACGCCCCCGGCGGCACGGACGGGGGCGCACTGGGTTACGAACTGTTCGAGATGGGCCGCACGATCGCCGCGGCAGCCGCCCGACGCCCTGCACCGCCCACGCTGTACCTGCTGACCCGAAACGCCCAGCCGCTGGCCGAGGGTGACCGCGCCAACGCGGCGCACGCGGTGTTGTGGGGGCTGGGCCGCACCCTGGCGCTGGAGCATCCGGAGATCTGGGGCGCTGTCGTCGACGTCGACGAATCGGTCCCGGCTGCGGTGGCCGCGCGGTGGGTGCTCGATGAGGTCCGCGCCGGTGACGGCGAGGACCAGCTGGTGTACCGGGCCGGTGCCCGGCACGCCGCGCGGCTGATCCATGCCCTGCCGCCCGCCCCGGCCGGCACCGACGCCGAAACGCTGGATCCCGAGCGGACGCATCTGGTCATCGGCGCGACCGGCAACATCGGACCGATCCTGATCGAGCAGCTGGCCGCGATGGGCGCCAAGACCGTGGTCGCGGTGTCGCGCAATCCGGGTGACCGACTCGCCGCGCTCACCGAGCGGCTGGCCGAGAAGGGCACCACCGTGGTCACCGCGGCGGCCGACGCCGCGGACAAGGCGTCGATGCGGGCTCTGTTCGACCGTTTCGGCGCCGACCTGCCGCCGTTGGGCGGGGTCTATCTGGCCGCGATGAGCGGCGGGCCGGTCACGCTCACCGAGATGACCCGCGACGACGTGGTCGCGATGTTCCGGCCCAAGATGGACGCCGCGATGGTGGCCCACGAACTGACCCTCGAGCATCCGGTGGCGCAATTCGTGCTGTTCTCCTCGATCTCCGGGGTGCTCGGATCGCGGTGGCTGGCGCACTACGCGGCCACCACCACGTTCAGCGACACCCTGGCTTTCGCCCGCCGCGCGGCCGGCCTGCCCGCCTGCGCCATCAACTGGGGGCTGTGGAAGTCGCTGGCCGACGCACAGACCGGGTTCGAGAAGCAGGCCACTGCGGAGTCCGGACTGGAGCCGATGGAGGACGCGGTCGCGATCACCGCGCTGCGCTCGTTCGTCGGTCCTCAGGCTCCGGCGCGGGCGACGGTGGTGGCCGCCGACTGGCCCCGGCTGGCCGCGGCATATCACACCCGCGCCGAGCTGCACATCCTCGACGAGTTGCTCGCCGCCGAATCCGGCGTCGCCGCCGCAGCGCTCAGTGGCGACACCGCATTTCGCCAGGAGCTGAAGGATTGCGCGGCGCCGAAGCGCATCGACATGCTCACCGACCACGTGTTGGCGCAGGTCGCAGCCGCGATGGGGCTGACCTCGACGCACACTCTGGACCCCACCGTGGGGTTCTTCCAGTTCGGGATGGATTCGCTGATGAGCGTAACGTTGCAGCGTTCGCTCAGCGAAAGCCTGGGGGAGGCGTTGCCGGCGTCGGTCGTTTTCGACTATCCGACGGTCGAGGCGCTCACCGATTACCTGGCGTCGATCCTGCCTGAGATAATCGATACCGCCGGTTCCGACGACGAGGTCGCCGGCGCAGGCGTCGACGGCCCGGATGCGGCTGAGGACGCCTACGACGACCTTGCCGAGGACGAACTGCTTGCGAGACTTTCGGAAAGATTGAGTTGACTGAGATGACCCAAGCCTCTTCAGCATCGCCCGCCACACCGGACCGCCGGGCGATCATCACCGAGGCGCTGCGCAAGATCGACGATCTGACCGCACGGCTGGCGGAAGCCGAGAAGGCCGAGACCGAGCCGATCGCCGTCGTCGGCATCGGCTGCCGGTTGCCCGGCGGGGTCGACAACGCCGACGACTTCTGGAAGCTGTTGTGCGACGGCGAGAGCGGAGTCATCAGGGTGCCCGCCGACCGGTGGGATGCCGATGCGTTCTATTCCCCCGATCACAGCGTGCCGGGCACCATCTGCAACCGCGAGGGCGGATTCCTCACGTCCTGGCAGCCCGACGAGTTCGACGCCGAGTTCTTCGCCATCGCGCCTCGTGAGGCCGCCGCGATGGACCCTCAGCAGCGGCTGCTCCTGGAAGTGTCCTGGGAGGCGCTCGAGGACGCCGGCATCAATCCCCGCACCCTGCGCGGGTCGGCGACCGGCGTGTTCGTCGGCATGACGACCAACGACTACTACCACTCGGTGGTCGGCACGTTGCGGCCCGAAGACATCGATCCCTACATCCCGTTCGGCAACGCGCCGAACTTCGCGGCGGGCCGGTTGTCCTACTTCCTCGGCGTCCGCGGCCCGGCGGTGGTCAGCGACACCGCGTGCTCGTCGTCGCTGGTCTCCATCCACCTGGCCTGCCAGAGCCTGCGTCGCGGCGAGAGCGACCACGCCCTGGCCGCCGGGGTGAACCTGATCCTGAGCCCGGAGAACAACATCGCCTGTTCGCGGTGGGGCATGCTGGCGCCGGACGGCCGGTGCAAGACCTTCGACGCCGACGCCGACGGCTACGTCCGCAGCGAAGGCTGCGGTGTCGTGGTGCTCAAGCGCCTCTCCGACGCCCAGCGTGACGGTGACCGGGTGCTGGCGGTGGTCCGCGGCTCAGCGGTCAACCAGGACGGCGCCAGCAGTGGGCAGACCGTGCCCAACGGTCCCGCCCAGCAGGAGCTGATGCGCAAGGCGCTGCAGACCGCGCGGCTGGCGCCGGCGGACATCGACTACATCGAAGCCCACGGCACCGGCACCGCACTGGGCGATCCGATCGAGCTCGACGCGCTGGCTGCGGTCTACGGCGACCGCGGCGCTTCCGCACCGCTGGTGCTGGGTTCGGTGAAAACGAACCTGGGCCATCTCGAGTCGGCGGCCGGGGTGACGGGCTTCATCAAGACCGTGCTCAGCGTGCAGCACGCGCACATTCCCCAGCAGCTGTACTTCCACTCGCTGACCCCGCAGGCCGGAGAGGGTGCGTCGCGGTTCCGGATCGCCTCGGAGCCGCTGGACTGGCCGGCGGTCGAGCGGCCGCGCCGGGCCGCGGTCTCGTCGTTCGGCGTCAGCGGCACCAACTCGCACATCCTCGTCGAACAGGCACCCGAACCCGCCACCGCTGAACCTCAACCGGAACCACCGGTGAGCACGCTGGTGGTCACCGGCAAGTCGCCGGCGCGCATCGCATCGCTGGCGGGGCGCCTGGCCGATTGGCTGCAGTCTCCGGACGGGCAGGCCGCGACTCTGGCCGATGTCGCCGACACGCTGAATCATCGCCGTGCGCAGCATCCGCGGTTCGCCACGGTCGCCTCCGGCGACCGTGGGCAGGCGATCGCCGGGCTGCGCGCTCTCGCCGGCGGCTACCCGGCGCCGGGCGTGGTCGGTCCCAACGACCCGTCCATCGGCTCGGGCACGGTTTTCCTGTACTCCGGGCAGGGGTCGCAGTGGGCCGGCATGGGCCAGCGCCTGCTGGCCGACGAGCCGGCGTTCGCCGCAGCGGTCGACGAGCTCGAGGGCGACTTCGTCAGCCAGGTGGGCTTCTCGCTGCGCGACGTGCTCACCTCGGGGGAGACGGTCGAGGGTATCGACCGCATCCAGCCGGTACTGGTCGGCGTGCAGCTGGCGCTCACCGCGTTGTGGCGCTCCTACGGAATCGAACCCGACGCGGTGATCGGGCACTCGATGGGCGAGGTGACCGCGGCCGTGGTCGGCGGCGCGCTGAGTTCCGCCGACGGGCTGAAGGTGATCGCCACCCGCTCGCGCCTGATGAAGCGGCTCTCCGGGCAGGGCGCGATGGCGCTACTGGAACTCGATGCGGACGCCGCCGAGCAGTTGATCGCCGGATATCCCGGCCTCACCGTCGCCGTCTACGCCTCGCCGAATCAGACCGTCATCGCCGGCCCCCCGGATCAGGTGGACGCCGCGATCGCGGTGGTCGACGCCCAGGACCGGCTGGCTCGCCGGGTTGACGTGGACGTCGCGTCGCACCACCCCATCATCGATCCGATCCTCGGCGACCTCCGCGACGCACTCTCCGGTCTGTCCCCGCGCCAGCCGAGCATCCCCGTCATCGTCACCACCGACGGCCGCCCCACCGACGGCACCTGTGTATTCGACGCCGAGCACTGGGTGGCCAACCTGCGCAACCCGGTCCGCTTCGCCCGCGCGGTGGCCACCGCGGGTGCGGAGAAGTCGTTGTTCGTCGAGGTCAGCCCGCATCCGTTGCTCGCGCATGCGATCAAGGACACCCTGCCCGAAACGGGGCACCGCAGCATCGCGACGCTGCAGCGCGACGCCAACGACACCGTGACATTCCGCACCAACCTCAACGCCGCGCACACCGCGCGTCCGCCCAGGCAACCGCAGCGCGGCGGCCCGCGGGTGCGGCTGCCGTCGACGCCGTGGCATCACGCCCACCACTGGATCCACACCGCGAGACCCGCCGACCAGCAGCGCCGCAACGACCGAGACGTCGCAGCACTGGCCGAGGGGGAGAAGCACGAGTGGTTCCATCAGCTGAGCTGGCCGGTCAGCGACCTCGCCGCCGGCCGTGCCGACGGTCCGTGGCTCGTGGTGGCCGACACCGCGGAGGAGCTGGCAGGCCTGCTCGCCCCGGGTTCCCGCGCACTTGCACTGACAGCGCTGGACGAGGGCGCTGACGACTCGGCGCTGCGCGCCGCGCTCGAGGGCGCGGCTCACGTGGTCTACGCACCGGCCGCACCGGCTGGCCGTTTCGACGCCGCAGGCGCCTATCAGGTGTTCGGCCAGCTGCGCCGCCTGGTCGTCGCGCTGGCCGGCATGTCCGGCGCACCACGGCTGTATGTGGTCACCCGCAACGCCCAGCCCGTCACCGAGACCGACCGCGCCAATCCGGCGCACGCCGCGTTGTGGGGACAGGGCCGAACTCTGGCGCTCGAGCATCCCGAGTTCTGGGGCGGACTCGTCGACGTCGACGAGACGCTTCCCCCGGAACTGCTTGCGACCTATCTGCTTTCTGAAGCCGCCCACCCCGGGGGTGACGACCAGGCCGTGTACCGCGCCGGTGAGCGCCGGGTGCCGCGCCTCGAGCCGCGGCCCCTGCCCGCCGTGCCCCTGACCCGGTTGGAGCGCGACACCAGCCACCTGGTGATCGGTGCGACCGGCAACGTGGGCCCGTATCTGATCCGCCAGCTGGCCGAGATGGGTGCCGCCACCGTGGTGGCGGTGTCGCGGCGGGGCGGGGGCGCGCTCAGCGAACTCGCCGACGAACTCGCCTCGCGCGGAACGACGTTGGTCGAGGTGGCCGCCGATGCCGCCGACGAGGCGTCGATGGCGACCGTGTTCGACCGCTTCGGCGCGGACCTGCCGCCGCTGGAAGGCATCTATCTGGCCTCGCTGGCGGGCGGCGAGGCGTTGCTGAGCGAGATGACCGACGACGACGTCGCGCCGATGTTCCGCGCGAAGGTCGACTCGGCGGCGGTGCTGCACAAGCTGTCGCTGACCACACCGGTGCGTCGGTTCGTGCTGTTCTCGTCGATCACCGGACTGCTGGGCTCTCGCGCGGTGGCGCATTACACCGCGGCCAACGCGTTCGCCGATGCGTTCGCCTACGCCCGCCGCACGCTGGGTCTGCCCGCCACGGTCGTGGACTGGGGTCTGTGGAAGTCGTGGGCGGATGCGCAGCCGCAGATGAAGGCGGCGGGTCTGGAGCCCATGCCGAACGACGTGGCGATCCGGATGCTGCCGGCGGTGTTGAGCCCGGACGCACCCGCCCAGGCCGTGGTGGCCGGCGCCGACTGGGCCCGGCTGGCCGAGGCCTACCGGATGCGTGCGGCGGTGAAGGTGCTCGACCACCTGCTGGCCGCTCCCGGTGATGGGGTGAATCTGGATTCCGTGCCCGCCCCGGCATGGGGAACGGTGCTGGGCGAGAAGGTCGACGGCACCGGTCACGACCACGTGTGGCGGGCGCGTCTGCTGCCCGACGAGCGGCCCTACCCGGTCGCGCACCGGGTACGCGGAGTCGAGGTCGTCCCCGTTTCGGTTCTGCTGCAGACCCTTTCGGAAGCTGCCGGGCAGTTGGACGGCTCCGCGGTCGGTGACGTTCGGTTCGAGTATCCGATCATCGCTGATCAACCCAAGGTCATCCACGTGGTGGCCGACGGTGCGACGCTGACCGTGTGGTCGAGCGCCGGCCCGGACACCGCCGAGCAGCGTTGGACCCGCCATGCCGGCGCCGTGCTCACCGCAGCGGCGGCCACCGTGCCAGAGGGCGATCAGAGCGCGCTCGACGGACGGCTGTTCGACGCCGCGGCCATCGCCGAGATGCAGCGGGCGTGGGGCGTGGAAGGCCAGCCGTTCGCGTGGACGGTGACCGGGTGCGCCGCCACGGTGGCGGGTGCGCGGGCCGAGGTGCAACTGCCCGAGGACACCGAGTCGCCGGCGGCGGCGCTGGTGGACGCCGCGGTGCATGTCGCACGGCTGGCCGACGCCGACAACCCGGCGCTGCTGTTGCCTGCGGGGGCGGAGAGCCTCGCGGTGTCCGCCGCGCCAGGCGTCCACGGCGTGGTCGAGGTGTACCGGCGCAGCCGGGAGGACGGGGCCGGCCTGCTGGTCGACGTCCGCATCACCGGCACCGACGGCGCCATCTGGGTCGACATGCGCGGGTTGAATTACGCCCCGGTGGAGTCGGCCCCGGCCCCCGTGACCGACGAGACCGACTCGGCCGCGGCCGAATTCATCGACTGGTCGACCATGACCGCCGCACAGACCGTAGCCGAGCTGCAGGTCAGGTTGCGGGCGGTGCTGGCCCGCGAACTGGGCATGCCGGAGGATGCGGTGGACGTCGACCAGCCCTTCCCCGAGTTGGGTCTGGATTCGATGATGGCGATGAACCTGCTGCGCGACGCCAAACAGCTGGTTCGGATGGACCTGTCGGCGACCATGCTCTGGAACAACCCGTCCATCTCGAAGCTGTCGGCGTTCGTCGCCGAGCTACTGGCGCCGATGCAGCAGGCCGCGCCCGAGCCCGAGGCCGACGACTCCGAGGAGGGCGGCGAGGAGTTCAGCGTCCTCGACGAGCTCTTCGACAGCATCGAATCTTCTTCCGTGGAATCGGCGAATGCCGGTAGTGAGGGCGCAATCTGATGAAGACGACCTTCGACAGGATCTCGGCGATGTCGGCCGAGCAGCGTGACAAGCTGGCCGAACAGTTCGAGAAGGCCTCCCGTGTCGCCGGCGCCGAACCGATCGCCGTGGTCGGTATCGGCTGCCGTTTTCCCGGGGGAGTGACCGGGCCGGACAGCTACTGGGATTTTCTGGAGAAGGGCACCGACGCCATCCGCGAGGTTCCCGCCGACCGTTGGGACGCCGAGGCGTTCTACGATCCCGATCCGATGGCACCGGGCCGGATGCCCACCAAGTGGGGCGCCTACCTGGAGGACATCTCCGGCTTCGACGCCGAATTCTTCGGCATCACCCCGCGTGAGGCCGCGGCGATGGATCCCCAGCAGCGGGTGCTGCTCGAGGTGGCCTACGAGGCCCTGGAGAACGCCGGGCTGGCACCCGACGCGGTCGGCGAAGTCCGGGGCGCGGTGATGATGGGCGTGTACTACAACGAGTACCAGAGCGCGTCGGCCGGCAACCCGGACACCATCGACGCCTATTCGGCCACCGGCAACGCCCACAGCGTCACGGTCGGCCGGATCGCCTACCTGCTGGGCCTCAAGGGTCCGGCCGTCGCGGTCGACACCGCATGCTCGTCGTCGCTGGTCTCCATCCACCTGGCCTGCCAGAGCCTGCGGATGCGGGAGAGCGACCTGGCTCTGGCCGGGGGAGTGAGCTTGTCCCTGCGCCCGGAAACCCAACTCGCACTGGCCAAGTGGGGGATGCTCTCACCCAACGGCAAGTGTTTCGCGTTCGATTCCCGCGCCGACGGGTTCGTCCGCGGCGAGGGCGCCGGCGTCGTCGTCCTCAAACGCCTGACCGACGCCGTCCGCGACGGTGACCGGGTGCTGGGCGTGGTCCGCGGCTCGGCAGTGAACCAGGACGGCCGTTCCAACGGCCTGACCGCCCCCAACGCCCCTTCACAGCGGGACGTGATGACCCGGGCGCTGCGCTCGGCCGACGTCGCCGCCGGAACCGTGAGCTACGTCGAAACCCACGGCACCGGAACGGGTCTGGGTGACCCGATCGAGTTCGACGCGCTGGCCGCTGTCTACGGCAAGGGCGAGACTCCGTGCGCGCTCGGCGCGGTCAAGACCAACATGGGCCACCTCGAAGCCGCGGCCGGCATCGCCGGGTTCATCAAGACCGTCCTGACCCTGCAGCACGGCACGATCGCGCCGAACCGCAACTTCGAGAAGTGGAACCCGAGCATCGACGCGTCGGGCACCCGGCTGTTCGTGCCCACGCAGGCCGGCCAGTGGCCGCAGACCGAACACCCGCGCCGCGCGGCGGTGTCGTCGTTCGGCATGGGCGGCACCAATGCCCACATCGTGCTGGAGCAGGGCCCGGAAACGGTTCCCGCACAACCGGGTTCGGGGCCGACGGTGACCACCCTGGTCGTCTCCGGCAAGACCCCGGCCCGCATCGCGGCCTCGGCCCTGGTGCTGGCGGAGTGGCTCGACGGCGTGGGCGCCGACGTCCCACTGGGTGACGTCGCGTTCACCCTCAACCACCACCGCAGCCGCCACCACAGCATCGCCACGGTGTCCGCGCGTGACCACGCCGAGGCCGTCGCCGGTCTGCGCGCCGTGGCGGCCGGTCAGCCCGGACCCGGTGTGGCCGGCGTCCACGACGCGAAACCCGGTGCGGGAACTGTGTTCCTGTACTCCGGCCAGGGCGCGCAGTGGGCCGGCATGGGCAAGGCGCTGCTGGCCGAGGAGCCGGCCTTCGCCACTGCCGTCGACGAGCTCGAACCCGCGTTCCTCGACAAGGTCGGCTTCTCGCTGCGCCAGACGCTGGAAGCCGGCGAGCCCGTCGTCGGCATCGACCGCATCCAGCCCGTGCTGGTCGGGATGCAGCTGGCGCTGACCGCGCTGTGGCGCTCGTACGGCGTCGAGCCGGATGCGGTGATCGGCCACTCGATGGGAGAGGCGACCGCGGCCGTGGTGGCCGGCGTGCTCACTCCTGCAGAGGGATTGGACGTCATCGCCACCCGGACGCGGCTGATGAAGCGGCTGTCCGGACAGGGTGCGATGGCGCTGGTGGAACTCGACGCCGCCGCGACGGAGAAGCTCATCGCCGACCGGCCCGAGGTCACCATCGCGGTCTATGCGTCGCCGAAGCAGTCGGTGATCGCGGGCCCGCCGGCACAGGTCGACGAACTCATCGCCGTCGTCGATGCGCAGGGCAAACTCGCCCGTCGTGTCGAGGTGGACGTCGCGTCGCACCATCCGACGATCGACCCGGTGCTGCCGGAGCTGCGGGAGGCGCTGGCCTACCTGCGCCCGGCCGCGCCGAAGATCCCGTTGGTCTCGACCGTGGCCTACGCGGGTTCGGAACCGCTGTACAGCGCGGACTACTGGGCGGCCAACCTGCGTAATCCGGTGCGCTTCAGCCAGGCGGTGCACGAAGCCAGCGCCGATCACGCCAACTTCATCGAGATCAGCCCCCATCCGCTGCTGACGCACGCGATCAGCGACACCCTCGCCGCGCAGCCCACCAGCCGCACCTTCCACGTGGGCGCGACGGTCAACCGCGACCATCCGGAGACGGTGGCGTTCCACGCTCAGCTCGCGGCGGTCCGGCCGCCCGCGGTGAAGCTGCCCGACGGCTCCGCCGGCGCGCACCTGGCCGACGTACCGCCCACCGCGTGGCAGCACGAGCCCTACTGGATGGCCGACCGTTCGACCGGGCACGAGTTCTCCGGGGCGCATCCGCTGCTCGGAATGCATGTGGAGCTTCCGTCGGGCAACGGACACGTCTGGCAGTCCGACGTCGGTCTGGATCCCCATCCGTGGCTGGGAGACCACCTGGTCCACGGGCTGCCGGTGATGCCGGGCGCCGGCTTCGCCGAGATCGTGCTCGCGGCCGGCTGCGAGGCGCTGGGCCGGCCCGCCGACGCCGTCGAGGCCGAGGTGGCCGTCGAGCAGATGCTGCCGCTGGACCAGCACACGAAGCTGACCACCCAGCTGAGCACTGCCGAGGACGGGTCGCTGCGCGTCGAGGTGCACTCGCGCTCGGAAGCCGGCACCTGGACCCGCCACGCGGTCGGCACCGTTCGCGCTGCCGAACCGACCACTCCGGACCGCCTTGGCGCCGCGGCCGACGGTGGAGTGGTGGTCTCCCCGGCCGATTTCTACACCGCTCTGCGCCGCACCGGCGCCCACCATGCCCAGGCATTCGCCGCGCTGACCCGAATCGTGCGGGCAGCCGATACGGCCGACACCGAGATCGTGCTGCCCGACGAGGCGACGCCGCACCGGGGGATGATCCTGCACCCGGTGATGCTGGACGCCGCCCTGCAGGGCCTGGCGGCCGCGATGAGTGACGCCACGCTGGCCGAGGCCACCGACGTCACGTTCCTTCCGGTCGGGTTCGATTCGATCCGGGTGTTCGGCGAGGTGGGCCGGCGTGCCAAGTGCCGCGCCGAGCTGCTCGGTGTCCGGGAGGACAGCGGGGACGCGCAGGGCCGGGTCACGCTCACCGACGAGACCGGTGCGGTGCTCGCTCGTGTGGACGGCGTTCAACTCAAGCGCATCCAGCGGCGCACCGTCCCGTTGCCGTTGTCGCAGAAGATCTTCGACACGCGCTGGGCGGAGTCGGCGGCGCCGGCGGCGGGGGCGCCCACC
>CAXEZH010000160.1:0-8517 GCA_964000695.1 uncultured Mycolicibacterium sp. | reverse complement strand
CGTGGCCCCGCCTCCGGTGGTGCCGCCGCTGCTGCCGCCGCCGGTGCCTCCCGTGGTGCCGCCGTTGCTGCCGCCCCCGGTGGTGCCGCCGGTTGTTCCGCCGGTGGCGCCGCCTCCGATCATCCCGCCGGTGGCCCCGCTGGTTCCGGCCGCCGGCGCTGTCGGGGGTCTTCCGACCAGCACCATGGGTGGTCTGGCAGGTAAGGGGGATATGACTGGTCCGGCACCGAGTGGAGCTCCGGCACCCGGTCAGCCGATCGCCCCCGGCCCAGCAGCCTGATTCGACCCGACACTCACGGCTGGCGGCCCGTCCCGAAAGGGGTGGGCCGCCAGTCTTTTCGAGCACTGTGGGTCCGCGCTCGACGTCATGCCGAAGGTCGGCCCTAGGGACCGCCAGGAAGTCGGGGACGACGACGTCCCACTCCGTGGTAGCGATCCTCGTGGTGCAGCGGAACCCGTTGGGTGCAAACCGTGTTGCGGATCACCGGCGGCCGAATCAAGCGTGGCTGACCGACGGCTGGACCCGTGACGAGATCACGGGTCGACGAACCGTGACTCGAGATCGCAACAGCTGTTAATCGCAATGTGTTCATTGCACTGCGTGCTCGTCCGGAGCCTGGCTGTCGTGGTGATCTCAAACAGCATGCCGGTCACGCCGAGGTGACCGTGCTGATTGTACGACCGGTCGACGTGTCAGACGGTGCGCGGTAGCCTCTTGAGTCCGCAGCGGCACCACCGTTGCGACACGAAGGGATTCAGCTCGAAACCGTCCGAGGAACCTCGACGCCGTTCTCCCGAATGATGATCGGGTCGCCGACATTGACGGTGTTCAGGTACCACTCGGCGTCCTCGGTACTCAGTCCGATACAGCCGTGGCTGGTGTTTTCGTAACCCATCTGATTGATCGCCCACGGCGCTGAGTGCACGAACAGACCTCGCTGGGTGAACCGCACGGCGTACTCCACGTCGAGCAGGTACCCGTCGGGGGAGTTGACGGGGATGCCGACGCTGCTCGAGTCCATCGTCACGTCCCGTTCCTTGGCCAGAACAGAGTAAATCCCCACCGGCGTGGGATATTCCGGACGGCCCATGGAGGCGGGGAAGACACCGTTCTGCCCCCAATTCGGGCGGTGATGGGGCGCCGGAAGTTCTGACGGCGGCTTACCGTCGATGGTCACGGTGAACGTGTGTTTGGAAAGATCGGCGACGCCGATGACCGCCGGTCCGGTGTCGAAATTCCGGGTGGGCAGGTTGCTCACCGACAATGCCACAGCGCTGTGGGCAGGCCAGAACTCGTCTGGAACCCACTGAACGACATTGCTTTCCACCCACTCGAACCTGCCTGTCATCGGCGGATCGGATTTCACCTGCAACGCGCGTTCGGCGACGCGTCGGTTGACCACCGGGCCGTCGAAGGTGACCACCAGCGGATGCGCGACGCCCACGACTGCGCCCTCGGCAGGGAGCAGTGATTCGACATCGAGCTGAGGCGACCAACTGGCCGCGTTACTGGTATTGACCGGCCCCGCAACCGCACTCGCGGCCATGATGCCCATGACGAGCACACTCCGAACAGCCACGCGCATGGGTCTCCGCATCCTTCCGCACTTTCAAGATCGTCAATGTCCGATGGTATGCGGATTCGGGTTTGCCGAAAGCCGTTGAGCCCCTTCGATTCGGTCAAGTGTTCGTCACGCTTCGGCAACGGCGCCGCGGACGCGCCGCCCGCGCGGCCCAGTCGGCCAGCCGCTATCCCGGTCGTGAGGAACTGACCGCTGCGGCGGCATCGTCGGTCGCATCGCACGATCGCCGACGGAACTCGATCGGCAGCCCACATGTAATTCGCTGTATACGCGAGTAGGGGTTATGTAATTTCGACCAGGATCATCGTATCCAGCGTGTACACCTCCTCAGATATATCCGCCGCGGCACCGGTTCTGTTTGCCATAATCGCTTCCCCGTGTCGAGTTAGGGTGCTACTGTCTGATCTCAGAACCTGTGGGGGGTTCATTTTCCTGGGGGGGAACAATGACCAGTAGGTCTGCATGTCTTGTAGGCGCGGCTTTCGCGGCCGGCTCGGTGATGCTTGCACCGTCGGTGGGGGTAGCAGGAGCCTCCAACGGAGTCACCGCCTTACTCGTCGGCGGGGAGGGCAGCTACGCCCAGTTGACCGAAGAGCAGATGTCAACGGCGTTCGGTGGCTACTTCGCGAACTATGACGCGCGAGTCAGCGTCCCTTTTCCCGGCGACGCCGAGTTCGCCGTGTCGATACCGGAAGGCTCCGACAACCTGTATAACGCCATCTACGAGCACCAGGCCGCCATCGGGACACCTCTCACTATCGGCGGAGTCTCGAAGGGAGCGCCCTCGGTTGTCGACGTTCTGTACCGGCTGATGGACGACGCGGAAAGCGGTGCGGATGGCCGTACACCGCCGGGACGCCACGATATGTCCGTCGCGATCTACGGTGCACCCGGCAGGGTGTTCTTCCTCGGCGTCGAATATCAGCCGCTGCCGGAGACGCCCTATGACACCGTCATCGTGTCGGCGGAATATGACGGCATTGCCGACTTCCCGGACAATCCGTTCAGCGTTCTGGCGTTGCTCAATGCGCTGGCCGGAGCAGAGAGCCGACACGTCGAGGCTGCGTTCTACGACGTTGCGAACAACCCGACCTACTACCGGGTCGACACCAATTCGATGGGCGCGAAGACGACGACCGTGGTCATTCCGACCGAGCGGCTCCCGCTGCTCAACGACATGTACGCCAGCGACTTTTGGGATCCGGGGTATGTGCGGTTCCTGGAGAAGGTGCTGCGTCCCGTGATCGACAGTGCATACAAACGCCACTGGCCGTCGCAGCGAAAGCTGTGGCAGGAGGGCATCGTGCCGATGCCTCAACCTCCGGCGGGGGGAACGTCGACCCTGATCGCGGAATCTGTTCTCGCAGAGCCGGAGTCAGAACTGGCCGAGTGGGGCGCACCGCGGACAGGCCAGGACGAGCGGCTCGAGCAACAGTCGTTCGACGACTCCGGTGACGACGTCGAGTACGTCGGACGACACCGGTATGAACCGCTCGACGTGATGGAAGCCGACGAACTTTCGAACGAGGCGATCACTGAGGAAGGGGACGAGCAGGACGCTGGGCGCGAAGAGCCGGAGAGCGAGAAACCGGCCCTGGCAGCCGAGCAGGAGTCCGACATGGAGGACACGGAGGCAGTCCCCGGCGGGGAACCGGACCTTGCGGACGATCACGGCACCGACACGGAGTCGTAACGACCTCGGTACACCCATTAGGACCGGCGGGGCAGTCCCCTCGAGTCGAGATCGACATAATGGCCGCGGCACCGCGCGATCGCTGGTGACGGGCAACCCTGGGGTCGATCTCACCCTGGGCAGACCGCCGAGGGCCGGGTCGCCGACAGTCACAGACGGGCCACCCGACACTTGATCGAGCTGGCTTGAGCGCTACACCGTCGGCGCGCGACTCGTACAGGTGATGCACAGAAAGCGCACAGCCACCGTGGCTGGCGCGCGCAGACCGCTCTGGGGGAGGCTTGATCCAACGCGGCCACCCGATCGAAATGTCTAGGAGGTGCAGCATGGCCCACGACAACCGATGCACCAGTTGCCGCCGTCGACCGCGCGTCGCCGATTCCGTCCTCTGCGTGTCCTGCGGCCGTCGCAGCCTGCAAGCGTCGCTCACGCGACTTCAGCAGCACACCGCCCGGCAGGCTGACGCTGTCGGCGCTCCACAGGACCACGACCACCTTCGGCGCCACGCGGCCGGCTGACCGTCGGATTATCCTTGCCCGGCGTTGCTCAGCGGTCCTGATTTCAGGTGGCGCGCCGGTAGCGGGCTTCGGCGAGGGCGAACAGCCCGTAGGCGAGAAGGCCGAACGCAATCAGCCACAGCGCCAGCTGCCCCCACCCGTTGCCGGAGAGTTCGGTCAGTAGCCCCGAGAGCCCTTTGACGTTGTCGGGGTCGTACCGCACACCAGCCAGGAACAGAAAGACCCCGACACCGATGGTGACGGCGCCACTTCCGGCATAGCCGAGCCGACCGACGGCCGTGACGACGCGCTCCCCGTCGCCGCTGACGTGGAGGCGCTCCATGAACTCGCTATTCACCGTGTTGCGGAAAATCTGATAGCAGCCCAGGCCTATCACCGCGAGACCGACGGCCATGACGATCCACCGCCCACCGGGAAACCCCATGACCACCGCGGTGGCCTGTTGTTGGTTGGCGCCGCTGCCGCTGCCGGACACCGGAGCTGAAATGCCCCAGTTGGCGATCAGGATTGCTATGGCGCTCAGCGCGGCGGTGCCGAACAGCAGCGCCTTGACCACGTATTTGATCCGGTCAGTTGCCTCCGACCCTTCGACCGGGTCACCGGCGATCGCCTGAGTGATCTTCCAGATGACCAGCGCGACGAGCGCCACCGTCAGCCCGATGAGCAG
Organism: uncultured Mycolicibacterium sp.; assembly: GCA_964000695.1. Taxonomy (GTDB): domain Bacteria; phylum Actinomycetota; class Actinomycetes; order Mycobacteriales; family Mycobacteriaceae; genus Mycobacterium. The sequence continues at coordinate 4,056 of CAXEZH010000160.1, read as the reverse complement.
GAACCTCCCGAAGGGTGCCTGGGCGACCGCCTGAACCGCACCGGCCCTGGTCGCGGTGGCGCGATCGCCGGTTGCCACATTGATCGCCAACAGACCTAAAAGTGCGTAGAGCAGACCCATACCGACCAGACCCACACGCGCGACGTTCGTTCGCACACCGCCCGCATGCTCTTGCGCTTTCGTTGTCGCATGAGTCATTGCCGCTCACTTCCTCTGTTGTTGACGGTCTTCGGTGTTGATGGGCGTGTGGCATCGACGTTGCCGTGCCCGAGCGGGATGGCCCCTTCGCAGACGGCGTGTCACTGGGGAGCAGAGCCGTTGTCACCGCGGTTGGAGGGTCGAAGGAATCGGAGGGTCCCCTCTGCGCCAGGGCCGGAGAGTGTCGCGCTGCTGTTCAAAGCATCCGGCAGATCACCGCGCATCGACGCGATCCGCTCAGAAGGGCTGTATGAAGCAATGCCCCGTACGCCGCCGCGTATTCGCAATGGCTGGGACCGTTACCGTCCTGTGACTATCCGAGGTGCTACTGGCGATGCTGCTCACCTGGCGGCCGACGCGTCCACGCCGGACGCACGCGGGACAGGCTTCCGCAGCCGCGCGGTGACGACCCCGCGCCGGGGATTGAACAGGTAGACCAGCGTGAACACGATGCCGTTGACCAGGACCACCATCGGCCCGGATGCGGTGTCGAGGTAATAGCTGGCGTACAGGCCCACCATCGCGCAGAGTGTCGCGAGGCCGGGCGCGATGAGCAGCATCCTGGCGAACCGGTCGGTGAGGAGATAGGCGGTCGCTCCCGGGGTGATCAGCAGCGCCACGACTAGCACCACCCCCACAGCCTGCAGCGCGACCACGGCCGTCAGCGCCAGCAGGCCGAGTAACACCGCACCCAGCCGTCGCGGGTTCAGGCCGATGGCGTGGGCGTGCGTGGGATCGAATGCGTAGAGGGTGAAGTCGCGGCGCTTGGCGAGCAGCACGATCATCACGCCCGCGCCGATGACCAGCACCTGGATCAGGTCTGAGCGCGAGGCTCCCAGCAGGTTGCCGAAGATGATGTGGTTGAGGTCGACGTGGCTGGGCGTCACCGACACCAGCGTGAGCCCGAGGGCGAAGAACGTCGTGAACACCACCCCGATGGCGGCGTCCTCCTTGACTCGGCTGGTGTTGCGCACCACGCCGATGAGCGCCACCGCCAGGAAGCCGCAGATCACCGCGCCGACCGCGAACGGGACGCCGGCGACGTAGGCCAGCACCACCCCGGGCAAGACGGAATGCGAGACCGCGTCACCCATCAGCGACCAGCCGATGAGGACCAGCCAGCACGACAACGTGGCGCAGACCGCCGACGCGGTGAGGGTGATCAACGTGGCGCGCACCATGAAGTCCAGCTGCATCGGCTCGACCAGGAAATCGACGACACCCATCAGCTCTCCCGGCTTTCGCCCAACACGTCGATTCCGAACGCCCGCGCGAGATTCTGCGGCTGCAGCACCTCGCCGGGCGCGGCATGCATCAACACCGTGCGCATCAAGAGCACGGCTTCGTCGGCCAGCCCGGGTAAGGCCTGCAGGTCGTGCGTGGACACCAGGATCGTCGCGCCGCGGGCGGCGAGGTCACGCAGCAGTCGGCTGATCGTGGCTTCGGTGCGCTTGTCGACGCCGGCGAAGGGTTCGTCGAGCAGCAGGATCGAGGCGCCCTGGGCGATGCACCGCGCCAGGAACGCCCGTTTGCGCTGTCCGCCCGACAGCTGCCCGATCTGGCGGTCCCGGTAGTCGGTGAGTTCCACCCGCTCCAGCGCGTCCGCGACCGCGGCCCGGTCCGCCGGGCGGGTCCGTCGGGTGGGGCCCATGTGGCCGTACCGCCCGGTCAGCACGACATCGCGCACCGACAACGGGAACTGCCAGTCGACGTCCTCGCTCTGCGGCATGTAGCCGATGAGCCCTGCCCGCCGCGCCGCGGCGGGGCTGCCGCCGTTGATCGTCACGGCGCCGGCGAGGGGCCGCACGATGCCCATGATCGCTTTGATCAGCGTTGACTTGCCCGAGCCGTTCATGCCGACCAGTCCGCACACCCGACCCGAGCCGAGGTGGACCGTGGCGTCGTCGAGGGCGGGCACCGAGCCGTACCGAACGGTGACGGAATCGACGGCGATCGCCGGCGTCACGGCGTGCGGCTGGCCGTCAGCGCCGCGGCGATGGTGTCGGCGTCGTGGCGGATTAACTCGAGATAGGTGGGCACCGGGCCGTCGGCGGCCGACAGCGAGTCGACGTACAGGGTGCCGCCGTAGCGGGCGCCGGTGGCCTCCACCACCCGCTGCATCGGCGCGTCGGACACCGTCGACTCGCAGAACACGGCAGGAACCTCGTTGTCCGCGACGAAATCGATGGTGGAAACGATCTGTTGCGGCGTCGCCTGTTGCTCGGCGTTCACCGGCCAGATGTACTTCTCCGTCAACCCGGTGTCGCGAGCCAGATAGGAGAAGGCGCCCTCGCAGGTCACCAGTGCCCGTTGCGAGTTCGGCACCGCGCGCAAGCGGTCGACCAGATCGTCCTGGACACGCTGGAGTTCGGCGCGGTATCGCGCGGCGTTGGCCTGATAGTCCGCGGCGTGTGCAGGGTCGAGGTCGGCGAAGGCCGCCGCGGCGTTGTCGGCGTAGACCTGCACGTTCAGCGGCGACATCCAGGCATGCGGGTTGGGCAATCCGGCGTAGGCATCCGCGCTGATGCTGATCGGCTCGATACCGTCGCTGAGCACGACGTGCGGCACGTCGATGTCGTCGACGAACTGGGCGAACCACGCCTCCAGATTCAAGCCGTTGTCGAGGATCAGATCGGCCCTGGCGGCCTTCTTGATGTCGCCGGGCGTCGGTTCGTAGCCGTGGATCTCGGCGCCGGGTTTGGTGATGGACTCGACCTGCAGGTGCTCGCCGGCGACGTTGGCGGCGATATCGGCCAGCACCGTGAAGGTGGTCAGCACCACCGGGCGGCCACCGCCGTCCGAGTCAGCGTCCCTACCCGGCGCGCACGCGCACGCCACTGCCGTGGCGAGCACGGTCAGGATCGCCGCCACGCGGCGAGGTCCGGTCATCACACGCAATACCTGGAGTTTCGGGAGCTGCTATCCGATTTTTCGGGTAGCCGAAAATATAGCGGCGGCCCGGACGGGGTCGCAACCAGGGCAGGTTCTACCGGGAGGCGGTCGCCGCGTCGGCCATCTGCGCGTCGCGGCTGAAGCGGTTGCGCAACAGCGACACCGCCTTGGTGAGCAGGATCCCGACGACCAGGGAGGCGAGCACCCCGGGGAGCGGGTGTCCGTCGAACAGCGCGTAGACCTGGTAGTGCGTCAGGTAGGTGAACAGCGACGCCTCGGCGAGCCATCCGGCGAGCACCGACACCCCGGCGGGACAGCGAATCGCAGGCAGCCAGATCAGCAGGGTCAGACCTGCGAACACCAACACCGTCCGGTACGTCTCGTCGAAGTAGCCGTACAGGCCGACCGCGAGCACCACGGTCACCAGCGCGCGCTGCCACTCCGCCGACGCTTTCGACGCCGCCCAGCCGGCCGCGAAGAACCAGAAGGTCAACACCGTGAACCAGGCATCGTTGCCGAGCCCCAGACCCAGCACGTCGTAGCGCAGCGCCAGGCCGAACACCAGGAAGGCCATGGCGACCACGAACGGGCGTCGACGCTCGACGCGGTCGGCCACCGGCCACCAGAACACCACCGCGAGTGCGACGAGAATCCACACCAGCGCCTCGACGAACCACAGCCGGCCGGCCGTCATGCTGCCGTCGGGGCCCAGAACCTTCTGCAGCAGAAGCAGATTCGTCGGGTGATAATCGTCGGTGAGCGCGAGCATCAGCGCGATCCACGCGATCGAGGGCACGGCGATCCAGGCGATCGTCGAACGCAGGTGACGGCTGCGGTCCCGGCGTGGCAGCGGGGTCAGACAGAAGCGGCCGAAGTTGTACCCGGCAACTCCCAGCAGCACGTGTGCACCGCCCCACACTTCGAACAGCTCGGCGTGCGATCCGACGATCAGCACGATCGCCACGG
>CAXEZH010000159.1:0-8382 GCA_964000695.1 uncultured Mycolicibacterium sp. | reverse complement strand
GGTGCCACAGCGGCCGCGGCCGGAGAGGGCAGATAGACCGGGCGTGGGGGCGCATGACCGGTCAGCGTCCTGCTCAGCGCGTCGAGGAGGACGAGCAACCCGCGACCGCCGGCGTCCACCACGCCCGCGGCGGCCAGCACCTCGAGTTGGGTCGGGGTTCGCTCCAGGGCGGCGGCCGCCGCCCGGCCCGCTTCGGCGACCACCTCGGCCAGCACCGCGCCCGTTCCCGCCGCGACCTCGGCCGCGGAGGCGACCTCCTGCAGCACCGACACGATGGTGCCCGCGACGAGCTGGCCCATCGAGGTCACCGCGAGGCTGACGGCGTGCCGGAACGCCGCCGCCAACAGTGCCCCGTCGATGTCGGACAGTCCCCCGCCCCGGTCCGCGGCCGCCTCGGCGCTAACGTCGGCCAGACCGCGCAGGATCTGCGACAGGATCACCCCTGAGTTGCCCCGGGCTCCGCGCAACGCACCGTCGGCGAGCCGGGCCGCCACCGTGGCGGCGTCGTCGGCCTCGGAGTGGGCGTCCGCCTGCGCCCATGCGGCGCGCATCGTGAACAGCATGTTGGTGCCGGTGTCGGCGTCGGCCACGGGGAAGACATTGAGCCGGTTGATCTCATCGGTGTGGCTGATCAGGTCGGCGACCGCGTTGTGCGCCCACGCCCGCAGGGCAGACGCGTCGAGCAGTCCAGCCGACATCGCCACCTCCAGACACGTGCGGCTCCCGCGACCCAGCCCCGCGCTGACGCCGTGGGCGCCAGCCTAGCCAGTGCCGCGGACAGCGCCGCGTGCTGCCGTCGAGCCGCTGTGGATGGCGGGGGTGCGGCCGCTTTTTTGGTGTTCACTGCACCGGTCGGTATTCTGGTCGGGTTGTCGGGTCGAGCCGCGGTCAGCTGCGGCCCCAGGACCCAGACCCCACGTACTGATATCGAGGAGTTCTACTTATGGCTGCCGTGTGCGAGATCTGCGGGAAGGGCCCCGGCTTCGGCAAGTCGGTGTCACACTCCCATCGCCGGACCAGCCGCCGGTGGGATCCGAACATCCAGTCCGTGCGCGCCGTGGCGCGTCCGGGCGGCAACAAGCAGCGTGTCAACGTATGCACCTCCTGCCTGAAGGCCGGCAAGGTCAGCCGAGGCTGAGCACGTTCGCGCCGGTGTGACGTCCGCTCGTTTACCGGCGACTCCTTCGGGTATCGCGTCTCCCTGAGGCCGGGCACAGGGTCCGGCCGGATGGGAATGAGCACACAAATGTTGCACGCCGGAATCTCTCGCCACGCTCTGATCGCTGTCTCCGGGGCTCTCGCCGCGGGATGGTTGCTGACGGCATGCGGTGATGACTCAGCCAACGACAACCAGACGACGACCACCGAGACGACGGAAACCACGTCCGAGACGACCGAGGGCGAGAACACCATCGAGGTTCCCTCGCCGGACGTCGACGTTCCGTCACCGGAGATGCCTTCGGTCGACGTTCCGTCACCGGACATGCCTTCGGTCGACGTTCCGTCACCGGACATGCCTTCGGTCGACGTTCCGTCACCGGAGATGCCTGAGGTGACTCCGTCACCGGTGCCCTGATCTCGTCAGGGCAACCGCCAGTCCACCGGGTCGGCGCCCATCTTCTCCAATAATTCGTTCGCACGGCTGAACGGCTTGGATCCGAAGAAGCCGCGCGAGGCGGACAACGGTGACGGATGCGCCGACTCGATGGACGCGTTCTCCCCCAGCATCGGCTTCAGTGTGGCCGCGTCACGCCCCCACAGCACTGCCACCAGCGGCTGACGCCGTGCCACCAAGGCCCTGATGGCGCATTCGGTGACGGCCTCCCAGCCTTTACCCCGGTGCGACGCCGGTTCGCCCGGACGCACTGTCAGCACCCTGTTGAGCAACATCACACCTTGGTGCGACCAGGGGGTCAGGTCACCGGAGGTGGGCGCGGGGTGTCCGAGGTCAGCGCAATATTCGGTGAAGATGTTGGCCAGGCTGCGCGGCAGCGGCCGAACGTCGGGTGCCACGGAAAAACTCAACCCGACGGCGTGACCCGGCGTCGGGTAGGGGTCCTGGCCGACGATCAGTACCCGCACCTGGTCCAACGGAAAGGTGAAGGCCCGCAAGATGTTCGGGCCGGTCGGCAGATAGCGATGTCCTGCGGCCAGTTCGGCGCGCAGGAATTCGCCCATCGTCGCTACCTGGGCTTGGACCGGTTGCAGGGCGTCGGCCCAGGACTGATCGATCAACTCGGTAAGTGGGCGTGCCGTCACGACAGGCCAACCTAGTCGACCCGGAACGACTCCCAGCCCGCGGTGCCGTGCCACGGGACACGGTCGACGGTGACCCGTGGCTGCGAACCCGGGTGATCCAGCACGCGACCGATGCGCCGCCAGCCGGGGGGCGGATCCGTGGGGAAGGTCGCGACCAGCGCGTGGTCTTCGCCGCCGCCCAGCACCCATTGCCGGACATCGGCGTCGATCACCGCGCCTGCCGCAGCGACAGCGTCGAGGTCGGCGGCGAGCAGGTCCAGCGAGATGTCGACGGAAACCTCCGACGCGGAGGCAACGTGCCCGAGGTCGGCCAGTAAACCGTCGGAGACATCGGTCATCGACGTCGCACCCGTGCGCGCGGCGACCTCTCCCTGCCCGTACGGCGGCTGCGGCACGAGGTGCCTCCGGCGCAACTCGTCGAATTGTTCGATTCCATTGCGCCACAGTTCGTAACCGGCATGCGAGCGGCCCAGATCTCCGACCAGCGCGACGATGTCGCCGGGACGGGCGCCATTGCGCCGCACCGGAGTCCGCCCGCCGAGATCCCCCAGCGCCGTCACCGACACCACCCACTGCGGGCCGGACACCAGGTCACCGCCGACGATGCCGGCACCCATCAGATCCGCCTCGTGCCACATGCCATCGGCCAGGTCGACGGCATGCGCGGTGACCGTGTGCCCCGGCGCGGCGAAGCCGACGACGAATGCGGTTGCGCGCCCGCCCATCGCCTCGATGTCGGCCGCGTTCTGGGCGATGGCTTTGCGACCGACGTCGTGGGGCGACGACCAGTCCAAGCGGAAATGGCGGTCCTCGACGAGCATGTCGGTGCTCACCACGGTACGTCCGTCCGGGCAGGAGATGACTGCAGCGTCGTCACCGGGTCCGAGCGGCACCCACGGCGGCTGGCAACGACCCGCCACCAACCGGTCGATGACGGCGAACTCACCCGACTCCGCCAGCGTCGCGCCGGGACCATCGCCGGTCATCTGTGGATTCCTCTCGTCGCCCGCGCACTGCCGCGTGCCCTGAACACCGGACGCACCTGCGGTACGTTTGGCTCCTGCGGCGTGGAGTCTATGCAGCCAGATGGAGGTGTTGCGGCGTGGTCGAGGCTTTCGTTCTGATCCAGACCGAGGTCGGTCGCGCCGAAGTCGTCGCCAAGCAGCTCGCGGGCCTGAGCGGCGTGCTGTCGTCGGAATACGTCACCGGTCCCTATGACGTGGTGGTCCGCGTCGGTGCGCCGACACTGGCCGAGCTGGAGTCCTCGGTCGTGCCCGGCGTCCAGCAGGTGCCCGGCATCACCCGGACGTTGACCTGCCCGATCGCCGACGGGGCGGCACCCTAGAGTTTGGCGGGTGAACAGCCAGACCGGTGACGGACCGCCGAAAGCGGTGTTGATCGTCGCGCTCGTCGTCGCGGTCGGCGCGGTGGTCGCGGTTCTGGCGGTCGCCGCGGTGCGCCAGCGTCAGCCCGCGCCGGAACCGATTGCGATCTCCACCGTGCCCGCCCCCCGCGCCGAGAGCCCCGAATGCGGCGCGCTCATCGGCGCGCTGCCCGATCAGCTGGGCGACTATCAGCGCGCCCCGGTGGTCGAGCCGGCGCCGACGGGCACCGCCGCCTGGCAATCGGACGCCGGGAGTGAGGCCCTGATTCTGCGCTGCGGTGTGGACCGCCCCGCCGAGTTCGTCGTCGGTGCGCCGCTGCAGATGGTGGACGCGGTGCAGTGGTTCCGGGTGGGCGAAGCGGGGGCGGGTGGAGCCGGAGCGGGCGAAGCGGGGGCAGGTGCCCCTGGGCCGGGCGAAGCAGCGGCCGGTCGCAGCACCTGGTTCGCCGTGGACCGGCCGGTGTACGTGGCGCTCACGCTCCCCGCAGGCTCCGGACCCACGCCCATCCAGAGGCTCTCCGCGGCGATCGCCGAGACGCTGCCGGAACAACCGATCGATCCGGCACCGGCGCGGTAGCCGCGACGACAGTGAACTCAGCGCGAATCCGAGGCCGGATTTTCGCAAAAGTTGCACACTCGGCGAGCGCTCAGCGCAGACCGGTGCCCCGGGCGATCGCAGTGTCGACCATCGTGGCAAGCAGGGTCGGGTAGTCCACCCCGCTGGCCGCCCACATCCGCGGGTACATCGAGATGGTGGTGAATCCCGGCATGGTGTTGATCTCGTTGATCACCGGGCCGTTGTCGGTGAGGAAGAAGTCGACGCGGGCCAGACCCTGGCAGTCCATCGCCGTGAACGCACGAACTGCCAACGCGCGGATCTGCTCGGCGACGTCTTCGTCGACCTTGGCCGGTACGTCGAGTTCGGCGCCGTCCTCGAGGTATTTCGTCTCGAAGTCGTAGAAACCGTCTTCCCGGCCCCGCACGCCGGCGACCCGGATCTCACCTACCGTGCTCGCCTCGATGCGTCCGTCCGGGAACTCGAGCACGCCGCACTCCAGCTCCCGACCGGCCACTGCGGCTTCGACGATGACCTTCGGATCGTGCCGGCGGGCCCCGTCGATGGCTGCGGGCAGTTGATCCCAGCTGTCGACCCGGCTGACCCCGATCGACGAGCCGCCGCGTGCGGGTTTGACGAAGACCGGAAGGCCCAGGCGCTCCCGCTCCTCCAGTGACAACGTGGCCCGTTTCGGACGCAGCACCACGTGATCACCGATCGGCAGCCCCTCGGCCGCCCACAGCTTCTTGGTGAATTCCTTGTCCATGCCGGCCGCCGACGCCAACACCCCGGCCCCCACATACGGCACGCCGGCCAGTTCGAGCAGGCCCTGGATGGTGCCGTCCTCGCCATAGGGGCCGTGGAGCACCGGAAAGACCACGTCGACGGCGGCCAGCATTTCGCCGGCGCCCTCACCCAGCGACACCAGCTGACCCCGCCGTCCGGGGTCGGCGGCCAGCGCCAACTCGGTGCCGGACGCCCCGTTCACCCCGGGCAGCGTGCCGTCGGTGATGGCCAGCGTCTCGGGCTTGGCGTCGGTGAGCACCCAGGACCCCTCGGGGGTGATGCCGACGGCGACCACCTCGAAGCGCTCGGGGTCGAGGTTGCGCAGGATGCTGCCTGCCGAGACGCAGGAGATCGCGTGCTCGGAACTGCGGCCGCCGTAGACGACGGCGACACGGGTGCGGGCAGTCACAACCTAGAGAGGCTACCGTCCGGCCCGGAGGACGCGGGCCTGGCCTGAGACGTCACAGGGCGTTGAGCGCCTCGTCGAGGTCGCTGAGCAGGTCGTCGGTGTCCTCGATGCCCAGAGAGATCCGGGCGAAACCGGCGCTGACCGGATCACCCCACCGAGCGCGGCGGTCCACCGAGGAGTGGATTCCGCCGAAGCTCGTCGCCGCGACCAGCAGTTGACTGCGTTCGACCAACGCGTGCACCGCATCGGCGTCAGCCAGTTCCACCGACACCAGGCCTCCGAAGCGGCGCATCTGCGCTGCGGCGACCGGATGCGACGGATCGTCGGGGAGACCGGGATAGCGCACGGAACGCACCGAGGGGTGGGCACTGAGCATCAGCGCCACCGCAGCGGCGTTGTGGCATTGACGCTCGAACCTCAGACCGGCCGAACCCAGGCTGCGCAGGACCAGCCACGCTTCGAACGCGCCGAGAATCGAACCGGCCAGCAGCCGCTCACGCAGCACGCGCTCGATGAGATCGGGACGGCTGCCGGCGACGTAACCGGCCAGGACGTCGTGGTGACCGGAGAGCGCCTTGGTGGCGCTGCCGACCACCAGGTCGGCGCCCAGCGACAACGGTTGCTGGCCCAGCGGCGTCGCGGTGGTGTTGTCGACGACGAGCACTGTGCCCTGCGAGCGGCAGGTCAGCGCGAGGCGATGCAGGTCGACGACATCGAGACCGGGATTCGACGGCGTCTCGGCGAGCACCACGTCGGCGCCGACGGCCGCGTCGCACATTTCTGCGCAGCTCGCCTGGACCACCTTTGCTCCGCGAGCGGCCAGGAATTCCTCGGCGTATGCGCGCACCTGGTAGTACCCATCGGCGGGGACGACTACGGTGCGCCCCGGCTCGGCCAGGGTCCGCAACACCGCCGACAGGGCGGCCATGCCCGAACCGAATGTCACCGCCGCGGCGGCGCCCTCGAGTTGGGCCAGCGCCGACTCCAGATGCCGCCACGACGGATTCGACGCCCGACCGTAGGTGTCCACTCCCGCGTCCTCGTCGCGCGACAAGTGGTAGGCCGCCGCCGAAGTCGGCACCGGGCCAATGGGTGAACCGGGAATCGGTTCGGTACCAACGGCTTTCACACTACGAGTGGAATCTCCGGGTGCCCGGGCCATGACGCTACTCCGGCTTGGTGGAACGGCCGAGGAGCAGCGCCACCGCTTCATCGACGGACAGTCCCTTGTGGCACACGCGGTGCACGGCCTCGGTCAGCGGCATCTCGACGTCGTAGCTGGCGGCCAGGGCGAGCACCGACTGACAGGAGGTGACGCCTTCGGCGACATGGCCGCTGGTGGCAGCCATCGCCGCCTGCATGGTGCCGCCCCGGCCCAGCCGCTCACCGAACGATCTGTTGCGCGAATGCTCGGACATGCAGGTCGCCACGAGGTCCCCGATACCGGCGAGCCCGGCCAGCGTGGCGGGCTTGGCACCCAAGGCGATTCCCAGCCGCATGATCTCGGCAAGGCCGCGGGTGATGATGGCCGCCGCCGTGTTCTCACCCAGACCTGAACCGGCAGCCATGCCGCAGGCCAGCGCGATGACGTTCTTGCAGGCACCCCCGACCTCCGCGCCGATGACATCGGAGTTGGTGTAGGGGCGGAAGTATCCGGTGGCCAGTGCCCGCTGAACGGTCACTGCCCGGCCGGAGTCACTGCATGCCACCACGGTGGCGGCCGGCTGCTCGCGCGCGATCTCGCTGGCCAGATTCGGACCGGTGAGCACGGCGACTCGGGCCGGATCGGCACCGGTCACCTGGGTGATTACCTGGCTCATCCGCATCAGGGTGTCCAGTTCGATGCCCTTGGCGAGGCTGACCAGGGTGGCATCGGGCCCGATGCAGTCGGACCAAGTCGTCAGGTTGGCCCGCAGCGACTGCGACGGGACCGCGAGCAGCACCGTGCAGGCACCGGCGAGCGCTTCGGTGTGATCGCTGGTGGCGCGGATGGCGGAGGGCAACGCCACATCGAGGTAGTCGGGGTTGCGGTGGGTGCGATTGATCTCATCGGCCAGTTCCGGGCGACGGGCCCACAGTGTCACGCGGTTGCCTGCATCGGCGAGCACTTTGGCCAGTGCTGATCCCCACGCTCCCGCACCCATCACCGCCGCCTCGACCACGGCTTCAGCGTAGCGGGCACCGCAGGGCTGGCAGGATGGCCTCGTGAGCGGCAGCGACAACACCGTGGCCGACGTCGGTCTGGTGATCGCCGTCAAACGGCTCAGTGCTGCCAAGACACGGCTGGCTCCGGTGTTTTCGGGACCCGCCCGAGAAGACGTCGTCCTGGCGATGCTCGTCGACACCATCACCGCAGCAGCCGCGGTACCGGCCGTGTCGACCGTCATCGTCGTCACCCCCGACCACACGGCCGCCGAGGCCGCTCGAGGGCTCGGCAGTCTGGTGCTCGCGGACCCGACCCCCGACGGTCATCGGGATCCGCTGAACAATGCGCTGCGGGCGGCGGACGCACACGCGCGCCGAGAAGCCTCCAACGTCGTTGCGTTGCAAGGTGATCTGCCGGCGCTGCGCACGACGGAGCTTGCCGAGGCGATCTCCGCGGCGCGCAGCCACCGACACAGCTTCGTGGCCGACCGCCACGGAACGGGGACGTCGGCGCTGTTCTCGTTCGGCGTCGCGCTGGCACCCCGGTTCGGGACCGATTCCGCGCGGCGTCATCGCGACTCGGGGGCGGTCGAGCTGACCGGCGCCTGGCCCGGTCTGCGGCACGACATCGACACCCCTGAGGACCTCGCCCAAGCCCGGCGCCTCGGTTTGGGGGCAGCGACCGCTCGGGCAGTCGAGCACGGTGCCTCTTCGGCTGCACACAATGACCGATCTCGCTAGCAGGACAGCCGACAGATAGGGGATCATCAGTGCCATGACCGAAGCGCAGACGCGACCGGATAGTCCCGAAGCGACGAACGGCCTGCCGATGATCACGGCCGG